>NZ_QUDF01000001.1:0-505589 GCF_003477535.1 Eubacterium sp. AM05-23
GGATAGGACATCGCGGGGTCTTTTTGCGTTCAAGCTTAAGCCGCGCAAAAAAAGATGGTGAGTGGCCCGTGCAAGTGTACTTGCAAAGGGCCAATGATCATCTTTTTTTTATGGGGTGCAGCCCCCGACTGGAGTGTCTGCAGGACACGGAAGTGCGTGGCGGCAATCTGCCGCAAGCCTTCCTGAACGTAAGGCTTGATTATTAAAAAAGCAAAGAATCATTCCTTTGATTCTTTGCTTTTTTCTTTTTTACAGCAACGCTAATAATTTAGAGAATGCCGTTGGCAATGCCACCGCAGCCAGTTGTTCACGGTCTTTAAAGGCGGCTTGGGCATCGCCATATTTTTCTGGTGCTTCAGCAGCCATCACAGGATCAATTTCAAAATAATAGATAGTCATATTCCAAATAACATGGCTGAAAACATGCTTGCTGTTGCCAATAACTTTCCCTTCGGGTAGATCAGGAAAAACGGTTTTTAAAGTTAGACGGATAGCGTTACCAGGCTTAGTTTTTTCTTCCTCTATAATAGGGAAACTCCACAAGCCGGAGAGAAGCCCTTTTTCTGGACGTTTAACAAGATAAAGGGCACCGCCCATATCGATAATCCCAACTTCCATTTCAAGCTTTTTCTGACGCTGTTTTTTTGATTTTATGGGTAATTGATTCGTCGTTCCTTCTTTAAAGGCTTCACAGATATTCCTCTCTGGGCAAATCATGCACTTTGGGTTGGTTGGGGTACAAACCAGAGCGCCGAGTTCCATGAGGCCTTCGTTAAAATCGCCGGGAGCATCTGGTATAGCCTGAGCGACCCAGTCAGTAATGGCTTTTTTTACTTTGACATCAGCGATGTCACCGCTATAGTTGTTAAAGCGTGAAATTACACGCAGGACATTTCCGTCAATAGCAGGTACTTTTTCTTTAAAAGCAATGCTGGCGATGGCACCGCCGGTATACGGCCCGATGCCGGGGAGCTTAATGAGCGCGTCGTAATGATCTGGAAAAATACCGTCATATTCTTCATGGATTATTTTAGCTGCCTTATGAAGATTTTTCGCTCTGGAATAATAGCCTAGTCCTTCCCAGAGCTTTAAAACTTTATCCTCAGGCGCAGTTGCCAGAGCTGTTACGTCCGGAAAAGCCTCAACAAAACGATGATAATAGGGAATAAGTGTATCAATCTGGGTTTGTTGAGCCATAATTTCCGAGATCCAGATATTATAGGGGTCTTTGGTCTCGCGAAAAGGCAAGGCACGTTTTGACTTGTAAAACCATTGTAAAAGATTTTCGGCAAAAATACGTGCAGTTTCTTTATGAAAATTTAAAATATTTTTCGTCATATTATCCTCCAATAGCCATTATTATAGCATAAATGCTTAAAAAACTTGACAAACATCTAAAATCTTGTTAAAATTTATTTTGTAACGAACTTGTAAACTATACTATGAATTTGTAAAACAAGTAAAAAAGGGGTACACGATTTGAATAAGTTAACATTAGTTAAGAGATTTTTAAAGAGGTATAAAAAGGAAACGGCAATTATTTCTGGTTTGTTTGTTCTGGTTGTTATTATTGGCGTAACCTGTGCGTTTAATGCGACTAAGGATGTCGAACTTGTTTTAGACGAAAATAAAGCGACTGCAGCCGACGCTGTTAAGACAGAAGTTATCAATGCGCAGCTGCAAAAATCTGTGGAAGAAGTTCTTCAGGATCAGGGGTATCCGGTAAGTGAAGAATATACAATTAGCGTTGATCCGGATAAAAAGGTTAAAGATGTAGATACCGTTACAGTAAAGAAAAATGCTGTTGGCCAGATCAAGGTTGATGGAAAGACGGTTGATTATAAATCGGCTGCTGAAACAGTAGGTGACCTGTTGAATGATAATAACATTCAGTACGACGATGATGATATTGTGACACCAGCGCCTTCAACCGCGTTAACGACTGATGTTTCAAATGTAACCATTGCTCGTATCGAAGTAAAGGAAGAAGCTGGCGAAAAGGATATTCCTTTTGAAACTGAAGAAAAAGAAAATGCAGAGCTTGAAGAAGGCACACGCAATGTTGTAACGCAAGGTGTCGTTGGAAAAGCTGATTTTGTTGATAAAGTAACCTATCAGGACGGCGTGGAAGTAAAACGCGAAAATATTTCCACGAATACAAAGGTTGAACCAGTTAAAGAAGTCGTGGAAGTTGGAACAAAGAAAGCTGTTCCTGAAAGTCTTGCTTCAAGCCCAAGTCCGAGTGCTGGAAATGCGACTCAGTCTGCAGGCAGTGATTTTGATTTGATCTGTGCGATTGTTGCACATGAGGGCGGTACTTCCTATGAAGGAGCAATGGGGGTTATCTCCTGTGTTATGAACCGTGTCGACGCAGGTTGGGGACCGGATGCTGTAAGTGTATTAACGGCACCTGGTCAGTTCGCTTCTTACCTTGACGGTTATTATACCCAGTATCTTGGTAATGCTCCGGCAGCTGTACAGCAGGCTGTTACAGACTGTATGGAAGGCGGCATCCGCAGCCACAATTTTACAAGCTTCAGAAGTTATCAGACCAGCGGTTCTGTATGCATTGCAGGGAACTGGTACTTCTAAATTCATCGTGTACAATTAAAAATACATATAAAAAGGGCAAATTTGCCCTTTTTTTTATTTTAGCACTTGTTCTTTGTATACAATGAATGTATACTATATATCAGAGTGTTTTTAAAAAGATTGGAGTGGAAGAATTATGGAAATCACAATTACTAAAAGAACACAGTTAAAACCAAAGCCGGATGAAAACAACCTGGTTTTTGGCACTGAATTTACAGATCATATGTTTATCATGGATTACACAGAAGGTAAAGGCTGGCATGATGCCAAAATCGTCCCATATGGCCCGATAGAGCTTTCGCCAGCGGCAATGGTGCTGCATTATGCTCAGGAAGTTTTCGAAGGAATGAAAGCCTATAAAACGCCAGAGGGAGATATCCAGTTTTTTAGACCTATGGAAAATTTTGCGCGTATGAACCGTTCAAATGCCCGGATGTGTATTCCTCAGATCGATGAAGAATTTGTATTTGATGCCTTAAAGCAGCTTGTCGCCCTTGACCAGGACTGGGTGCCTCACGCACCGGGAACCTCTCTGTATATTCGTCCTTTTGTCTTTGCAACAGATCCGTTTATCGGCGTTCGCACCAGTCTTCATTATAAATTTATTATTATTTTGAGCCCGGTAGGCGCATATTACGCGACAGGCCTGCAGCCTGCGAGAATGCATGTGGAAGATATCTACTCAAGAACCGTTGTGGGTGGTACAGGCGAGGCTAAATGCGGCGGTAACTACGCAGGCGGTCTGGCAGCACAGGAAAAAGCCCATGATGAAGGATTTGAACAGATTCTCTGGCTTGATGGCGCGGAACGTAAATACATTGAAGAAGTAGGTACGAGCAATATCTTCTTTAAAGTAGATGGTAAATTTATCACGCCGGAGCTTCACGGAACTATCCTTCCGGGAATTACTCGTAAAAGTGTTATTGAGCTTCTGCGCTCATGGGGTGAGGAAGTTATCGAACGACGTATTACCATTGACGAGTTTGTAGATATGTATCATAAGGGCCAGATTGAAGAAGTGTTTGGAACCGGAACAGCGGCTGTTGTGTCACCGATTGGCGGCTTGGAATACCAGGGTGAGGATATGAGCTTTAATAACGGTGAAATCGGCGAATACACTCAGAAAATTTACGATACCCTGTTCGGAATGCAGACCGGAACTGTTGAAGATGATCTGGGCTGGATAGTTAAACTCTAAATAGGAAAACATAAAAAAAACCAGTAAAAATCACGAAAAAAATGGTTGACAGGGGCCTTAGCCCCTGTTATAATTAATCTTGCATTTCGAGTCGAGAGGTACCGAAGTGGTCATAACGGGGCGGTCTTGAAAACCGTTAGGGTGCAAGCCCACGTGGGTTCGAATCCCACCCTCTCGGCCATCAAAACTGAATAGGTCAGTGAAAAAACGTAGTCTTTTTTAGCTGACATTAATTAAATGTGGAGAAGTACTCAAGTGGCTATAAGAGGTGCCCCTGCTAAGGGTATAGGCCGTTAACGCGGTGCGAGGGTTCAAATCCCTCCTTCTCCGCCAGACTGCATAAATACTGGATTTCAGAGATTCTGAAACCCAGTTTTTTTATGCTCAAAATGGGAACTTTACACTAAAATTTATTTTTATAAGGGTTAATTTTTTTGAAGAACGAAAAACTACGCTAAAAGAAAAAATAACGCACGAAAAAAACTATTAGCCTGAAAAGAAAAAGAGGAGTAACGCAAAGTTAATTATAGGCTATTTTCCTTTTTTATTCAATCGCTGTACTTAATTTTGGTGATTGGGAACGAGATATTCCGAGGTTTTGGAATTACTGAACGGTGCCCGAGGGAGAAGGGAAGATATGCAGAGGAAATCACGACATTGTTTCTTTTAAGCCACGATCCGGTGGAGTAGAGGGGAAGGAAACAACGTGTAAGAGGCTGTGGAACTACGGCCTCTTTTTTTATATAAAAGCTAAATTTTTTTGATTTGCGAAGGTCTGTGTCTTGTGATTTATCAAAATATTGATATAATCAAAGGAAGAACAGACCAATTCATTATAATATGAGTGCCTTATGAAAAAATCTATAAGTTTTAAGCAAGGCATAAAAAGAAAGGGGCTTTATATGACAAAAGAGAAACGGGCTTTAGAAATAATCGACAGGCTCAGAAAAGAATATCCTGATGCGGAGTGTAGTCTGGAATATGACCCGAAAGAAGCCTGGCGGCTTTTAGTAAGTGTGCGGCTGGCGGCGCAGTGCACCGACGCCCGCGTCAACGTGGTAGTTAAGGAGCTCTATGCAAAATTTCCGGATGTAGCGGCCCTGGCTCAGGCAGAGCCTGAGGAAATCGAGGCCATTGTGCGGCCCTGCGGTCTTGGTAAAAGCAAAGCCAGAGATATCAGCACCTGTATGAAGATTCTCCGGGACCAGTATGACGGGATGGTGCCAGATGACTTTGACGCACTTTTAAAGCTGCCAGGCGTGGGAAGAAAAAGCGCAAACCTGATCGTGGGGGATGTTTTTGGAAAACCGGCTATTGTCACAGATACGCACTGCATTCGTCTGGTTAACCGGATGGGACTGGTGGAAAACATCAAGGACCCCAAAAAAGTGGAGATGGCACTGTGGAAGCTCATCCCGCCGGAAGAGGGCAACAGCTTTTGCCACCGCCTGGTCCTCCACGGGCGGGAAATTTGTACGGCCAGGACGAAGCCGCACTGTGAACGCTGCCGTCTGGCGGACATCTGTGAAAAAAGTGGGGTTTAGAGAAAACTGCTCTCTTAATGGGCTTGCAGGCAGGAGGCAGATGGCGTATGATTAAGTTAAATCAATGAAGAATAAAGCAGCCAGGCATTGCCGCTGAAGATGAACTTTAAGCCAGCCGCCAAAAACGAATACGCTGATTTAGCTGAATGCGTTAAAGTGAATGGAAAGAAAAGTTGGAAAAGGCACTTTGCTGGGTGTGTAGTTTACAGTGATTTAGAGATTAGCCAGTGCGATAAAGCTGGCACAATGTGATCCACTTTTGAGTTTAAAACATAAGTATCCGTTTTTGGGAAAGCGCGCGCCTGAAAACAGCTCAAAACTTCAAAAGGGGAGCACAAAAGCCGGAGCTGTCGAACAAATTCTGGAAAAGGGCCCGTTTAGAGTTTGATAACATGATGGTAACGGTAGAAAAAGTATGAAATTACAATTTGACTGGTAATAATGCTTTGCTTTATTAAGTGAGCCCTGGAATGTTTTCCAGGGCTTTTTTTATTTTTTGAAGTCTGTATTTGTATGGTAAAAATAATTTTGGGATTGTCCGTCATAGAGGGCGAGCTTTAGGGGCTTTCGGATGATGGTCAGGGTGATGTCAGTGTTGCTGTGGAGTATGACCTTGGTTTTCTGAACCGTATAGGTTCCATTTCCATAAATGTTGGATTCAAAGGTTTCGTCCGGGTAAAGGGTAATGCAGCAGATGGAATCGCCTTCTGGCAACCAACTGCCAGGCTGTATTTTCATCATTGAGGTAACAATCAAAATCATCGAAAAAAACAAGATAATGAAGATGGCTGCAATCAGATTGAATTTTTTGTCCATACGCTCCTCCGGCGATTTTTTCTTATTATAACAGAATAAATATAGCAAGTAAATCAATTAAAATACAATATTATGATTTTAAAATATTCTATAATATTTAAAATTGATCAAAATTCTATAATATAAAAATATAGATTCTATATTGTGGAATTGCTGAAATGGGTTCATTTGTTAAACGTATTTTTGGGTCAAAAATCCCTTTCAATGAAGCACCTTAATTTTTATTATTTTTTAGAAAATGGAATTGACAAAACCTGATTATGGAACTATAATACAAATATGGAATTAATGATTCCATATTATGGAATAAAGGAGGAAGTATTAAATGATTGAAATTCGTTGGCATGGTCGTGGGGGACAAGGTGCCTTCACAGCAGCCCGGCTCTTGGGAGATGCCGTTGTGTGCGACGATAAATCGGCGTTGGCTTTTCCATCGTTCGGCCCAGAACGCAGGGGGGCTCCGGTATTAGCTTTTACACGAATTGATGATGAGCCAATCAAGGATAGAAGCGATGTTGTCGATTGTGATTGTGCTATTGTGTTGGATGAGACGCTTTTAGGCGCGCCGGTTAAGGCGGGGTTAAAGCCTGGGGCAAAGGTGATTATCAATACAATGAAACCGGCAGAGGCATTTGATTTCAGCGACTGTGAGGACTGCAAGGTTATAACCGTCGATGCGACAGGCCTTGCGCTGAAAATTCTTGGACGGCCCATCACAAATGTCCCTTTATTGGGCGCGCTGACAGCGGCCACAGAGTTGACAAGCCTTGACTCCATCTATAAGGCGATTGATACGCAGCTCCCTGAAAAAGTGCGGGCAAAGAATAAAACGCTTTTGGAAGAAACCTATAATACTGTAAAGGAGGCACTCTAAATGAACCGACCTAAATTATCGCCGTCACAGCCGGCAGGCACGATCGAGCAGCTGCCCATGGGGCCGTCGACACGTTCAGGCCATCTGATTGACGTAAGCTCAGGGATGCGGACATTCCGGCCGGTGATCGACGCGGAAAAATGTGTTAACTGTCTGCGCTGCTTTTTAGTGTGTCCCGATGGCACCATTGATAAATCAGGAGACATCCTTGAAATAGATTATGATTACTGTAAAGGCTGCGGCGTTTGTGCGAAAGCATGTAAGGTTGAGGCCATTACGATGATTAAGGAGGCAGACGCATGAGCGAAAAATTATTTGTATCCGGCGACGAGGCGGTCGCATTGGCGGTCAGACAGGCAAAACCACATGTGATTGCCGCTTACCCCATCACACCTCAGACAATTGTAGTAGAACGTCTGGCGGATTATGTAGAGGATGGCAGTCTTGACTGCCAGTACATGTATGTGGAATCTGAACACAGCGCCATGTCGGCTGTTATCGGCTCCGCAGCCATGGGCGCCCGCTCCTTTACCGCAACATCGAGCCAGGGGCTTTTATACATGGTTGAAGGCCTGCACTATGCCAGCGGTTCCCGTTTCCCAATTGTTATGATGAACGCAAACCGTTCACTGGCAGCGCCCTGGAATATTTACGGTGATCAGAGAGACTCTTTATCTCAGCTGGAATCAGGCTGGATTCAACTGTATGTTGAAAACGTTCAGGAAGCCTTTGATACCACCATTCAGGCTTTCAAAATCGCCGAGGATCCTGAGGTCATGACGCCGGTTATGGTCAACCTGGACGGCTTTGTTTTAACCCATACCTATGAGCCTCTTGAGATGACCGATCAGGCGGCAGTAGACGCGTATATCCCGTATCAGGACTACATTAACAAGCTTAATCTGGAGGACCCGGTGAGCACCTGTATTACCGCGGGACCGACCTATAATACAGAGTTCCGTTATCAGCAGCAGATCGCAATGCTGAAGGCTGAGCAGGTGATTGACGAAAGTGACGAGGAATTCGGAAGACTTTTCGGACGCACCTACGGTGGTATGGTAGAAGCATATCAGTGTGAGGATGCGGAAGTAATCCTGGTGACAATCGGCAGTGTGACGGGAACAACCCGTGTCGTTGTGGATGCCTGCCGCGCAGAAGGCAAGAAGGTTGGCCTGCTGAAGCTTCGCTGTGTACGGCCGTTCCCAACGGAAAAGGTCGCAGCGATCGTTAAAAACGCTAAAGCGGTCGGTGTCATGGAACGTGATATCAGCTTTGGATTTGAAGGCGCAGTCTACTCTGATTTTAACTCTGCCCTCAAGCAGCAGGGTGTGGATGTACCGACCTATAATTATGTTGGTGGCTTAGGCGGCCGCAGTATCTCAAAGGAAGATATCAGTAGTATTTTTGACGCGCTGCTGGAAGGCAATACGGAAAAGCCTGTTGAATTTATTAATGTAAGGAGGGACATTGATTATGGTGCTTAATGCAAAAACAATCCCAAATGAAGAACTGTTCTATGGTCATAAGGCCTGCGGTGGCTGCGGCGGCGCGCTTGCGATTCGTTTGGCACTCAAGGTGCTGGGAAAACGCAGCATTGCGGTTATCCCGCCAAACTGTATGTCAACGGTTGCTTTTGTATATCCGCATATGCCACTGTTTGTCAACGGGATTATTCCTCCCTTTGCCGCAACTGCGGCAGTGATGTCGGGCGTTTTGGCGGGCGCCAAGGCCCTGGGGCTTGAAGACTACCATGTCGTCGGCTTTGCCGGAGACGGCGGCACCTCCGATATTGGACTCCAGGCTCTGTCAGGCGCCATTGACCGCAACGATAAGGAAATTTTTATCTGCTATGACAATGAAGCTTATATGAACACAGGAATCCAGAAAAGCGGCCTGACACCTTATGGAGCGAAGACCACAAACACACCGGCAGGGAAAAATATTCACGGCGCAGCTCGGCCAAAGAAAAAAATCTTTGAGATCATCGCAGCCCATGAAATCCCATACGCAGCTACCGCCAGTGTGGGCTATCCGGAAGATTATTTGAGAAAGCTGGAAAAAGCCAAGAACTGTGACGGGCCATCCTTTATCCATGTATTGGCTCCCTGCCCGACAGGCTGGCAGACACCCACAGATATTTCAATTGAGCTGGCGAAAGAGGCCGTCGATAACGGCCTGTGGTATTTGGCAGAGTACGAAAACAAGGAATTTACCCTGAACCGCAATCCTAAAGAGTTTGCCGATGTTTCGAATTATCTCTCAAAGCAGGGTCGTTTTTCACATCTTGATGAAAATGATATTGCGCTTATCACCGAGGGCAGAGATGAAACATGGGAAAAAATACGCAGAGATTGGGTGAAATAGGAGAAAAAGATGAAAACAGCACGCGAATATATTGACAGCCTGCGCGATCGGGATATCAAAGTGTATATAAAGGGAGAGCTCATCGACAGCGATAAGGTCATCGACCATCCATTTATTAAAGGCCATGTCAATGCAGCTTCCATGACCTACGCTTTGGCAGGCAGTGAGAAATATGAAGACCTGATGACCACCACTTCCCATTTGACGGGAAAGAAGATCAACCGGTTTACGCATATCCATCAAAGCGCCAGCGATCTGGTAAAAAAAGTTAAGATGCTCCGTATGATCTCCCAGAAAACTGGCACCTGCTACCAGCGCTGTGTGGGCTTTGACGCCATGAACGCGACCTATTCCGTTACCTATGATATGGATAAGGCGCTGGGGACAGAATACCATGAACGCTTTAAAAGATTTCTGTTGTATGTGCAGGAAAATGACCTGATGATTGCCGGAGCCATGACAGATCCAAAGGGTGACCGCAGCCTGCGCCCAAGCCAGCAGGCAGACCCAGATTTGTTTGTCCATGTTGTGGAGAAAAACGAAGATGGCATTGTCATCCGGGGCGCGAAGGCGCATATGACCGGGATGGTCAATTCTCATGAGATGCTGATTATGCCCACCATGGGAATGAGGGAAGACGACGCAGACTATGCTGTCTGCTGCGCGCTGCCGGTAGACGCTCCGGGAGTGATCCATATCTTTGGCCGTCAGACAAATGATGACCGGAAAATGGAAGGTGAGATTGACCAGGGCAACGCAAAATTCGGTATTGTCGGCGGCGAATGCCTGACGGTTCTCAATGATGTTTTTGTCCCGTGGGAGCGTGTGTTCATGTGCGGCGAAACACCTTATTCTGGGCTTTTGGTCGAACGTTTTGCCTGCTACCACAGACAGAATTACGGCGGCTGTAAGGGCGGTGTTTCCGATGTTGTGGTCGGCGCGGCTGCGCTTATGGCAGACTACAGCGGCTATGGAAAGGCGGGCCATGTTAAGGAAAAGATCAACGAGATGATTCACCTGACTGAAACCCTCTATGCCTGCTCCCTTGCGTGCTCCTGCGAAGGAAAGCCCACGGAATCCGGAGCCTATTTTGTAGACCCGCTGCTGGCCAATGTCGGTAAACACAATGTGACACAATTGATTTACGACATCGACCGTTTGGCACAGGATATTGGCGGTGGTATAATTGCTACAATGCCATCGGAATCTGATTTGCGGAATCCGGAAATCGGCAAATATGTGGATAAATACCTGAAAGGCGTGGCGGATGTGCCGACCGAGGACCGGATGCGCATCGGCCGCCTGATCGAAAATATGACCGGCGGTACGGCACTGGTGGAAAGCATGCATGGCGCGGGGTCACCCCAGGCTCAGAAGGTCATGTACTCCAAGCTTTCCAATCTGGAGAAAAAGAAGGAGTTCGCAGCGCACCTGGCAGGAATCCACTCTGATAAAAGTGAGGAAGAATAAAGATGAGCAACGAGATCAATACTTATTTTTCGCAGGTAGCGAATGAATACCCGGCTTCGGGAATCCGGAAAATGTTTGAGATAGCAGCACAGTATGACCCAAAGGAAATTGTGAATTTAACCGTTGGTGAGCCGAATTTTGATACGCCGCAGAATGTAAAGGACGCGGCAAAGAAAGCCATCGACGATGGATTTACCCACTACAACCCAAATGCAGGAATGCCAGCGCTGCGTGAGGCTGTAGCCGAAAGCTATGCCCATTACAACTGCGGTTACCAGGCAGATAATGTCATCATTACCGTCGGTGCTTTAGA
Source organism: Eubacterium sp. AM05-23 (assembly GCF_003477535.1). Lineage (NCBI taxonomy): Bacteria > Bacillati > Bacillota > Clostridia > Eubacteriales > Eubacteriaceae > Eubacterium > Eubacterium sp. AM05-23. The sequence goes on from NZ_QUDF01000001.1 coordinate 11,172, forward strand.
GGCGCTGACCCTGGGACTTTTAACCATTGTTAACCCCGGAGATGAGGTGCTCGTGCCTGACCCGTGTTTCCCCAACTACCTGGGCCAGATTATGATCACCAAGGCAAAACCGGTAACGGTTTCTGTCTATGAAGAAAATGACTATAAAATTCAGGCAGAGGATATTGAAAAGGCCATAACCCCCAAAACCAAGGCGATTATTCTCAATTCCCCGAGCAACCCTCTTGGTTCCATACTGGAAGAAGAGGATGTGAGAGCAATCGCCAGGGTTGTTGAAAAATACAATCTGTATGTTTTCTCAGATGAAGTCTATGACAAAATCATTTACGACGGGCACAAGCACTTTAGTATGGCGCAGATACCAGAACTGACAGACCAGGTTATGGTCATGAACAGTTTTTCAAAAGCCTATGCCATGACAGGATGGCGTATTGGCTATCTGCTGGCAGACAGCGCGCTGACAAAAAGAATGGCCCAGATACAGGAAGGGATGGTGTCCTGCGTGTCCACCTTTACACAGGTGGCTGCCATCGAAGCGCTGAAGGGTCCCCAAACCGCAGTGCAGCAGATGATTGCAGACTACACCAGACGCCGTGAGATTTTAATTGACGGCCTCAACGCGATTCCAGGATTTAGTGTAAAAAAATCTCCAGGCAGCTTCTACGCATTTGCCAACATTAAAGCCTTTGGAAAAACATCACAGGCCTTTGCTGAAGACCTGGTCCGCGAGGCGAAGGTCATCACCGTGCCGGGTTCTGCTTTCGGCAGCATGGGTGAAGGCTATATGCGCTTTGTCTTTGCGAATTCAGACGAAAATCTGAAGGAAGCCCTTCAGCGAATTGACGCATACGTTAAGAAAAACTATTAATTTATTTTAAAGATAAACAATCCTCTATCCCCCTCTTGAAATAAATAAGCAAAAAATAAAAATGTAAAAATACCATTAATCTCTCTACCAAAATACCAAACCTTTAAAATTTATGATTAATATGGAGTAAGAAATTGAACAATCAAAAATCAGAATACAATCCTTATGATAACTTTTTGGAAGTTGTAGACACAGCCGCAGGTAAGCTGGGTTTAGACAAAAATGAATACATCACAATCACTTATCCTGAAAGAGAACTGCAGGTAGCGGTTCCCGTACATATGGACGATGGCTCCATTCGCGTGTTCAAGGGCTACCGTGTGCAGCATTCCAGCGGCCGCGGCCCAAGCAAGGGCGGTATCCGCTTTCATCCCAATGTCAATATCGACGAGGTAAAGGCCCTGGCAGCGTGGATGACCTTTAAATGCGCGGTTGTCAACATTCCATACGGCGGCGCCAAGGGTGGGGTTGAGGTCGATCCTTCGGAATTATCCAGAGGAGAAATGGAACGCCTGACAAGACGCTATACCGCGGCAATCTTACCGCTTATCGGGCCAGAACGCGATATTCCCGCGCCGGATGTGAACACAAACGCAGAGGTAATGGGCTGGATCATGGATACCTACAGTATGTTCAAAGGCTATTCTGTTCCTGGCGTGGTCACAGGAAAGCCCATTGATATCGGCGGGTCCCTTGGAAGAAATGAAGCAACCGGCCGCGGCGTCAGCATTGTGGCCATGGAAGCCTTTAAATACCTGGGCATCGACTCGCCATCTCTGCGCATTGCCGTACAGGGTATGGGGAATGTTGGCGGCACCACTGCGCGCCTGTTGTCCGAAGCCGGCTATAAGATCGTTGGTGTCAGCGATGTCTCCGGCGGATACTATAAGGCAGACGGACTGGATATCCGTGACCTGGAAGCCTATATCGCAAACAGCAGCACCCATTCTCTGGAAGGGTACAGCGCTGAGGGCGTCGAAAAAATTGATAACGACGGCCTGTTGTGCTGCGACTGTGATGTGCTGATTCCCTGCGCGCTTGAAAACCAGATTACCGCGGATAACGCAGACCGTATTCAGGCAAAATTAATCGTTGAGGGCGCTAACGGCCCGACAAGCGTGGAAGCCGATGAAATTCTTACAAAGAGAAATATAGCCGTTATCCCGGATATTCTCGCAAACGCCGGTGGCGTTGTCGTATCTTACTTTGAATGGGTTCAGAACACTCAGAATCTGACCTGGGATGAAGACAATGTCAACAGCACACTGCGCAAAATAATGATTGACAGCTTTGGTGATGTTCAGAATATCCATGATACCGATGGCGTGACATTCCGTGTGGCCGCTTATATTCTTGGGCTTAAGCGCCTGAGCATGGCGACAAGAATCCGCGGTATCTTCCCATGATATAAGATTATTGGGCAGCAACTTTGTAACAATCTTATCGGAGAAGACACCTCCTGCTTAAAATAACCATATCGAACACGCTTCGAAATCACAGACATGATGCGCCGATAAGAAGTGCAGAATGTTGCAAAGTTTAATATATTGCTAATAACTCTTTTATCAGAAAATGCCTGCTTCCTTATTCCTACGTGCTTATGGGCAAAGAATGATAAAAGAGTTATTTTTTTAAAATTTGACTTTGAGGATTATATCTGTAAAATTAGATTATCAGACATAAGGGGGAGCAGCATGGAGTATAGTATTTTATTCGATTTTGGAAGTACCTTTACGAAGGCGGCAGTGATCTGTAAGGAGGAGAAGACAGTGGTCTTTACCACCCGCCATCCGTCAACTGTGAGAGAGGACGCGCGGATTGCCATGGAAGCGTGTCTTTCGGATATCCGAAAAGCCATTGGTGAAAGCGTGGTCCGCGGCGCTGAGAAGTACGCTTCCAGCAGCGCAGCGGGCGGCCTTCGGATCGCGGTGGTTGGCTTAACCTATAACCTGAGCATTTCTGCGGGAAGAAATGCGGCCTTTGGCGCAGGGGCTAAAATCATCCACGTATCAAGCGGCGCATTGACGCGCGAAGAGATTGAAAAAATAGAGGCGCTGCCAGCCGAGATGATTCTGCTGTGCGGCGGCTATGAAAATGGTAATCAGACGATTATCAGGCACAACGCAGAGATGATCGCCCAGAGCCAGATCAGCTGTCCGATTATTTATGGCGGGAACAGCCAGATTGCGCAGGAGATTCGCGCGAAGCTGCTGCAAAATAAAAAGGAATGTTTTCAGGCGCCCAATATTATTCCTCAGGTCGGGGTTTTGGATATTGATGTGGCCGAAGAGATTATCCGCCATCTGTTTATGAACCGTATTGTAGATATGAAGGGACTCGGCGATATTATCAAGCTGGTTGACGGCCCCATTGTTCCGACACCGGCAGCGGTTTTGGACGCGGGCCTTCTGATGTCTCAGGGGACCACGGGGCATGACGGCCTTGGCGAGTTAATGCTTGTGGATATCGGAGGCGCGACAACGGACATACATTCCTACGCGGAGCACACCTCCTATGAGGGGGCAAGGCTTGTAGGCGCAGACGAGCCTTATGCCAGAAGGACCGTTGAGGGCGACCTGGGAATGCGCGAGTCGTCCGATGTGCTGGTGCGTGAGCTGGGAATGGAATTTTTCGCAAATGAAATAGGAGTATCGGGGGAGTTGCTTGAAAAGTCCATATCGAACAGAGTGAACAATACTAAATTTCTGCCGGACACTTCCCTTGAAAAACGCATTGACCAGATCATTGCTGAGAGCGCTGCATACCTGGCGGCCAGACGGCACGCGGGTGTCATTGAGCATAAAAGCAGCAATTACTGCCGCAGGATGCAGCATGGAAAAAATTTAACGCATGTGCGGACCATTATCGGCACAGGCGGTCCGATTATTAACAGTGAAAATCCTGAGGCTATCCTGAAGCATGTTCTCAGGAGGGAAAAGGGAGAGAAGGACGCGCTGCTTCCTTCGACAGGTAATTTTGTGGTGGACCGGGATTATATTCTATATGCAGTGGGTCTGCTGAGCTATGTTGATAAAAATTTGGCGTTTGCTGTTGGAATGAACAGTATTATAAAAAAATAAGAGGATCAAGGAGACACTAACCATGGAAATTAAAATGAAAAAACGATTTGAATATAAGAGTTTGCCGGACATGAAGAGTATTTTGGACGAAGTGGGCAAAGTGGCCGCAGATACCGTCATTGGGAAAACCTTGTTCATGGAAGAAAAAGGGGTAGCGTCTGAAGCTGAGTATAAGCGTAAGATGGCGGAAGAGGGCCATATCATGAAGCACAGCCACATTGGCTGGAACTCATGGGACGCCACCGCAAAAGGCGTGGAAGAAGTTTACAATACTCTTCAGAAGCGCGGCAGCTATGTCGATCGTTTTGGATTTTGTCTGGACTGGGTTATGGGTGTGCCGGCAGAATACCGTGATAAGCTGCCAATAGGGACAGGGCTGACGTTCAAAGACCCTGATGAATGGCAGAAGCTTGGCCAGATTGTTCCTGTTCAGCCCCATCTGGGCGATCATATGATTGCCTCGTGCAATTCCTTTGAAAACACACGTTACGCGCTGGCAGCCGGTGTAACAACAATTGGAAACGTTTCGCACTACTATACCTATGAGTATCCCGGGGTAGATATTGAGGAACAGCGTGTCATTGATATGCTTAAAGCCATTGTTTTGATGGGAAAATTTAAAGACCAGGGAACCATTATCCATTCAAATGTTGACGATGGCTTTGGTTCTCAGTTCCATGACCTGGCCAACCTTGTGGGCTGGTGCATCATGGAAAGATATATCGTAGAGGAATTGCTGGGCGGCCGAATGTGCCATTGCTTCGGCAACCTTTTCAGTGATCCTGTATTACGGATGACCTTTAATCAGGCGATGTGGGAAATCAATACCTACAAGACTCCAGGGTCCATGATCTATGGCAATACCATTGACTTTGGCTTTGACTATGACCGCAACTTTGGCGCTTTGTCCTCCTTTGTCATGGCAGACAGCATGGGACAGTCAAAGTGTCCGACCGGCCACGCAGTAACGCCGATTCCTGTGACAGAGGCGGCTCGTGTTCCGTCGATCGAAGAGATTGTGCAGGCGCATATGACGGTGGACATGATGATTGAAAAAGGACGCTATTACTCGCCGTATATCAACTGGACAGAGATAAACGCCGAGAAGAACCTGTTGGTGGCGTGCGGCAGAATCTTTTTTGAGCGGATTATGAATGGACTTGATGATCTGGATGTGGATATCACCCATGCAGGAGAGATCCTGGGAGCTTTAAAATCCATTGGTTCAGAGCAGCTCGAAGAAGTTTTTGGCGTTGGAAAAGCAGATAAGATGGCAATGCGCGGCCGCGTCCCGGTGCGCCCGACTAACATCGTCATGACCATCAATGAACGCCAGCGTGAGATCAGCGACCAGATCCAGAATCTGGAAGGCGCTCTCCAGGATGTTAATGTGATTATCGGTTCAACCGACGGACATGAGTTCGGAAAAGAAATTGTGAAAAGTATTCTGCTTCAGGCCGGCGCAAATGTGTTTGACCTGGGTAAAAGTGTCCCGGTGCAGGATATCCTGGATACGATGATTGAAAGTGAAAGCCGTTTTATCGTGATAAGCAGTTTTAACGGCATTGCGCTCAGCTTTGCAAGAGAAATGCTGGAAGGACTTGAAAAGAGCGGCATGGACGCGCACCTGATCATGGGCGGGCTTCTTAACGAAAATAAAGATGGCAGCGATCTGGCTGTGGACGTCAGCGATGATCTGCGCGCTCTCGGCGTGTCCTGCGATAATAACGCTGAAGGACTGGTCGATACGATTCGGGCTTTTTTGTAAATTGCAGACATAAAAAAAGAATTGAAAAAATAGAATAGTTGTTATATAGTTAGTAATATAGAATCGGGAATTCTAAATTAAAGAATCGAGGTGAGAAATACGGCTAAAAATGAAAATAATACAGCGGTAAAAGGGAAATCCGCAGAAAAGGAAACCTCATTTTCAAAATCGATCCTGAAAACCCTGAGCATTTTGGAACAATATTCCAAAGCGGATGAGCTTGGAATCAAAGAGCTCAGCGAGAGTACGGGAATCCCTGCCAGCACCGTGCAGCGAATCGTAAACACCCTTGTTATGAAACAGTATCTGGTGCAAAATCCGCATACTTTAAAATATCAGCTGGGCATTGCGTTTTTTAATATCAGCAGCCGTTATTCCAACAGCCGTGACTGGGTAGAGGTAGCCAAAGCGCATATGGAAGAACAGGTCGAAAGAACGCAGGAAACCGTCAATTTGGCCATTTTGCAGGGAAAGAGCGTCATTTATCTGACCAAGGTAGACTCCCCGCATATTCTGCGTCCCAATTTTACAGTAGGTACAGCCTATCCTGCGCTCAATACCGCTCTTGGCAGATGCCTGCTGGCATACCAGCCGTGGGATAAAGTCGAGAGAATGATCAGGCTGCAGCCGAATTTTAATAAGGATATCAACGAATTTCATGAAATGCTGGAGGAAGTCGAGCGGAATGGCTATGCGACAGAGGATGAGGAGTTTCAACCTGGCCTTTTTTGCATCGCTGCCCCGGTATGGGATGCGAATGACCGCGTTGTCGCGGCAATCAGCACGAGTATCCCGAAAATAAGACTGGATGAAAGCAATAAAGAGAATATTATAGGTATGATGCAGTCTACAGCATCTCAGATTTCACTGGATTTGAAAAAGAGATTTACATATATTGATGTAGATAAGCTATCCTCAACAATCCGTTAATGCTTAAAAAGCCCTTGTGATAACATTATATATCACGAGGGCTTTTTTGATTTGTATAAAAGTATTGAATTACGAAAATAACTTGACAAGAAAACAGGAAAGTAATAATATGAATACAACATATATTTTAGTATACTAAAATATATGTTGTATTTAAAAAATGGAGGAATTATGAAAGAAGAATATAAAGAAGAAAAGTCACTAACGGAGCAAGTATACTCAAAAATCAAGGAAAGGATACTGACACTTGATTATCCACCAGGGACTGCCATTACTGAAGCAAATCTGGCTGAGGAATTTTCAGTAAGCCGTATGCCGGTTCATATCGCGATCCAAAAATTAACCAATGAGGGATGGATTGAGACAGGCTTCCGCAAAAAAGTTTATGTGAAGGGAATTTCAGTAAAGGATGTAAGGGAGATTTACGAAATCCGGGAGATTCTGGAGGTCAAGGCTCTGGACACCATTTTTGAAAAAAAGTTAAATTGGGATTTTTCGTTTAAACTTGAAGAGAAGTTTGTCCGTATGAAAGCCAGCTACCATGATTATTATGCCTTTGAATATGCGGACAGCGAGGTGCACCGGACAATGGTCAGTGTTTTAGACAATAAAAGGATTGATCAGATTTACCTCAACCTTCAGGATGAGCTTGTGAGAATTATGGTTTTGATTTTCAAATATCGCAAAAGGGATAATGATTATGCAAAACAGGTCATTGAAAGTATGAGGAAAATCATCATGGGTATCAGGGAGAATCGCTATGATGATGCGCTATACCAATTAAAAAATGAGCACCTTGCCTCTGGACTTGAAGAAGCGTTGGAAGCAGTTGAGTTTTATAATGAGAGAATCATGTAACTGCGGATTTAAAAACAGTTCCCTATTTTGAGATATGGTTTTTACAATAAATTTCATATTGACAATTGCACAGATACCAGATATAATTTGACTATAATATGGAATTAATGATTCCGTATAGTGGAATAGCGTAAAAGCATTCCAGTAAAGTAGAAAGGAGTAAAAGGAATGTCAGTAGTATCAATTCAAAAAACTGAAGGAAACGACTATGCAAGTATTCAGGCATCTGTGCAGAAAGCCATTGCTGATTGCGGCGGTCTCAGCGACATCATAAAGCCTGGGTACAAAGTCCTAATTAAACCCAATTTGGTGGCTGTGCCAGATGATCGCTTGTCCGGCGGCGTTACACGTTGGGAAGTTGTTAAGGCTATTGCTGAGATGGTGAAAGATGAAGGAGGCGTGCCGATCATCGCGGAGTCCAGCGCAGCGGGCGTTGATACCGAGGAAGTCATAAAAGCGTGCGGGTATGACCAGCTGCGAGAAGAAGGCTATTCGGTTATCGACTTAAAAAAGCAGGCAAAAAAAGTTAAAATCCCTGTGCCGGACGGAAAACTAATCAGTGAGCTGAGCTCCTGGGATGTTGTGGCAGAGGCCGACGCCATTATCACAGTGCCTGTTATGAAAACACATGACCAGACAGAAGTTACCCTTGGACTAAAAAATCTTAAAGGGCTGATCGGCGATGTACAGAAAAAGGAGTTTCATTCCATTGGCGTAATAAACGGTGTCATCGACATTATCCAGACGGTAAAGCCTGTCCTTAATGTTATTGACGGTACATTTTGTCAGCAGGGTCTGGGGCCGATTTTTGGCGAAACGGTTGTAATGGATCTCATTGTTGCTTCAAAGGATGTTGTTGCTTGTGACGCGGTAGCCAGTGTTATTATGGGCTACAAGGTGGATGAACCAATGCTGACGGTTGAGGCGAATGCCAGAGGGCTTGGAGAAATGGATCTCGATAAAATTGAGATCAAAGGAAAACCCATTGAAGACGTTAAACACCGTTTCAAACGCTCGAGTGAAGTGGAAATTGAAGGCCTGCCGCCATATAAGCTGATTTTTGCTGAAGGAGCCTGTACAGGCTGTCGAAATACCGTTATCAGCTCATTGATGGATTTGAAAAGCCAGGAATTAACCCAGTATCTGGAAGGAAAAATCTTGGTAGTGGGGCCGGTAAAAGAAGAAGAACTGCCGCCGGAATCCACGCCGGAAAACACTGTGTTAATCGGAAAATGCACTAATCCGCTCAAGGGTAAAGGCCGTTCCGTAAAGGGGTGTCCTCCGGGAAATGTTTTTGTTGTACAGGGTATTGTCGGCGATGAAGTGAAGGTTGGCCGGAGATACAGCGATGCGGATGAAGAAAAGATAAACTAGTTTTAATTTAAGAGGCTTATATAAGGGGAAAAAGTATGTTCAAAAAAATGGTGGCAATTGAACGGTTGAATCTGACACCGGAAGCAGAAAACAGGCTGTCGCAGTATGCAGAAAAAGTACAGTTTTACTACAGCATTCCAGAGGATAATGCGGCGATTATCAAACGGATCGGCGATGCCGACGCGGTGCTTCTGAGCTATACCAGCCAGATTGACAGTGAGGTGCTGAATGCCTGCCCGAATATTAAGTATATTGGGATGTGCTGCAGCCTGTATGCACCGGAGAACGCCAATGTCGATATCGCTGCGGCAGAGGAAAAAGGAATTGTGGTTAAAGGGGTCCGTGATTATGGCGATGAAGGTGTGCCGGAATATGTGATCAGCGAGCTTGTCCGATTGCTGCACGGGTTTGGTGGCACTATGTGGAAGAGTGCGCCGATGGAACTGACAAATATAAACGTTGGTATTATGGGACTGGGAACCAGTGGAACAATGGTCGCTAAAGCCTTGAAGTTTTTTGGTGCAAATGTGCATTATTTTAGCCGGACAAGAAAACCAGATGTTGAAGAGCAGGAAGGTTTTATATGGATGAACAAGGAAGGATTGCTTGAAAAGGTAGATATTCTGTGTACATGCCTCAATAAAAATGTCATTTTAATGAACGAGCGTGAGTTTGAAATTTTTGGAGATGGAAAAATTTTTGTTAATACATCAATCGGCCCATCACACAATATTAACGCTTTGAAAAGATGGCTCTGCAATGAGAAAAATTATGCCTTGAGCGATTCGGCAGGCGGGCTTGGAGCAGAAGAGCTGCTCAGGTACCCAAATGTGTTTTGTCCAAATAAGGCGGCAGGAACATCGACATTATCTAAAGTTCGGCTGAGTGAAAAAGTGCTGGAAAATCTTCGTGTTTATTTAGAAGCCCCCCTTTGTTAAAGAAAGACTAAAAAATATTTTCAAGTATGACGCAGAATATATACAAAAGAGCTGGTCAGAGCCCTTTTGTATAATAAATAAAAGAGAATAGCAAAAAAGTAAAGCAATGCATATTGCTGATTATTGGAATAGACGCACAGCAAAGCTTTTCTTTAAGGGTTATCTTTCACTAATCTCTCTTGTACTAATAATACCACGGTTTTTATAATTAGCAAGCTTATTTTAAAAATTCGTTTTATTTCTCAAGAAGATCGAGTTTTATCGACATGATTAGTGAAAATCTATTAGTTTTACAGTAATTGGTAAAGTGTTTTAAAAATCAGGAGGTTAAAAATGTCGATTGGTACTTGGATTATGTTGATATTTTATGGTGTCGTTCTCGGCGGAGGCAGTATTGCCCTAATTGCACATTCGTTAAGGAATAAAGAGATTTAGAAGAGGAGAAATAAAATGAGTGATAAAAAAAGCCGTGGGGCATGGGGATCTCGGATAGGCTATATTCTGTCAACTTTGGGAATGGCGATTGGCGTCGGCGCAATGTGGCGTTTTCCAATGCTGACTGCAAAGTATGGTGGTGGCGCATTTGTCTTGGCGTTTTTTCTGATCAGTATTATTATTGTAATCCCGGCCGCTTGGGGAGAAGTTGGACTGGGAAGACATACAAAATCGGGTGTTGCCGGTGCGCTTGAGTCTTTGGCGGGCAAAAAAGGAAAAGTTATCGGAACATTTATCGCATTAATTCCACTTTTGTTAATGTTCTATTATCCTGTTATTATGGCGAATGTTGTGCAGTACATTTATTATACTGTTGCGGGCTCGCCGTTTCTGGCAGATCCTGAAGGGTTTTACAATGTTGTCGCAAATAATAAAATCGTCGTGTTTCTGGTGGTTGCCGGGCTTGATATTCTGACAGGCGTTATCTGCCTGGGGGGGATCAAGGGCGGTATTGAAAAAGCGTGTAAAATTCTTTTACCGGCATTGTTTGTAATTTTAGTTATTCTGGTAATCCGTATTTGCACATTGCCGGGAATTATGCAGGGTATTGAATTTTATGTTCGTCCAGATTTTTCCCAGTGGGCAAATCCTAAGCTTTGGGTCGAGGCTGCCGGTATGGCGCTGTTTGCGATAGGCTGCGGGCCGGGCTATCTCATAACTTTTGGGAGCTACTGCTCCGACAAAGCAGATATCGGGACAGACCTGGTAACTGTTAATATTACCCAAATGTTAATCTGTGTTTTAAGTGGTTTTGCAATGATTCCCGCAGTTATTCTTTTTGGAATGAACCCGGACGCAGGCAGCGGCCTTATTTTCATGGTATTGCCAAAGGTCTTTGAACAGCTGGCAGGCGGTCCTGTCTGGCTGGTGTTTTTCCTGATCGCATTATTGTTCGCTGGTTTATCTACAACTATTTCTGCCTGGGAGGTTCCGGTTACTGTTTTAATCGACAGCTTTGGAATGAAGAGAAGAACAGCGGTTATTATCGTGACACTTATCGCGATTATTGGCGCGATTCCATGTATCTGGATTTCAGAATTCTTAGAACATTTCGACTATTTGGTCGGGACATTCCTGTATACTGCCGCCGCCACCGGCCTTGCTGTTTATCTGGCATGGTTCTATAAAGCGAAACGTGTGCGTGAGGAGTGGATTAATCCGACCTCTGTTGTCAAATACGGAGCATGGGAAGATGTTTTATACAAGTTCCTCACTGTGCCGGTATTCATATATTTCCTTGCGACAGGATTTATTGGCTTCTTCAGCTAAACAGGTTGTTTTACAAGTAACAGACTGGAAAGGATTTTTCCTTTTCAGTCTTTCATCTAAAAAGAACAGAGGGCAGACTATGAATGCAGAAAAATTAAAAGATTTATTAACAGAGGTAAAGAGCGGTCAAACCAGTATTGACAGCGCTTTTGAAAAAATAAAGGATATACCGTATCATGATCTGGAATACGCAAAGGTCGACTATCATAGAGAATTGCGCAATGGTTTTCCGGAAGTTGTGTACAGCCCTGGGAAATCCCTTGAGCAGGTCCGTGGCATTGTCAAGGATATGATTGAGCGTACAGATGGGAATATTATGGCAACCCGGGTCGACGAGAATGTTTACAAAACCATCGCGGAGCTTTCTGATGAAACGGAATATTATAAAGAGGCCAGAGTTGTAGTTGTCAAGCGGCAGGCATTTAAGGTGAGTGAAAAAAGTATTACAGTCGTATCCGCTGGAACTTCGGATATTCCGGTGGCGGAGGAAGCGGCGGTCTGTGCAGAGGTCATGGGAAATTGTGTGGATCGGATTTATGATGTCGGAGTTGCAGGTATCCACCGGCTGCTTGACAATGTAGAACGGATCAACCGTGCAGGTGTGGTCATTGTCATTGCCGGGATGGAAGGCGCCCTGGCAAGTGTGGTTGGCGGTCTGACGGATAAACCAGTCATCGCTGTGCCTACGAGTATTGGATACGGTGCGAACTTTGGCGGTGTTTCGGCATTGCTGGGAATGCTGACATCCTGTGCCAGCGGCATTGGGGTTGTGAATATTGACAATGGATTTGGCGCGGCCTGCCTGGCGTCAAAAATTAACAGATAAAGGGGAGACAGAATTGAAAGAAAAGTATTATGTTACAACGCCCATCTATTACCCGAGCAGCGACCTGCATATCGGACATACCTATACAACTGTGGCGGCAGATACCATCAAACGCTTTAAGGCGCTTCAGGGCTACGATGCTTACATGATTACAGGGATTGATGAGCACGGACAGAAGATTGAAAAGGTGGCCGAGGAAAAGGGTATGTCTCCCCAGGCTTTTGTGGATGAAGAGGCTGCGCGTATCGCTGAGCTCTGGAAACTGATGAAGATTGATAACGACCAGCTCATTCGCACCACAGACCCCGAGCACATGAAAACCATTCAGCGTATTTTTAAAAAGCTCTATGACCAGGGCGATATCTATAAAGGAAAATATGAGGGCTGGTACTGTACCCCATGTGAATCCTTCTGGACAGAAAGCCAGATCGTTGACGGAAAATGCCCTGATTGCGGCAGGCCAGTGGAGATGACCTCAGAGGAGGCTTACTTCTTTAAAATGTCCAAATATGCAGACCGTCTGCTTGAGCATATTGAAACCCATCCGGATTTTATCAAACCAGAGTCTCGGAAAAATGAAATGATCAATAATTTTATCAAGCCTGGCCTTCAGGATCTCTGTGTCTCACGAACCTCCTTTAGCTGGGGTGTTCCGGTTGACTTTGATCCTAAGCATGTCGTCTATGTCTGGATTGATGCGCTGCCGAATTATCTGTCAGCCCTGGGCTATCTCAATGATAAGCCTGACCAGATGGAACGGTACTGGCCGGCCAATGTGCATCTGGTAGGAAAAGACATCATACGCTTTCATACCATTTACTGGCCCATTATGCTGATGGCGCTGGATTTGCCGTTGCCCAACCAGATTTACGGGCATGGATGGATATTGCTTAAGGGCGGAAAGATGTCAAAATCGGTCGGTAATGTCGTAAATCCTGTAGAGCTGGCCGGTAAATACGGAGTGGATGCCCTGCGCTACTATCTGCTCAGGGAAATGAAGGACGGTGCAGACGGCGTGTATAGTGAGGAGCTGCTGATAAACCGTATCAACTCGGACCTAGCCAATGACCTTGGAAATCTCCTGAGCAGAACCGCAGCAATGACTGTGAAATATTTTGATGGAAAAATACCCGGGCAGCGGGAAGCCGCCGCGTTGGATTCTGAGCTGATTAAACTGGCACAGGACACCCCAGAGGTTTTTGCGGGGTATATGGACAAGGTGGATTTCAGCAGAGCATTGGAAGCGGTTTGGAGATTGGTCGGCCGAACCAATAAATATATTGATGAAACCGAGCCATGGATTTTGTATAAAGCCCCGAAAAACCACAGTCGTCTGGCGGCAGTTATGTATAACCTGACAGAGGCTCTGCGTTTTACGGCCGTTATGGTAGGTCCGGTGATGCCAGAAACAGGCAGAAAAATACTTGAAAGCTTAAGCGTGCCAGAAACACTGAGAACCTGGAAAAGCCTTGAGGTGTTTGGACAATATCCAGAGAACATCAAGATAGAAAACTGCGATGTGCTGTTCCCAAGAGTGGAGACAGAAAAGCAGAATAAGAAAAACAAGTCGGCGCAAAAGGAAAAGCAGAAGAAAGCTGAAATACAAAACAGCGATAAGATTACTATCGATGATTTTTCAAAGGTAGAATTGAAAATCGGCGTGATATTAGCCTGTGAGAAGCATCCGGACGCGGATAAGCTTTTGGTTTTTCAAATTGATTTGGGCAGTGAGAAACGTCAGATCGTTTCAGGAATTGCGGAATATTATAAACCGGAAGATCTGATTGGAATGACGGTTGTGGTATGCGTTAATCTCAAACCCATTGTGCTGCGCGGCGTAGAATCCAATGGAATGATTTTGTCCGCTATCGGGGGGAAAAGACTTTCGCTGCTGACAGTGGAGGATTCCACAATGCCGGCAGGAAGTAAGGTGTGTTAAGGGAAACGGCACTTGCTGTCTGTTTAAAATAATACAAGCCAGCATCTAAAGATGCTGGCTTGTATTATTTTAAAAGAGATAGAGTTCTCGATTGTTGTAGAGCAATCCGACCACAGCTGAAAATTTTAAATCAATAGCCGGATTTGTGAAAAGTCGTTCTTCCGTTCAAACTCCATTGCGTTAAACAAGAAGGCGCGCATCAGATTTTCATCAATTTTATAGAGCCGGCATCTGAAAATATTGATCGTTGTAAAGTAATCCCAAAAATCATTTTCCTCTGGATTTTCGATCATGCGGATCGTAAGTTCGCGGCGCAAACCATACTCGGCGTACAGAATATCCTGGAGCTCCTTTTCGGAGATATCAAGTTTTAATTCAGTAATAAATTGTCTTACAAAACGGATTAAATTATTGTCAAGATAGAGGGACAGCTGTTTTTTTTTCAGATTATCTAAATAGAACCGTGTCGTATTTTTATCCCTGAGCCTTGCGCGGAAGTCGACGAGACTGTTGATCGTGTTTCTTTCGAGCGCGGAAGTTTTGTGCTCAAGATGAGTTGATACAAAGGTATAGGACTCTAAAAAAAGATCATCATAGATCGCTTTGACAAGGTCGTCTTTGGTTTTATAATAATACGCCAAATTACCCGTCCGAATATCAATTTTTTCGCAGATTTCTTTTATCGTTGTTTTTTCATAGCCTTTTTCATAAAAAAATTCTTTTGCTGTTTGAAGAATTAACTTTTGGGTTTTTAAACCTCTTTTAGATTTTGATACAGCCATTTTTTCAGCCTGCTTTCCAAATTTTCTTTTACTTGTCTAAGCCCATTATACTACAGCATTACTATATTTATCCATAATTTATCATAAAATTTTGAAGAAAATGCCCAGAAAAACTTATTTTTGCATTCTTAAAATAGGCTTTTTAAGAAAAAATATAAAGATATTGACAAAATAAGAAATATAGGTATAATTTAATTATAAATAAATAGGTGAAAATAATAAAAAGCCTAAATTGGAGGAGAAATGGGAGAACGAAAATTCACAGAAAGTCAGGCTGAACGGATAGAATTATTTCAAGACGTTTATGAGGGAAGAATTCCCAAACGGGTTCCTGTTGAGGTGTCGGTTTCATGGGAAGCGGCAATTCGATATTCCGGTCTTGAACTGAAAGAAGCGCAGTGGAATACAGAACTTTACGAGGTGTTTTTTGATAAGGTTTGTAAGGAATTTAACACGGATAAATCACCGATTATGCCAACATTGAGAAATCCAGCTCATTACTGGCTGCTTGGTTCAAAGGCAATTATAATGAGTGAATCCGGATATATGCAGCATCCTGAAATACATTGCCTGGAACCAGAGGAATATGACCTTTTTATTGAAGAACCATACAAATGTATGGTTGAAAAACTTCTTCCACGGCTTTATGAAGGGCTGGACGCCAGCAAAGATGAAAAGGCGCTGAATTTAGCCCAGGCTTTTCATGCGAAGAACAGAACAAGTGCGATCATGGGAGCAACCATGGCGAAGATGATTGAAAAATATCAGTTTGCTGCTTTTCCAGCGGGAGGAATGACCGAGGCGCCCTTTGATTTTCTGGCGGATTTCATTCGTTCCTTTAGCGGCATTGCAAAAGATATACGAAGATATCCGGAAAAGGTGCTTAAGGCGTGTGATGCAGTTCTGCCGCACATGCAGAAATTAGCGGTTGTGCCGAGCTCTTCCCGGTATTCAAGAACCTTTATACCGCTGCATATGGCTCCGTTCATGCGCCCAAAAGATTTTGATCAATTTTGGTGGCCAACCTTTAAAAAACTAATGGATTATATCGCTGAGAAAAACGTAGGGGTAAAGGCCTTTGTAGAACATGACTGGGGAGATAAAATTGATCATCTGGGTGAACTCGGCAACCGGGTTGAGTTTCAGTTTGAATACGGCGATCCTCAAAGAATTAAACAGACATTGGGGAATAAGCATATTATATCGGGATTATATCCGATCACCCTGCTCCAGACTGGTACCGAAAAAGAATGTACTGATAAGGCAAAGGCTCTGCTTGATGTGCTTGCCCTGGACGGCGGATATATTTTTAATACAGATAAAACAATATACTCTTTAGAAGGTAAAATCGCGGATAACCTCAAAGCGGTGATTGAGACCGTAAAAACCTATGGACGCTATTAAACAAAGCGGACAAAAATACATGATCTAATAACAGGAGGTGAAAACACATGCAGCCCGCATATTATTATAATGATGAGGAAGAATGTAAACGTAATAGATCTCAACTGAAGTCAGATGATGGATTTGATGTTTCGCAATATGTTCAGCCTTATGAAGAAGATTTATACCGGTTTATTTTCAGTTTGTTTTTATAGAACGCATGAAGAGGAGAATCTAAAATGCAACAGGATAGTAAAATAAAAAAAACGCAGATGATTGGCATGCTGGTCAGCGCTGCAATTGTCGTTATTATGTATTTTATGCCGGCACCGGCAGATCTGGGTGTAGCTGGCTGGCGAACAATCAGTATTTTGCTGGTCTTTCTGGTTTTGCTGGTAACTGAAGCCTTTCCGGCTGGGGTTATCTGTATTATTACTTTGATATTGATGCCCATGCTGGGAGCGGTTCCAAGTATTGGAGATGGGTTTACAGGATTTGCGAACCCTGTTACCTTTTTTATTCTGGCATCCTTTGGGATTTCCGCAGCGATCGCAAAAATGCCGATTGCCCATCGAATTCTATTGGTTATTATCAGGCTGCTTAAAGGGAGCACCCGGGGGATTATCTTTGGGATTATGGTGTGTACAGCGCTGTTTTCATCTATGGTATCGAATATTCCGACAACAGCTATTTTTATGGGAATCGCGTTGGGATTCCTTGATATTTTTGAAGATGAAGATGAAAAGAAGCGAACTGGTAAGGCGCTGATGATCGCCATTCCGGTCAGTGCAATGGTTGGCGGTGTTATGACACCAGCCGGCTCATCGCTTAACTTGCTGGTTATCGGTATGCTCGAGCAAATGACGGGTATTACGGTCAGCTTTGTTCAGTGGATGCTGTTTGGAATTCCACTTGCGATTGTGATCCTTCCCGTTGCATGGCTGATTATTACTAAGGTTTACCACCCGGCCGACATGGACCCGGATCGTTTGAAGGATTATATCAATACGTTAAATACACACGACAAAATGGATATAAAGGAAAAATTCGTTATTCTGGTAACACTGATCATGCTGGTATGCTGGATCGCCAGTTCCTGGTTTCCTGTGTTTAATGTGACAATGGTAGCTTTGTGCGGATTATTCTGTCTCTTTTTGCCGAAGATTGGTGCGCTCTCATGGGATGAATTTGTAAAAAGTGTCAGCTGGCAGGTGTTTTTTCTGGTCGGCACTGTACTCACACTGGGTACGGCTATTTCGGCCAATGGGATTGGAAACTGGCTGGTTGCGTCGTTTATGCCTGAACAAATGAGTATCACAGGACCGGTACTTATAGCGATCTGCGGTTTCATCGGTTTTGCGATGCTGATCGTTGTTCCAGTTGCTCCTGCGTTCATCGCTGTTTTAGCGCCGGCTATGATTTCGGTAGCCGCAAACTGCGGCTACAGCCCCGCAATTCTGATGATTATTCTCGGCATCTGTGCCGGCAATGCCTATTTACTGCCGCTCGATACGGTTCCAATGATTACCTATTCCAAAGGTTTTTACAAGATGAGCGAGATGCCGAAATCAACCGCCCTTATTCAGGTAATACTGGTTATTTTGATGGCGGTATGGTTCCCGTTAGCTGGCAGTATTGTAGGATTTATTTAATTACGTGAGGTGAAGGTTTAAAATGGAAAATAAAAATAGCGGATATCAAAAACGACTGGAACGCTGCGAAAAAGCAATTCAGAGAAAAGTGCCGGACAGGGTGCCTGTCGTGGCGAATATTTATGCATGGGCAGAAAACTACTATGGCTACAGCGTCAAAGAGGTTTATGATACAAAGCCAGAGCTGACCTATGATGTTCATTCGCGTCTGGCTAAAGAATTTGATTTTGACGCATTCTTTACCATGGGGAATAATGTACCGATTCCAGCGACAAATGCGCTGGGAGGCGGGCATTATATTGTAACGGAAAAAGGGCTGCAGGTGTCGAATCTCAGCTGTAATGTTATGAATGAAGATGAGTATCCATTGCTGGCAAAAGATCCAGCTGCCTATTTCCGGGATTATTTACTGCCCCGAAAGTATCCTGTCCTCAACGAGACCAGCGGAAAGGCTTACGAGGCCTTGTGCGAGGCCTTTGATAAATTTGGCTGGTATATGA
This sequence comes from Eubacterium sp. AM05-23, assembly GCF_003477535.1. Taxonomy (NCBI): domain Bacteria; kingdom Bacillati; phylum Bacillota; class Clostridia; order Eubacteriales; family Eubacteriaceae; genus Eubacterium; species Eubacterium sp. AM05-23. Next base: position 29,834 of record NZ_QUDF01000001.1, read on the forward strand.
AAAAAACAATTGAAGCCAATATGCGCATTGAGGCAGACGGTTACCCGGTGCTGTCAAACGGAGCCATTAACCACCCATTAGACAGCATTATGGATTTTTGCAGAGATTTTTCCGGAGTTATGACGGACATCCGCAGACACCCGGATGAGCTGAAGCATGCCATGGAAAGCTTTAGCGACTTTCTTATTCATAACAGCTGTGATGGATACAGGAAGCGGGAAGATTCCGCACACTTTCTGTTTTGCGCAACACATATCGCGCCATTTTTAAAACCAAAGGATTTTGAGGAATTCTATTTTCCTTATTTCCGCGCACAGCTGGATTATGCCATGAATACCTGCGGCTATACCGTGGGGGTGTTTATGGAAGGCAACTGGGAGCCATACTATGAATTGCTCCAGGAGCTTCCGGATAATGATGGGAAGCTGGTCTGTCTACAGGAAAACGGCGACTGTAAAAAGTTTAAAGAAAAGCTTGGCAATAAGCTTTGTGTGTGCGGCGGTCTTCCCATCAGCCTCTTGGCTTTCGGAAGCGAAAAAGAAGTACAGGATTGCGTGAAAAGGATGATTGACGACTGCGCGGCGGACGGCGGATTTATGATCAGCACAGACAAAGGGATTCTCACTTTAGGAGACGCAAAGCCTGAAAATATTAAGGCAATGATTGAGGCGGTCAAGATGTATGGAACTTACTAAAAAGCTGTTTGTGAGGTGGAAAAATGGAAAGCACGCAAAAAAATAATACCGTAAAAGAATTATTCGAACGTCTGAAGAAGGAAAAGACAGATAGTGAAATGCAGGAAGTAGAGAGAGATAAAATAATGGATAAATTGATTTTTATCCTGACTAAGAATTGATGGGGAAGTACATAGAAAGCATATTTGCAGTGTCAAAGGGTGAAGATAGTTTAGAGTGTGAAAACATAAAATAATATTAAGCGTAAAGACAAACCTCATTTTCCTTTAATAAAAAAGAATGAGGTTTTGTCTTTTTTTAGATTGTGATAGAATTGGACAGGAAAAGACCAATGGAGAAGGAGGGGTGAAGTTTTATGCTTAATCCTATCGTTATGGTTGCGTAGGCAGGGCTGTCGCAACGGTTTATAAATTGAATAAATGCTTGTCGGTAGCTTTGCTGTTCCCGTTTGAAAAAAATATCAGGAGCGCAAAATGAGCTATAAGAAAGCAACACATATTCTGCCGCGGGAACTGCTGGAAAAGATTCAGGAGTATATTGATGGAGAGTTCATTTATATTCCGAGAATTTCTGACAACAAAAAAGTCTGGGGCGCATCAACCTCGACCCGCCAGGAATTAAAGGAACGGAATAAAAGTATCTACACAGACTATCTGGCCGGAACATCTATGGAGGTTCTGGCGGAAAAGTACTTCCTGTCCCTGAAGAGTATCCAGAGAATTATCGGGCAGCTGAGAAAAGAGAATAAGGGTTAATGACGGCTGATTCAGTTTTGCAGACTGAATCAGCTTTTTTCTTATGTTTAGTTATGAAAAGAGTATTAGGTAGGGGACGCGGAAGCATCATGCTACAATGGATTCATAAAAGAAATACGAATCAGGGAGGCGCAGGATGAAAAGAATTTGTGACAATCCACCTTATTAGGCTTCTTCTTTATTAATAAAGAGAGGAGCCAGACAATGAAAAAATTTATCTGGAATATAAGACCTATTGGGCTGCCTTTGGTGTTGAGATACTGTAAAAAGTGCGGTAAAAAGGCAGAGTTTATCTGTTCAGGACAATTTAGGGTCAACGCCCAGCGGAAATATCTGGATATTTGGCTGATTTATAAATGCACAAAGTGCGATACAACCTGGAACGCGGCGGTTTACTCGCGTGTTTCACCGCAGACGTTAAGCACTGGTTTGCTGGAACGCTTTTACAGCAATGATGAGAGACTTGCCCGGCAGTACGCTGTGGACTTTCAATTTCTGAAAGGAAACGGCGCCGAAGCCCTGTTGCCAAGTTATGCTGTTTCAGGCGATATTCCCGTATCTGGAGAAATGTCGGAGGTGGAGGTACAAAGCGAGTACCCGTTTCCCGTCAAGGTTTCCGCGCTGGTGAGGGATAAGCTGTGTCTGTCACAGAAAGATTATCAGCAATTGGTCGCAGAGGGAAAGATTAGGGACAGCTCGGGCAGGGACATGCGAAAGTGCAGGCTGAAAAAGGGAACCGTTCTTATTTTTGAGTAAAGCAGCAGAAGCTGGATTTTAAGCGTAGCAGTTAAATTGCGGCTGCGCTTTTTTATGTTTCGCGCCAGTTGGCACATATTTTAATGGATAAAAATTTTCAGAAAAACAGTGGAATTTGTCATAAAATGCGATTTTGCACAAAAAAGGAGGCTTTTAATATAAACAGAAAGGTTTCTAATGGATTAGACAGCTAAAATCCTCAAATTATTTTATAATAAAAATCATGGAAATCATTTTTTATACCTTAAAAAATAATTTCAGGAAAATCAGAAAACGATAATTTATGAGAAAAATTAATAAGCAGTTAAACTTTGAACTAGAAAAGTGAAAATTTGACAAAAATAGTTATAAGATTTATAAAGATAAAATTTACAATTCCCGTATTTGACAGATAAAGTAAAAGCTGATAATCTTGAATATAAATTTTGTATAATATACGAGGAGAAAAGGGAAGTATGATTAATTTTGCGGATACAGGATTTATTCTTGTCTGTGCGGCTATGGTGTGCCTGATGACACCGGCCCTGGCTGTTTTTTACGCTGGGCTGCTGAGAAAGGGCAATATTGTAGATATTATGTTCCAGTGTTTTATTGCCATGGGCATCGTGACGGTTCTTTGGTTTATCGGTGGTTTCAGCCTGATCTTTGGCGGTGATATTTCAGGAATAATCGGCAATCTGGAGTTTGCGTTTTTACAGAATGTCAGTCTGGCACCCTCTGAGATTTGGGCACCGACCATTCCGTTTATCGCTTTTTTTATCTTTCAGCTGATGTTCGCTCTGGTGACGCCCGCACTTATCTGTGGCGCGGTGGCAGAGCGTATGACGCTCAAAAGCTATATGGTATTTCTGACGCTGTGGAGTCTTCTGGTTTATATTCCAGTAGCGCACTGGGTATGGGGCGGAGGATTTCTGTCACAGATGGGCCTGGCAGATTTTGCCGGAGGTACAGTGGTTCATATGAGTGCGGGTTTTTCCGCGCTGGCGGCAGTGCTGGTAGTCGGCGGCAGAAAAAAACGTGATTATACTCCGCATAACATGGTCTATGTCGCTATTGGCGCAGGGCTTTTATGGTTTGGATGGTTTGCCTTTAACGGGGGAAGCGCTTTGGCAGCCAATGAAATTGCGGCAATGACCATCACCAATTCACAGATTTCTGCGGGGTTTGGGCTTATGACATGGGTTATTGCCAGCTGGATACAGGAAAAACATCCCAGCGTCCTCGGCGCAATGATGGGTGCTCTGGCGGGACTGGTCTGTATAACGCCGGGGTCAGGCTTTGTGGAACCGTGGGCAGCGGCGATCATTGGTGTTGTGGGCACCCTGTGCTGCTATGGAATGATTCAGCTGCGCATTAAAAAGAATCTGGATGATACACTGGATGTTTTTGGACTGCATGGAGTCGGAGGCACCGTTGGCATTATTATGACGGGGATTTTCGCAAGCCCTGCGATCAATGCTGTAACGGGTGTGATTTATGGCAATCCGGGGCAGCTGCTGACACAGCTTGCGGGTGCGGCGATTGTCATGATTTATAGCTTTGTGCTAACCGTTATTATGCTCAAAATAATCGGCCGCTTTACACCGCTGAGGGTTTCAGGGCAGTTGGAGACAGACGGAATCGACGAGGCTTATTATCAGGAAAAAGGAATGACAGAGTAAAATCTGTTTATATATTTGCCGCCCTGCCAATATTGGCAGGGCGGTGCTGTTTTTTGAAAAACCGATTAAGCAAATAGAATTCTGTCTGCCAGATCGGCCAGCACCCTTTCGCAGCGGTCAATATCGGCCAGAGGAACAGATTCGTCGGGCTTGTGGGCGAGCTCAAGGTCACCGGGGCCGTAGGAGAGGCAATTGTGGTTGTTCAGATTTCCAGCGATAACGGCGGTATCGGTATAGCCTGGGAAAAAGCTGACTTGGGCAGGGCTGCCGGTTACGGCTGCGCAGCTTTCTCTCAGCATTTTTAAAAGGTAGGAGTGCGCATCTTTTTCAACAAAGGGCCGGTCACCGGTGATTCTGTAATGTCCATGGACTCCGGGAATCTGTTTTTCTGCCCGGCGTATGGCCGATTTTACGATGACTTCGGCAGCGGCAGTGGTGGTAGGCGGTACCAGCCGCATGTCGACGGTGACCGTGCAGTGGTCCGGGACCACATAGGGGCGGTAGCCGCCGTTGATTTGCCCAAAGGTGACGGTGGATCGGCCGAGGTCGTGGTGGTGGGGTGTTGCCTCGACGCCCTGCCGTACAGCGGCGATCATTTCTGCCATGGCGGCAATGGCGTCCGCCCCTTTCCAGGGCGTGCTGGCGTGGGCGGTTACACCGTCAGCGGTCAATTCAAACCAGGTGCGGCCTTTGTGGGCGACCTGAATCTGCCCGTTTGTGGGCTCGGTATCCAGCACCCAGCTATTTTCAGTTACCCAGCCTGAGGCAATGGCGGCCTCCACGCCGCGCATATAGTCCTCCTCGTCGACCGTTCCGATGAAAATAAAGGAGTGGCGCGGCTGTTTTCCGGAAGCGGCAGCTTTTAGAAAAACCGAAAGGGCGCAGGCCAGGCCGGATTTCATATCGCAGGCGCCTCTGCCGTAAAGCCGTCCGTCTTTTATTTCGGCAGAGAGCGGCGGGACGCTCCAGCCCTCGCCCAGTGTCACGGTATCCATATGGCAGATATAAATGAGTGCAGGATCGTCGATTTCTCCTTTGATTTTGCCCATGACATTAAAGCGGCCGGGCAGAACCTCTTCTTTGACAACAGGAACGCCTGCCGACTTCAGAAGCGCCGCAATTTTACAGCCGATGGCCCCCTCGTATGCGCCGGGATCGGAGCTGTCGATCCGGACAAGCTCTTGGGTCAGTGTCTGCGCGTTTATGGTATTCATAAAAACCTCCCAATGGTTCAATAAATTCTTTTTATATTATATAATAAATTTTCTAAAATGAAAAGAAAAACAATAAAAGATTCTTAAATTATTCGGCGGGGTTAATGTTATAATATTTATAATAATGGGAGGGATGCCTGTGGAAAAACAGAATGACTTTACTAAAGGGAGCATATCCGGCAATATCATGCGCCTGGCTTTTCCAATGATGGCCGCACAGCTGATTAATGTGCTGTACAGTGTGGTTGACCGCGTCTATATCGGTCACTTACCGGATGCCTCGACACTCGCACTGACAGGTCTCGGACTTACCTTTCCCATTATCATGATCATTACGGCTTTTGCCAACCTTTTTGGCATGGGCGGCGCGCCGCTCTGCTCTATTGCCAGGGGGAAGGGAGACGACCGCAGGGCAGAGCGTATTATGGGGAATTCCTTTACCATGCTGCTCATCACCGGCGTTTTGCTCATGATCGTATGCCTGATTTTTAAGAGGCCGATTTTATATGCTTTTGGCGCCAGTGACCAGACCTTTCCATACGCCAACGACTATGTTGAAATATATCTCTGCGGCAGTCTCTTTGTGATGATCGGCCTGGGAATGAACAGCTTTATCAATTCACAGGGTTTTGCGAAAATTGGTATGATGACCGTGGCTCTGGGAGCGGTGGTCAATATTCTGCTGGATCCGGTGTTTATTTTTGTTTTTGGTTTAGGCGTCAGGGGCGCAGCCCTGGCGACAGTGCTGTCGCAGCTGCTTTCATCCCTCTGGGTTTTACGCTTTCTGACAGGAAAGAAAGCCATCTACCGCCTCAGTCTGAAAAGTATGAGGCTGGATTTTTCGCTGATCGGCGAGATTTCAGGGCTGGGCCTGTCGGGATTCATTATGTCGGTCACCAACAGCGCGGTGCAGATCGTATGCAATGCGAGTCTTCAGTTTTATGGCGGAGATATTTACGTGGGTGTTATGACCGTTTTAAACTCCATTCGTGAGGTGCTCACCATGCCAGTGCAGGGGATTACCAATGGGGCGCAGCCGGTACTCGGCTTTAATTATGGGGCTGGGGCTTACGGCAGAGTGCGGAAGGGAATTCAGTTTACAGCCATCATCGGGGTAGCGTACACCTTTGCTGCCTGGTTGATTCTGATGCTTACGCCCCAGGCCTTTATCCATATTTTCAACAGTGAGCCGGAGCTCATAAGGCTTGGTGTGCCAGCTTTGTATATTTATTTTTTCGGGTTTTTTATGATGGCGCTGCAATTCTCAGGCCAGACCGTTTTCATTGCCCTCGGCAAATCGAAGCAGGCTATTTTCTTTTCGCTGCTTCGAAAAGCAATCATTGTTATCCCGCTCACCCTGTTCCTGCCAACGGTTTTTAACCTTGGCGTCAATGGTGTTTTCCTGGCAGAGCCCATCTCCAATTTCATTGGAGGAGCAGCCTGCTTTATTACCATGATGGTCACTGTATGGTCAAAAATGAAAGAAGAATAGCCGCTTAAAAGTCTCTGCGAAATGTGTGTTTATTTGCAGAGACTTTTTTTAGTGGATAAAATACAAACAAATGGGTAAATATATTCATGTTATAAGTTAAATGCCTGACAATTGTGTTTGTTTGAGCTGCACGTAAGATGCTGCTTTTTTATTTAAAACCGATTGAAAAAAGGAGGTAATCAGATGAATGTTGCTGTATGTATTAAGCAGGTTCCTGCTGTGTCGGAAATTAAGCTGGAAAAGGGCACAAACCGGATGCTGCGGGAGGATGTGCCCGCGGTTGTAAACCTTTGTGATAAAAATGCTTTGGAGGAGGCCCTGAGACTTCGGGAAAAGCATGGAGGCAGGGTAACGGTTTTATCCATGGGGCCAGCCCAGGTCGAGGAAGCGCTTCGGGAGTGTATTGGCATGGGGGCAGATGAAGCTGTTCTGCTCTGTGACGACGCGCTGCAGGGATCGGATACCCTTGCCACGAGCCGCGTACTGGCTGCGGCCATAAACAGGCTGGGCGGCTATGATCTGGTGCTCTGCGGCAAGCAGGCCAGCGACGGCGATACAGGGCAGGTAGGTCCGGGCATTGCCGAACGTCTGGACTATGCTCAGGTCACTTATGTGAATCGTCTGAAGGTCGAGGACTATGTTTTGACCGCTGAACGTGAAAATAAAGATGGTGTTGAAATCCTGCAGACCGCACTGCCGGCAGTCTGCACCATTACAGAAAAAGCCCATGCGCCGAGACACCCTTCAATAAAGGGAAAAATGAAGTCAAAAAGTGCGGATATCCGGGTGTTATCGGCGGCAGATATTGGGTTAACCCCTGATGATGTGGGCTTTAAGGGCTCGGCGACCCAGGTGATCGGGACTTTTTCGCCAGCGGTTCTGGATACAGGCATCCGAATTGACGCGAAGGACGGCCAGGAAGGTGCAAAGGCTCTGTTCGAAACCCTGGAAGGCCTGGGCGTGTGGTAAGGAGGAAACATCATGAAAGAAAATGCGATTTGGATATTTATTGAGAAAGAGGATGAGCAGATCAGGCGCGTGAGCCTTGAGCTTTTATCCAAGGGTAAAAAGCTCAAGGGCGGGGATAGTGAACTGGTTGCTGTGGTTTTTGGCTATCTTTCCTGTGATATGACCACCAAGCTTTCTGGCTATGGGGCGGATATTATTTTGAATGTTCCGGGCGATGGCTATGAAATTTACAGTACCGACGTCTATACCGACGCGATGGAAACCCTGATCCGGCGATATGCGCCGAATCTCCTGCTGGTGGGAGCGACCCACAACGGCCGTGACCTCTGCGGGCGTCTGGCAACCCGTCTGGAGCTTGGCCTTGCGGCAGACTGCACAGAGATTGAGCTTGCGGCAAACGGCGCCGTCACCTTTATTCGACCAGCCTACGACGGTAAGGCGTTTGCCAAAATTACCATGGCAACACGTCCGCAGATTGCCAGTGTCCACTCCGGTATTTTTGCCAAGGGCCTGCCAGTGGAAGGCTTGAAAGCTGAGGTAATCGAGGAAGACATTCCGATAAAGGAAAGCGCGCTGCGGGTGAAGCTGCTGGAATATGTCGAGGCGGTCTCCAAGGTCGTGGATGATCTGGAAGAAGCGGATATTGTGGTGGCAGGCGGACGCGGCCTCGGAGGGCCGGAGGGCTTTGACGTCGTTCGGGAACTGGCAGACGCTCTGGGCGCTGCGGTCGGCGCTTCCAAACCGACAGTGGAGGATGGTTGGATTGACACTGAGCATCAGGTAGGCGTTACCGGTAAGAGAATCCACCCTAAGCTTTATATCGCCTGCGGGATTTCCGGCGCGGTACAGCATACCCTGGGTATGAAAGACTCAGATATTATTGTGGCCGTCAATAACGACCCCGAAGCCCCCATTTTTAAGATCGCCCACTACTGTGTGATTGGCGATTTGTTTGAGGTACTTCCGGCCCTCACCGATCTGATCCGTGAGAAACGCCAGCTCAAGGCGCCGACAGAGCGGAGACAGAATCCAATCGATACACAGACAGCCTATTTTGAAGAAAAGGCTGAAAAGAGCCAGAAGGCCCAGGATCCTGAAAGCAAGAGAAAAGAAGAAATAGCGGAAACCCCTTTAGGAAAAGGGCCGAAGCGTGAGATTAAAAAGATTAATACGGTTGATAAAACCACTGCGGTAGAGGAGGAAGAAACCATGAATTTTGAACTGTCCAAGGAACATCAGGAGCTGCGTGAAATGTTCCGTGAATTTGCCCAGATGGAGGTAAAGCCCATCGCCAAGGATCTGGATGAAAAGGAACGCTTCCCGGAAGAGACCATTCCCAAGCTGGCTGAAGCTGGAATGCTGGGCATCCCCTTCCCGGAAGAATACGGCGGAGCGGGTATGGATAATCTGGCCTACGCCATGTGCGTCGAGGAAATTTCAAAGGTCTGCGGCTCCACCGGAGTCATTATTTCAGCCCACACCTCTCTGTGCGCATGGCCGATCTTTGCCTTTGGAACAGAGGAGCAAAAGCGTAAATATCTGGTGCCGCTGGCAAAAGGTGAACACCTCGGAGCATTTGGCCTGACGGAGCCGGGCGCGGGAACAGACGCGGCCGGACAGAAGACGACCGCTACTCTTGAAGGCGACCACTATGTTTTGAACGGCAGCAAAATATTTATTACCAACGGCGGAAAAGCCGACACCTACGTTATTTTTGCCATGACGGATATCACAAAGGGTAACCACGGTATCACCGCTTTTATTGTGGAAAAAGATTTTCCGGGTTTCTCTATCGGCAAAAAGCTGGATAAAATGGGAATCCGCGGTTCCTCCACAACCGAGCTGATCTTCAAAGACTGTATTGTGCCAAAGGAAAATCTGCTCGGCGAAGTCGGAAAGGGCTTTAAGATTGCCATGAAAACCCTGGACGGCGGGCGGATCGGCATTGCCTCCCAGGCTCTTGGACTGGCGCAGGGAGCCATTGATGAAACCATCCCTTACGTCAAGGGAAGGGAACAGTTTGGACAGCCCCTGTCAGCTTTCCAGAACACCCAGTTCCAGCTGGCCAACATGATCGCCAGGACAGAAGGGGCGCGCCTGCTGGTTTATCAGGCAGCCTGCGCGAAGGATGCCGGGAAACCCTATAATCATCTTGCTGCCTTAGCCAAGCTTGTCGCGTCAGAAGCGGCGAGAGACGTTACCTGCGAGGCCGTCCAGTTATTTGGTGGCTATGGCTTTACAAGAGACTACCCAGTAGAACGCATGATGCGTGACGCCAAAATCACTGAGATATACGAAGGCACTTCCGAGGTCCAGCGCATGGTCATATCCAGCTGGGCGGGAGTTCATTAAATTAAAAAAGGAAAATTCTGGCGCATATTCGCTAAAGTGAATGTGAATGGAGCACGGCCGCAGGCCATATTTCATCAAATCTGCCAGCAGCAGATTTGTACCAGAATTTTCCATTCTCCATTTTCAATTTTCCATTATAACGTTTCCCGCCTTAAACCTTTCCCGCACCGTTACCTCTGCCTCTGCAAGCCGGGCGTCCAGAAAGGCCTGGTCAGGTACTGCCTGCTTGAAATATTCATACTCATCCAAAATCCCCTGTGGGTGCGGCACACAGAAGGCTCCGGCGTCACTGCCGAGGGCTACGGCGGCCCCGAAGCTGAAGGCTCTCTGGATATTGGCGAGCTGCCGATTGTGGATGCTTGCCAGAACAGTGTCGTCATACCGTCCGCTGCCGATGATATTACCAGTTACGGCAATGGTAGGGCACCAGACTGCCCCGGTTTCTTTCAGAAGAGAAAGGCACTCCGCATCCATGAAATTACCATGTTCAATACTGTCCACACCGGCCTCCAGAGCGACTTTTATATGATCGGCGCCGTTGACATGTGTCATGACGGAATAGCCTTCAGAATGGGCGATGTGGACCATTTCGGAGACCTCCTGCTTTGGAAGTCCCGGGCAGCTTAAGCGGCCTTCATGATCAAAATCCATGATGCCGGCCGTCATAATTTTAATAAAATCACACCGCTGAGCCCGGGCTCCCTGAACCAGCTGGGCATATTCTTTCAGACTGTCATAGGCATAGCCGACAATTCCGCCGTAGTATCCCCGATGGTGGATGGCGAATACCGGAGTGCGGTAGTCGATACCGTATTCTGGCGCAAGGTCAGCAGCCAGGCGTGAAACGCCAAGGTTATCGCCGCCATCGCGGATAAAGAGGACGCCCTGTTTTTGATAGGCCGACAAGACCTGCCGGATCAGGGCTTCGTCCGGGCCATTTCTGTGTTTTGCCGCGGCTTCCCGGAAAGATACTCCATCCATGATCATGTGGGCGTGGCATTCTCCAAACATATTAATCCTTTCTTCGTTTAAATTCTGAATTCTATTATACCGCCGGATTACCATAAAACAAAGGGAAAGCTGTAAAAAAGACAGCAGAACTGCTATAATAAAGCTATTGCCATACCAGGAGGTGGAAAATGGATTACGAAGCGTATCTTTTTGATTTCGATTATACACTGGCAAATTCGGAAAAGGGGATTGTCATGTGTTTTAAGCATGTTTTTGAGCGCAATGGTTTTAAAGGGATAGAGGACGACGCCATTAAGAAAACCATCGGCTTAACCCTGGAGGAGGCGTTTATGCTCCTGACAGGCATTAAGGACCGGGAGACCATTGCCGGCTACCGAAAACAGTATGTTGAGAAATCAGACGAAGTGATGGTGGCAAACACCAAACTGTTCCCTGAAACGCTGCCCATGCTTCGAAAGCTGAAGGAAAAGGGCGCGAAAACAGGTATTATCTCCACGAAATACCGCTACCGGATCGAGAGCACCATCAGCCTTTATGGTTTAGATGAACTGATTGACCTGATTATCGGCGGAGAGGATGTGGAAACAGCCAAACCAAGCCCGGAAGGGGTTCGGAAAGCGCTGGAAAGGCTGAAATGCTGCAGAGAAAAAGCGCTCTACATTGGCGACAGTCTGGTGGATGCTCGAACAGCCGAAAATGCCGGGGTGTATTTTGCGGCTGTGACCACTGGCACAACCACCGCCGCGGATTTTGAAGCGTCGCCTCACGTGAAGATTATGGAAAATTTGTCAGAGCTTGTAAATTAAACCATTAAAAAAACGGCTGCGAGCCGTTTTTTTAATGGTTTAGCGAAAGGAAAAGAAGAGCTGCTGTCATTTGTGTGGCCGGCCAGCTTTTTCTGCCATCGCAAAGGCGGCGGGAGTGAGGCAGAGCCCGCCGTTTCCAGTGCAGCGCAGCTCAGGCGGGAGCTGGCGGCCGACGCGATACATTGTTTTGATTGTTTCGTCGAGCGGTATCCGGGAATCATAGCCGCCAAGCGTCATTTCTGCACTGGTCAGAGCATTGGAAACCGCCATGGCGTTTCGGCTGATACATGGAATTTCTACTCTGCAGGCGACCGGATCACAGATGAGTCCAAGGACATTCTGGAGAGCAGTGGAGGCGGCGCGCAGAGATTGGTCTGGGCCGCCGCCTGAGAAAGAGACCGCCATCGCTGCGGCCATGGCGCTTGCGGCGCCATTCTCGGCCTGGCAGCCGCAAAGCTCAGCGGCAAAGGTGGCCTGCTCCGCGATAAATACACCGATGATACCAGCGCACAGTAAGGCTTTTGCGGCCTGGTCTGAATGCTTATCTGATAAAATTGGCGGAAATGAAGCTGGTCTGCCGGCTTCCTGAAGCAGTGCGAAAAGAACTCCGGGAAGGACACCACAGGAGCCCGCTGTAGGACCGGCGACCACAACACCCATGGCGTTGCTGGCCTCCATAACGGCAGTACTGTAGACGGCGCCGCTTTGATAAGGGCTGGCGGAAAGCAGTCTGCCGGCAGAAGCTGCTGCTGCCATTGATCTGGCTGAGCGCGCTGTAAGGCTTTCGCCATCGGGAGCGTCCTGTAAGCCAAAGCTTATGGACTGGCACATGATTTTCACGAGCGTTTTCGAATAGTTCAGCACTTCCTCCGCGGTCCACCCGCTTCGGGCGGCTTCATATTCTACTGCGGCCTGCCAGAGAGGCATGGGATTTTTTTGTAAGAAAAGGGAGAGCGCGCTGGCGGTACTGAAGGGCAGCGTTTCGGGCTCGGGCGTGGCCACAGGCAGGATGGCAGGAATATAACGCAGTGTTCCCGGTGCTGTTTTTATGAGTCTTTTAATTTCAGCGGCGGCAGCAGAGGTTTTCAGCGACAGCACGTAAAAACCATTACCTGAGATCAGCCCCTCGGTGTCGGCAATGGATGAGGGCAGCGTCTTTAAAAAGTCTCTGAGAGCCGCCTGAGATTCCGCAGTGTAAAAGCCGGCGAGCACAGGGGTATCTCCTTTGAAATCGACGGCGGAACCATTGATGGCGGTTACGCAGAACATTCCGCCGCCTGTGGAAAGGGAAGTGATGCAGAGACGTCCAGAAGGGCCTGAAAGAACAAGCTCGCAGGTGTTAGGGTGATCGCAGGCTGTGTCGGTCAGGCTGGTCTCAAAGGCAATGTTTTTTTCTTTAAGACGGTGGAGGCTGTTTTTAAAGTCAGGATGGTTTAAGGGCATGCCAAGAAGGCCGGCGGCAAAGGCAATATCTGATTTTTGACCTTTGTAGGTGGTGGCGTATGAGCTGCTTTTGGGGAAAATCAGCTTGACGGATTTAAAATCCGGCATCAGACAGCCGGTAAAGTATCCAATCCGGCCGGGGCCGGCTGTGTGAGAGCTGGAAGGTCCTGTCATCACTGGCCCCAGAACATCGTTAAAAATGCTGGTTTTATAATTTATCATAGAAACCTCCTTTAATAGGCTGCTTTTATTGTAAGTCCGGGTAGGGATCGGGGTCAAGGAGAAAAATATTTTTGCCTTCACGGAATTTTACATCTGTTGCGCGGGAAAAAAGGGTGTTATAATACGGTTAAATGGGGAAAGGAGCAGCTATTATGGAATATCGCAGAATAAAGGGTGTCGAGACACCAGTCAGTGTGATTGGCTTTGGAGGCGTCTATCTGGAGGGGATGGCCGGGAAGAAAATCGTTGAGATGGTTCACCACGCAATGGATCTTGGCATTAACCTGTTGGATCTTTACATGCCTCAGCCGGAAATAAGAGACGCCATCGGTGAAGCGATAAGGACACATCCGGGAAAAATGCTGATTCAGGGGCATTTATGCACTGTAAGCGGCGACGGGCAGTACGTCCGCAGCAGGAAACTGGAAGAGGTGAAGCGTTCCTTTGAGGATATGCTGGACCGGCTGAAGCAGGATTATGTGGATTTTGGAATGATTCATTTTCTGGATTCGGAAAAGGATTGCGAGGACGTAGAAAAAAGCGGTATTTTGGATTATGCCCTGGATTTGAAAAAACAGGGCGTTATCCGAAAGCTTGGGTTTAGCTCACACAATGCGGTTACTGCCATGAAACAGGTGGAAACAGGATTGTACGAGACGCTCATGTTCAGCCTCAATCCAGCCTATGATCTGGATCACGGACAGAGAGAGGTCGAGGACATTATGGAATTTAAGGGCGTGGCCGTGGATGAAAAGGCGCTGGGTATCGCTCCGGCAAGAAGCGCCCTGTATCAGCGCTGTGAGGCCCTTGGAATTGGGATTACGGTCATGAAAGCGCTGGCAGCTGGCCGGCTGCTGTCGGCGGAGAGCTCGCCCTTTGGCAAAGCCATGACACCGGCGCAGTGCTATCACTATGCACTGGACCGCCCCGGCGTTGTATCGGTACTTCCCGGCCTTTCTTCCCTGCGCGAAATCGACGCGGCGGCAGCCTATTGCCAGAGCTCTGAGGCAGAAAGGGATTACAGCGCCATCGCCGACGCGCCGAGTTTTCAGATGCAGGGGCAGTGCATGTACTGTAACCACTGCCAGCCCTGTCCGTCAGGGATTGATGTGGCGGCAGTGACAAAGTACCTGGATATCGCCAGGCAGCATGAGGGCAGAATACCGGGCGCCACAGCTGAGCATTATAAAGGGCTGGAGGCGCACGCGTCAGACTGTATCGAATGCGGAAGCTGTTTAAAACGCTGTCCCTTCGGTGTGGATGTCGTCGCCAATATGCAGGAGGCCCGCAGTATTTTCGGATTGTAAAATAAAAAGCCCTGCCAGTCCTTTCCGCGCGGTACAGCGGAGCAAGGACGCAGGGCTTAAATTAGTCTGGGAGAATTAAATTTAATTTGTCAGACGATTGAAGTACCGCCGTCTACGACAATGTGCTGGCCAGTGACATAGCTGGAAGCGTCACTTGAAAAGAAAAGCACAGGCCCGCTGACCTCGCCGCGTTTTCCAGGGCGGCTCATGGGGCATTGGGCGCTGTAGCCCTGAAGGAAAGCTTCAGACTTAAAGAGGGTATCCTTTGTCATTTCCGATTCAAAAAGTCCCGGACATACTGCGTTGACAGTAATATTAAACTGCCCGTAGGAGGCAGCCATCCCGATTGTCAGACCAAGAACAGCGCTTTTAGAAGCGTTGTAGGAGTGGCGGATAAACATATCGGCTTTGTCTCCGATCAACGCATTGACAGAGCTGATATTGACGATTTTTCCATAATTTTGTTCTTTCATATGCGGGACGATATATTTGCTCATAATAAACATCCCCTTGACATTGACATCCATGGCATGATCCCAGTCTTCTACGGTCAGGGTATCTACACCGCCCCGGACAGCGACGCCGGCGTTGTTGAGCAGAATATCAATTCTTCCAAATTTTTCGATGATCTCTTCAACGGCTTTTTTAACACATTCTTCATCGGTCACATCACAGGAAATAGCCAGAACCTTTCGCTCCATTCCGGAAATTTCGGCGGCCACTTGTTCCAGCTTTTCTTTTCTTCTGGCCAGCAGTACAACATTTGCTCCGTTCTGTGCGTATGCTCTTGCGGAATCTGCACCCAGCCCGCTGGAGGCGCCGGTGACGACGGCTACTTTATCTGTTAAATCAAACATATCTGTTCGCTCCTTCTATTTTATAATGATTAGTAATTATAAAAATAAAATACCCATTTTAAGAGGCTCTAAACATCAGCCGGGTTCACATAATTCGCAGAGAGCACAGTTTCCGTCGCAGCCATAGCGATCCATGAGCTTCTGATTTTGAAGATATTTTTTTAAAAATTAAAAAACTACTGGATTTTTCAAAATCCAGTAGTTTTGGTGTTAATGGGACTGGTCAATAACCTCACGGCCTGTGGCCGGTTTATCTGTAATCAGGCCAAGCACCCCGAGATCAAGATACTGCTGCATAGATTTAGGATCATCCACTGTCCAGACATAAACTGGAAGCCAGGCTTTTCTGGCTTTACTGATCAGGCTTTTTGTGACCATATTCTCTTCAACTGTGAGGAAGTCGATGTCCATATTGACCAGACGCCTTGTGTCGGCTTTGCCGAGATTGCCGTAGACGCAGTAGCCGACAGTGTATTCGGGATGCAGTGTTTTCAGCTGTTCTACCAGGCTGTAGTCCAGGGACATGAACATACAATTTTTTTCATCATTTTGCGCTTCGACGACCTTGGCGGTTTCAGCGGCTACGTCGGCGGTTTCATGTCCGTGGGTCTTTAACTCAATGAGCAGTTTGATCTGCCCTTTTGTGGTCCTGATCACCTCCTCAAGCGTTGAGATTTTTCCCTTAGCATCATTTTGGGATAAGGTCAGTTCACCGAGCTCTTCAGCAGTCAGGTCATAGACATTGACATTTTGACCGGAAAGACGCTGGAGATTACTGTCGTGTATGACCATGGGCACGTTGTCCTTGGACAAAAGAATGTCGATCTCCGCATAGTCAGCGCCCTGGTCGATACCACCCTGGATAGAGCCAAGTGTGTTTTCTACGCCTTCTGAGCTTCCGCGGTGCCCGATGACGATGGGGCTGTGCAGAGCCGGCGGATTGTAGAAAAGGCTGAACATACCTACAGCGGCCAGAATGACAAGCCCCAGAGCGATTGGCTTCTGATGCCTGATGAAAAAGGGATGGGCCTTAATATGTGTCCAGGCGTTTTTTGCTGTATGGCGTGAAATATGAAAGAAGCTCATAGCCCTTTCCCTCATATGGTCAAGCTTCTCATCGATAAGGGGAAGAGCTCCATCGTCAATATTTATCTGGCCGTCGAGCCCGCTGTACCCCGCAGTCAAGATGGTCAGCAGCAAAAGCATAAGTGTGACGCGCAGCAGGCCTACCAGCAAAAATCCCATAAGCGGCGCGAAGGTGTTTCCTGAAAAGAGACTCAGGAAAACAGTGAGAGGGCCATTGCCAGAGATGCCAGGAAAATAAGTGGGTACAAACCCTGGAAAGTTAAACAGAACAATCCACAAAATCACGTAAACGCCAAGCACCAACGATACAGGAAGACGCCCCCTTTTTAAAATGCCGAAACTTTTTCGAGCGGCCCTTAAAAACGAAACGCGATCCAGAACCATAGCAGGCAATACAAAAAGCAGGACCACGAAAAGCACAAAGATAACTGCGTAAAACAGATAAACCCCGATATTTCCCATCAGAGTTTTTGACAGCTCCCCGGTAATAAAATTAGGAATCCGGGTCTGTGGCAGCAGTGACGGGCGTAAACCGATGTGTATCAGCGGCAGGAGCCCCAGTGCATAGGCTGTAAAACCAACTGCGCCCAAATTTTTAAGGCTCTTATAGGTCGTGAGAGCCATTTTCATGGCTGTGCCAAGGCTGATTGGATTTTTATGGAGTCTGTGGTAGAGCAGCAAGATGATGACAGAAAACTCATAATAAACCATAAGCGCACCTAGCGCCAGCATGATGACGAGGGTAATAACACCGGGAATATTGGTGAAAAAATTAAGAAATCTCTCGTTAAATGCCAGACTGTAACCGCTGAGGTTCAAGAAAATCTGCATGATAAACGACAGCAGCGGTTTCAGCAGGACTGCACAGAGCATCTTATAGACAACCTCAAAAGCCAATAGTGCCGGAAACGCCTGAATAAAAGCAATGAGAGTATTTTGAATGTTTTTTGATTTCATGTCAAGGACTCCAGAGTTTTTTTATAGTTTACC
The DNA here is from genome assembly GCF_003477535.1 of Eubacterium sp. AM05-23. Classification (NCBI taxonomy): domain Bacteria; kingdom Bacillati; phylum Bacillota; class Clostridia; order Eubacteriales; family Eubacteriaceae; genus Eubacterium; species Eubacterium sp. AM05-23. Next base: position 47,411 of record NZ_QUDF01000001.1, read on the forward strand.
ATAAAACCCGGCAACAGGCATGAAAAACAAGAACTTTAATAAAAGAAAAACAAATAATTGCACTTGGAAAAAACCGAACATGCGCATATAATTAAAAAACGTTCGCACCAGCCGAGCAAACAGCCGGATAATGCAGTATGGGAAGACCTGTGCTGTGAGGATGTAACGCTGCTGGCCTTTCCTTTTAACGGGGAAAGTCTTCAGAACGCTTCCAGAGACAACAGCGCATATTGACCTTGCCGTTTGGCAGAAATGTGACGCCTTCTTTTTTCAAGAGCTGCTCCTGAACACCAGGGCCGCCGAAGATAAGACCTTTGCAGAGGGAACCGTCACTGAAAACAACCCGATGGCAGGGAAGATCCAGATGAGCAGGAACACGGCGCAGGGCAGCGCCTACGGCCCTTGCGGCCCGCGGACGGCCAGCCAGCAAAGCTATCTGCCCGTAGGAGGCTACCCGCCCCTCGGGGATCTTTGCAACGACGTCATAAAATTTTTTATTGAGTGATTCAGACATTGGGCTTCCTCCTGATTATGGTATTTATTATAAAAGATTATCCAGCGAAAAACAACATATAAAAAGCCTCCGTTATATTTGGAGGCTTTTTAAAAAATTAGCAGGTAGCGCCGGATACGGTGGCAATGCCCAGAATACTGTCCTTTTCATCTAACAGATCATTGGTGGTCAGAGCGCGTTCTACGGCTTCCGCGCCTAAGCGTTCAACGGTAGAGCCAAAACGTTCACTGTTTTGACCTTCTTTTTTATATAAGAGAATGGCCTTTTCCACAACGTCCAGGATTTCGTCGCGGGTGAACAATGTTTTGAGCTCAGTGCCGCGTCGGATGGATTTTCCCCAGCGGCCGCCAACATAAACTTTATATCGGACTTCACCGTCAGGAATTGCGTCAAAGCGGCAGTTGTCAACACATAAACCGCAGTTGTTGCATTTTTCTTTATCGATGACGAGTTTGCCGTCTGTTACAGTGGCAGCGTCCATTGGGCAGCGGTCCTCAACAGAACATTTGCCGCAACCCTGGCACAGCTCGTCGTTGTAGTAAGGGATCTTCTGGCCAACAATACCTAAGTCATTGAGGTCGGGCTTTACACAGTTGTTTGGGCAGCCGCCAACAGCGATTTTAAATTTATGGGGCAGTGTAACGTCACGATAGCCTTTGTAGAAGCGTTCATGTATTTCGCGGGCAAGGCCCTGTGTATCGATCAGGCCATAGGTGCATACCGTTCCTTTACAGGCCACGACTGGGCGGACTTTTGGGCCAGTGCCGCCAGTTACCAGACCTTCCTTAGCGATAAATTCCTGAAAAGGTACAATATCATCCCAGGTTAGGCCCTGTACTTCCACGGTGAGGCGGGTGGTAAAGGCAATGTTGCCATTTCCAAATTTCTCAGCCGCTTCGCTCAGACAGGAAATCTGAGCGGCGTTTAAGACACCGTTTTCTGTAATGACACGGGCGGCAAAATGTTCGTGGTCATTGTTGAACAGGAACCCCTGTCCCTTGACGCGTTTAATTTCTTCAGGTGCAATGTTCATAAGCTTGTAAATCTCCTTCTCCGTTTAACGAATAATAATCTTTGTTCTTCAGTCTATAGATTAACGGATTTCTTGACGATTGTAAAATAGTATTTTATAATCAGTTTAATAGCTAAATACCTATAGAAGAAAATTGGGGGATCATTATGACCATCAGGCATCTGAAAGTATTTCTGGCAGTTGCAGAGACCGGCAAGATGAGTGCTGCGGCCGACCAGCTGTTTATTGCTCAGCCATCTGTCAGCCAGGCCATCGCGGATATTGAAAAATATTATAATGTGCGTCTTTTTGAGCGGATTTCCCGCAAGCTTTATATCACACCAGCAGGCGAACAGCTCTTAGACTACGCCAGGCATATTGTGGCGCTGTTTGATGAAATGGAACTGGAAATGAAGTATTCCGCTGAGCATACCACCCTTAAAATCGGCGGTACGGTGACCGTTGGAACTACTATACTCAGCGAGTTAGTCAGCCGGTTTGAGGCTGAAAACCCACCGGTTACCCTGACGGTTCTGGTGGATAACACACCGGTCATCGAGTCCATGATTTTAAAGAGCGATCTGGATCTTGGCATTGTCGAGGGAGAGGTGAGCAGTGAGGACCTTATCCAGATACCGGCAGTGGAGGATGAGATGGTGCTGATTTGCGGGCCAGGCCATCCTTTTTCCGGTCGAAAAACAGTCAGTCTTGACGAGCTCCAGGGACAGTACTTCGTGATTCGTGAAAAGGGCAGCAGAGCCCGCAGCTTTTTTGAAAAGATCCTGGACAAAGAAGGTGTGGAAATTGTGGAAAAATGGACCTGTACGAATACGGAAGCCATTAAAAATGCAGTGATGGGCGGGCAGGGATTGGCTGTGCTTTCAAAGCGACTGGTAGAGCGGGAGTTTGAACAGGGCCGGCTCTGCATACTCTCGATTCAGGGAATTCGTTTACTGCGGAACTTCACGCTGATTTACCATAAAAACAAATTCCTATCACCGCCTTTTAAGGCATTTGTTCAAGCCTGCGAGGAATATAAAGATTAGTTTTCCACTTTTTGTTCACTTTTTGTCCACATTTTAACGTGGATAGTGTGGATAAGTTTTGGGATAAAAAATGGCCTTTAACGAAAAATAAAGGGATTGCGTCCACAGGTTGTGTACAACTTGTGGATAAACTGTGTTTTTTCATGATAAAAGTGTGAATAGTCTGTGGAAACAGGGTATATATCATTTTTGGTGCAAATTTTTCCATGACCCGGGCAGAGTTTCTTCTTTACTAACAAAATAACAGATGGTATGATAATAAGCAATACAAAAATCTTGAAAAAGGGAGTTCAAAAATGACCGGGGATTTATTGAAAGCGCATGTTCTGTCCAGCAAATTGATGACAGACATTGAAGATATCATGATTGAAGAATTCGGCCTGCCTGAAGGCCATATCGACATCGGCCTCTTTACCACCGATAATGAGGATATTGGCTACGTGGCAGCCGATGAAGCGACCAAAAAGGCCAATGTGCGGGTCTGCTATGCCAAATCGACCTACGGGGGACTTGGCTGTGCCTACGGCGGAGAAATGATCGGTATTATCTCAGGGCCATCCATCAGCGATGTTGAAAGCGGCCTGCGGACCATTACGCATTTCACCGAGCACAATGCCTGTCTGTTTAGTGCGCGTGAAGATGACGGCGTACAATTTTATGCACAGGTTATCTCAAAAATTGGCACTTACCTCGCAGAAGTTTGTGATCTGCCTGTTGGTTCATCTGTCGCCTATCTTGTCGGCCCTCCGCTGGAATCTATGATGGGCGTCGATGAAGCTCTGACAGCCGCCGACGTAGAGGTCGTAAAATTCTTTGGACCGCCGACCGTCTCCAACCGCGGCGGCGCCATCGTGACTGGGACTCAGTCCGCCTGTAAAACCGCCTGCATGGCCTTCGCCAAAATGGTTATGGACTGCGTCGAAGAACCTGTTGATTATTGACGGCGAATCCAAATTTTGAAAAAATTTGGCAGCGAACAAGGAGCGTTAGCGGGTGAGCGGCAATGAGCCTAATGCAGATGATGAGGAAATCATCCGAAAAGGATGATAGATTTCCGAAGAATCTGTTTTCCTTGAGAGGACGAGCGTAGCAACGTCATTCCTGTAATAAAAAAATTCAAACGAACAAGAGACTCTGAGTTTTTTATCAGGGTCTTTTTTGTTCCCCAAATTCACAGAAAACCTGTTATAATAAAGATAATAAACAAGGAAGTGAGGGATAAAGATGGCCTATACCATTACAGAAAAATGTATCGGATGCACGATCTGTGCGAGAAACTGTCCGGTGCTGGCCATTACCGGTGAAAAGAAAAAGCAGCATATGGTAAATGACAGACGCTGTATCGACTGCGGCGTCTGCGGAAGATCCTGTCCACAGGGCGCCGTTTTGGACAACAGTGGAGAGACAGCGAATAAAATATCAAAAAATCAATGGAAAAAACCCATGATAGAGTCAGCTGTGTGCAGCGCCTGCTCAATGTGCGTGGACGGCTGCCGGTTTGGATGCCTGGCCATTTCGATGCCGGCCTTTAAAGGAGATATCCGGGTTTACGCCGAGCTGGTCAAGCCAAAGGCCTGTGTGGGGTGCGGCCTGTGTGAGAGCCTGTGCCCGCTCTCGGCGATCCGCATGGAGGTGATTCAATGAAGCCCTTGAATTATTTGCATATTAACCTGACAACAGGTAAAATACGCCCGCTGCCCATCAAAGAAGGCGTTGTGGCAGCATATCTCGGCGGTAAAACGCTTGCGGCCAAGCTGCTTTATGATCTGTTGCCAACGGGTGTGGAGCCCTTGTCAAAAGAAAACATCCTGATTATCAATACAGGAATTATGACGGACACAGGCGCGCCCTCCTCCAGTCGTTTTAACATGACCTTTAAAAACGTGATGACTGGGGGGATCGCCTCATCTAACTGCGGCGGGAGCTTTGGCATGATGATGCGGCGTGCCGGAGTGGACGGTATTATTCTGGCAGGCGGAGCGGAGAAGCCCGTATATCTGGAGATTCTGGACGGCGAGGCGGTGATCCACGACGCAACAGACCTGTGGGGGCTGGATGCTGAGGCGGCTCAGGAGCATTTTCCCAAGGTTTATGGGAAAGTGGTCATCGGGCCAGCAGGGGAAAACCAGGTGCGCTATGCCTGCGCTGTTTCAGGAGAGAGGGTAGCCGGCAGATGCGGCTGCGGAGCGGTAATGGGTGTCAAAAACCTGAAAGGCATTGTGGCCTATGGCACCAAACGGCCAGAGTTTTATAACAAACCAGCCTTTGACGCCTATGTGAAAAAGTGGGTGAAATTTATTCAGAATCATCCCATGACGGGCGACAGCCTGCCTCACTACGGCACTGCCGGTCTGGTAAATAACGCCAACGCCTCGCACGCCCTTCCAACCCATAATTTTAAAAGGGGACAGTTTGAGGCCGCGGAGGAAATCTGCGGAGAAACCCTTGCGGATAGATACCTGACCCGAAACGGGGGCTGCGTAAGCTGTCCCATACGCTGTGAACGGCGTGTAATGGTAGGCGGGCGTGAGGTAAAAGGGCCGGAGTTTGAGACTGTTGGGCTTTTTGGATCAAATATTGAAAACAGCAATCTGGAATTGATCAATGAGATTAATTATAAAGCGGATATCCTGGGGATAGACACCATTTCTCTGGCGGGTACCTTAGCTTTTGCCATGGAGCTCCAAGAAAAGGAAATGGCAGATTTTGGTTTGCGCTTTGGAGAAACTGGCAATTTGCTGGAGATCATCGAAAAAATTGCGTACCGTCAGGGTGTTGGCGACGAGCTGGCTGAGGGCAGCGCCCGGCTGGCAAAAAAATACGGCGGGGCGGACTTTGCCATCAACGCCAAAGGTATGGAGCTGGCTTCCTACGAGCCACGACGCTCAGTCGGTATGGGTCTGGGATATGCGACCTCCAACCGTGGCGGCTGTCACCTGAACGGCGGCTACCTGGCGCTCATGGAATCAGTGGGGGTCATGAGCGTCGGCGCACAGGGAACAAAGGGAAAGCCGGAGCTTACGGCTTTTATGCAGAACGGCATGGAGGCCGGTTCGGCAGCAGGCTTCTGCCTGTTCACCATGCAGACCATGATCCCGTCAATTTTATATCATATGGGACCAGTCAGCCCTGTAACCCATACGGCGGGTAAGGCAATGATCATGGCCCGGGGAGTTCTTGGAAAGATGTGGCCTTTGATGCCGGGTCTGCTGCCTGTTAAAACCATGTATCTGATGCCGCACTGCAAGGCCATTGAGTTGGCTACGGGTATGCGTATGACGACCGGCGAGTTTCTTCAGGCCGGCGAGCGTGGCTTTACCATCGAGCGGCTTTTTAATCTGCGGGAAGGTCTGACCGCTGAGGATGACAGTCTGCCGGGACGTCTGACGGATGAACTGCAGGAACCGGATGATCCCAGCACCAGAGTGGATCTCGAAACAATGCTGCCGGTATACTATAAAGTAAGAGGATGGGATGAACAGGGAGTGCCAAAAGCCGCGACTCTCAAGCGTCTGGGGCTTGGAAACTTATGATCACGATAAAATATTTTGGAGCGCTGAGGGCATCGACTGGCACAGCCCAGGAAAGCTTTGAGGCGGAAAATATCAAAGAAGTGCTGGTAAAAATAAAAGCCGCCCATGGGAAAGAGGCGGCGGCAAAAGCTAGACGATGTCTGATCCTGCTGAACAGTGATAATGTCAATCTGCATAACGGTATGCGGACCAGCCTGAAACCCGGCGATATTGTCAGCTTTGTCCCAGTCTGCGCGGGAGGATGAAGCTGAGTCCAATTTTGCGCTGCAAAATTGGCAGCGAGCAAGGAGAGAGCGATAGCGAACGAGCGAGCGCAACGAAGCAAACGTCTTGTTTGAAAAAAACCTCCGAAGGAGAAAAAAGTTTTTTTCAAATAAAGACGAAGCAGTCCAATTTTGCGCTGCAAAATTGGCAGCGAGCAAGGAGAGAGCGCAATGAAGCAAACGTCAGTCATTCAGAAGTGCTTCCACCGCTTTCCGGTTTTTTTCCTGTTCAGGAAGCCGAAGTGGTGCACAGCTGCTGAGATTGGCTTGATTTTTAGACAGCTTGTCGGCAAAGGCCATGCAGTTATCCTCCCCGCAGCGTTTACAGTTGCTGTGGGGCAGGTATTCATAAATATCCGTAGGGTAGATAGGTTCCATATTTATCCTCGCTTATAATCAGAATGAATTTATTGTACGCCTGTTCCGATAGGCTGTCAAGGCAGAATAAAAGGCTTAGATCGACAGAAGGGGTGATGGAGATGAGAAGATGGACAACCTCGGGCGGCATTGTCATTGAGCGTTTAAATACGTTAAGGTGTAATTGTTATGTGATTCAGTACAGTGACGCTGTCTATCTGGTGGATACCAGCGTAGTGACGGAGCGTCAGAGCATCGAACGACAGCTTAAAAGACTGGGAATCAGCGGTCTGGACGGCATTATTTTAACCCATGTCCATACCGATCATGTGGGAAATGCCGCCTATTTTCAGAAGAAATTTAATTGTCTGGTTTATGTGCATGCCCATGAGCGGACAGCGCTGAGGGACGGCTGCTGTCCGCTTCCTCAGGGAACCCTTCCCTTTACCAGAAAAATTGTGAGCGTAGCGGGAGCCCTTGGCGTTTGGACTTGTTTTGAACCTTGCAGAAATGTTATGGCGGTTGAAAACGGACAGTGCATTGGGCCGGGAATATGTGTGCTGCACACGCCTGGTCATACAAAGGGCTCCATGAGCCTGATTCTTAATGAGGATATTGCATTGGTTGGCGACGCTATTATCCATAGAAGCAAGCGGATCTATCCACCCTTTGCCAACGATGAGGTACAGGTAAAAAATTCTCTGCAAAAGCTGCTCGAAACCAATTGCCAGCAGTTTTTGCCAGGACATGGCGCAGCGGCAGGCAGAGAGGATATCCTGAGCGCACTGCTCTAAAGTGGCAGAAAAACAGCCTTGAGAATGACGGCAGGGCTGCTTTTTGCGGTCTGTAATGGAATATCTTTACTTTTAACCGAATTTATTAAGATTTCAGTGTTACAATGAGATCATTATAAACTGGGAGGATTCGAATGAAAGTATTAGAGCTTTTCGAGCCGGCGGCCATTGACGTGTCGGATGAAGACGCGCGTATGGACGCGGTGATTCAGGCACTTGTTAACGCCGGGGAAACGGTGAAGCGCTATGATATAATTGGAATGAAAAAGGATTTTGCCGAAAATGAAATGGTTGAAAACCTGCTGGACGCCGAAGGACCGGAGGTTTTACCCATTACCCTGATCGATGGTGTGCTGGTAAAGCAGGGTGGTTACCCCTCCAACACAGAGATTGCCAACTGGTTTGGCATTACAGAAGATACCATCGCTGCGTGCTGCAGAGCTTCGGGGAAGGGCTGCGGCAGCTGTGGCGGCTGCGGAGGGCAACATGAAAGTTAAAAAGAAGCTTTTTATGTCTGCCCTGGCTGTCCTTGTAACCTCGTTGGTATTTGCCGGCTGCGGCAGCAAGGACGGACCAGCGGGAAAGGCTGAGTACCTTGGATTTCTGGGCGGTCAGTTTACCTCGATGACCAGCACTGTTCAGAGTATTCAGGATAAGTTGTCGGGATTTACGGAGGATTCTCTGTCCGACAGCGCATGGGTAGCGGATATGGATAAGCAGCTGGACCAGGTCGATAAAGCATGTGACGCCATTATCAGCTATGATAAGGTACCGCAGGATTATACGGAGCTTCACAGTAAGCTCACCAATATGGCGAATCAGCTTAAACCGGCGGTGGCAGCGTATAAAACAGGAATTGAAAATAAGGATTATGATGCACTGTCCTCGGCCAACGAGCAGGTGAGAACTGCGGCGGCTTCACTTCAAGCGTATATCCCTGAGCTTAAAAATTTGCTGAGTGGTCAAAATTAGAAAACGAAAAACAGGCGGTCTGCCTGTTTTTTTGATTGACAAAACATAGAAGAAAATCTAAAATAGTTTATATGTAAACTGTTTAACAAGAAACTGTTTGCGGCCAAACCATATGGAGGAAATGATGTTTTTTAAAAATATCTCAATCATTTACCGCCACAGCGAGATTTTATTTCAAAAACGCCTGAGCGGTATGCAGCTCAATAATACAGAGCAGTCCATTCTCTTGTATTTAAAACACAATGACGGTGTTAACCAGCATGCCATTGCACGTTTTTTTCAGTTTAATAAAACCACTGTGGCGAAAACTCTGTCAGCCCTGGAGGATATGGGGCTTATTAAGCGTGAAACCAACTGTGAGAGCAAGCGTGAAAAGTGTGTTTATCTGACAGAGGCCGGCGATAAGGCAGTGGTTGCCATTAAGGAAAGCAGAAGGCAGCTGGAGGAGGAAGTGATGGCAGAATTTACAGAAGAGGAAAAGGTTTTGTTTGACGAGCTGTCAGAAAGGATTGCAGTTAAAGTTTGGAAGCTTAATCAGGAAAGTGACGGTTAAGACAGACTGTTTTATGAATGTGAACATTGGAGGAGAGTGAGATTTTATGGTTAATGATATGACCCGGGGCAAGCCGGCGAAAATTCTGATGGTCTTTATGCTGCCCATGCTGCTTGGCAACATTTTTCAGCAGCTCTACAATATAGTGGATACCGTCATTGTTGGGAATTATGTGGGCGCAGACGCGCTGGCGGCGGTTGGCTCAACGGCAGCAATGGTATTTTTACTGGTAGCGGTCGCCATGGGGCTGAGTATGGGCTGCTCAGTACTTATCTCTCAGTATTTTGGCGCGGGAGATAAAAAGAATATGCGCCGTGCGGTGTTTACCAGCATGGTTTTTATTTTGATCGTAGGAGCTGTGGTCTGTGCGCTGGGCCTTGCCATTTCAGACTGGCTGCTGCATCTGATCCAGACGCCGGCCAACATTTATGAAGGCGCGTCTACCTATATCAACATCTATTACATGGGATGCATTTTTTTATTTACCTACAACGGACTGGCTGCAATATGTCGTGCTGTGGGCGATTCAAAAACCCCTCTGTATTTTTTAATTGTCGCGGCGCTTTTGAATATTGTGCTGGACCTGGTATTCGTTATTTATTTTAACATGGGTGTGGCCGGTGTGGCCTGGGCTACGCTGATCGCGCAGGGCGTATCGGCCGTTACCTGTCTGATCTACGTTTATTTTAAAGTGCCGGTGCTTAAGCTTCACAGGGAAGACTGTGTGTTTGATTTTAAAATGCTGAAGGATCTGCTGGCCTATGCTATCCCTTCAACAGTGCAGCAATGTATTGTGTCGTTCTCAATGATGGCAATCCAGGGTCTGGTAAACAGCTTTGGTTCAGTTTTTATCGCGGGTTATACCGCGGCGACTAAAATTGACTCCATCGCCATCCAGCCATTGCTCAGCATTACCATGGCTTTATCTACCTTTACGGCGCAGAACATTGGCGCTGGCCGCACAGAACGTGTTTACGAAGGCTTTAAAGTAACGATTTTGATCGTGGTGATCATGTGCCTCGCGATTTCCGGGTTGATTTTTTTATTTGGGGATGTCTTTATCGGTGCGTTTGTGGATTCTGTTGCAGACGCGGGTGTTATCCAGGTTGGCGTTGAGTATATCCGCATCGTTTCAGTATTTTACGTGGTCATGGGACTTATGTTTTCAGCCGGCAGCGTGCTGCGCGGCGCGGGAGATGCCACAGCCTTTATGATGGGCTCTCTGTCAAACTTTGTTGTCCGTATCGCGGCTGCGTATATTCTGGCAGGAATGATCGGCGCAAGCGCAATCTGGTGGTCTATCCCCATGGGATGGGGCGTCGGCCTGGTGGTTAACTATGCCCGTTACCGCAGCAAAAAATGGGAAAATAAAGCCATTATCAGCAAAAAACAGATCGAAGCTTAAAGATGCGATGCCTAAGGGCATCTTTTTTAATGCAACTAAAACAAACATATTTTGTTAAAAATGGTTGGTGGACAATCGGGCAGATTCTGTTAAAATTGGTATCAGGAGGTATGGAAAATATGAAAAATCAGTTAAGTATGAATCTGACTGCACTCCGGAAAATGAACCAATATACGCAGGAGGAGGTAGCATCCAGAATCGGCGTTAGCCGTCAGGCTGTGGCAAAATGGGAAAGCGGCGAGAGCGCACCGGATGTCATTAACTGCAACGCATTGGCCGAAATGTACAATGTGAGTCTGGATGACCTTGTGAATTATAATGAAAAAGAAAGAGACGGCCTGGCCATCCCGCCAAAGGATAAGCATATGTTCGGCTGTGTGAGCGTGGGAGAGCGCGGGCAGATTGTTATACCTAAAAAAGCACGCGAAATTTTTGATATAAAACCCGGTGACCGGCTGATGGTTCTTGGCGATGAGGATCCTGAGAGAGCCGGTATTGCCATTGTAAAGGAAGATGTTTTTATGGAGCTTGCCGCCCAGATCATGGACGCAGTGAAAAGAGGCGAGGAATAGATGAATCTGTTATCTGTCGAAAATCTCAGCAAAAAATATCCGGCTTTCGAGTTAAAGGATGTCTCCTTTGATGTAAAGCAGGGCAGCATCATGGGCTTTATTGGAAAAAACGGGGCAGGAAAGAGCACCACCCTCAAGGCCATGCTGAATATGGTTCATCCCGACAGCGGCACCATTGAAATGTTGGGAAAAGATTTTAACCAGAACGAAGCATGGTGTAAGCAGAATATCGGTGTCGTGCTGGGAGGAATTGATTACTATCCCAAAAAGAAATTGAAGACCATCACCAAAGTGACCAGCCGGTTTTATGAAAAATGGGATGACAGAAAGTATCAGCAGGCTTTAAAGATTTTTGAGCTTGATGAGTGTAAAACTGTGGACCAGCTGTCAGCCGGCATGCGAGTTAAATATCTCATAGCACTGGCGCTTTCACACCATGCCAGCCTTTTGATTTTTGACGAGCCGACCAGCGGACTGGACCCTGTATCAAGAGATGATCTGCTGGTTTTGTTTAAAAAGCTGGTGCAGGCGGGTGACCGCAGCATCCTGTTTTCTACGCATATCACATCAGACCTGGAAAAATGCGCGGATACCATTACCTATATTAAGGACGGCGCAATTCTCGCCAGTGAAGATCGGGAAGCATTTATCCGCCATTTCCAGTATCTTAAGGATAAGGAAAGTGATCCTGCGCTGTCGCTGGAGGACATTATGGTTCACATGGAAAGGAAAAAATATGATGAGAGCATTGCTTTATAAAGAACTGCTTTTAACCAGTCTGCCGCCGATGTTTATCTTTATGTTCTTTGGTGCCATGCTGATGATTCCCGGCTATCCCTATTATGTTCCGTTTTTCTTTGGCTGCCTTGGGCTTTTCTTTACCTTTCAAAACGGGCGTGAAAACAAAGATACCTTCTATACTGCGGCGCTGCCTATCTCAAAGGGAGACGTTGTCAGAGCAAGATGCCTGCTGGTAGTGCTGGTAGAGCTTGGCGAGGTGCTTATCTCTGTTCCCTTTGCTGTTCTGCGGGCATATGTGCTGCCGCCGAATCCGGTAGGGATTGAGCCGAATCCTGCGTTTTATGGTTTTGTATTGGTGATGTTTACCATCTTTAATGTGATCTTTCTGACGCAGTTTTACAAAACAGCGTACAATGTTGGAAAGTCTTTTATAATCGCCCAGATTCCTCTGTGGCTATACATTATCGTGATGGAAGCACTGGTGCATTTCCCAACGCTCAGCGCTTATCTGGACACAACGGAGCCATCGATGATGTTGGGGCAGCTGCCGATTCTGGCAGCCGGGATAATAATTTATGTATTGGGAATACTGGTGGCCTGCCGTGTTTCTATCCAGCGATTTGAAAAAGTCGATTTATAAAATAATCAGTGAGCGAAGGGCGAGGGCCCTTCGCTTTTTATATAGACTGCAAAAAGATTGACAGGTGCCTTTAATTCCGTTATGCTGGACTTAAAGATCTAATCTTTAAGGAGTGAATATTATGAAAGAAATTATCAGTTGTTGTGGCGTTGTCTGTACAAGCTGTGAGTATTATCCTGAAATCTGCGCGGGCTGCCCAGCTATTGAGGGAAAAGCCTTCTGGCTTGAGTATACCGGTGGGGTAATCTGTGATATTTATAAATGCTGTATTCTCGAGAAGAAGCTCCCCCATTGCGGAAAATGTGAAGAGCTGGCATGCCACCGCTATTTTGATACCCCGGACCCTACCAAAACTCAAGAAGAAAATGAAGCGGATTTTAAGAGACAGATGAAACAGCTCAGGAGGATGAAATAGTCGTGAAGATAAGAAAAATGCAGTTTTCTGACATACCAGAACTCGCCAGGCTTTATTACCAGTTTTGGAGAGAAACATCAGATGTTGAGGCTATGAAGCGCCAGTTCAGACGTCTTGAAAAAACAGATACCCATATTCTTTTATGTGCGGAGGATGACAGCCGACTTATCGGGTCGGTGATGGGCATAATCTGTGAGGAGCTCTATGGCGACTGTCATCCTTTTATGGTGCTTGAAAATATGATTGTGGATAAAGCCTGCCGTCAGAGCGGCGTCGGAAAAGCTCTGCTCAGCGTTCTGGAAAAGCAGGCGAGGGAACGCGATTGCGCACAGATCATCCTGGTGACCGAAAAAAACCGGAAAGATGCCTGCTGCTTTTATGAAGCGAATGGATTCCAGATAGATAATACAGGGTACAAGAAAAAATTATGAAGTGTATGCTTACCCTTCGTTTTCTTTTTGTGAATCGATACAGCACTTTTTAACCAGTCACTGCGTGGTGCGCCGATTTGCTGAAAGGCAATTGAATACTGAGGGAAATAAGAAGCAGGTATCATGCTGGAATAAAGGTTGATTTAGGGAATTCCCTGAAAATAGAATTGAGTTGCAGTAAAAAAATGCGTATAATAGTAGTGTTATTATCTTTTGGAGGAAAATCCATGATTGATGTGTACACGCTGGATACGCATTTTTTTTCGGTTGCAGGAAAAACCGTGCATGTCGAGGTGCTTTTAAATAAGATATTTGAAGAAAGAGGACTGGCGGTTCCGGTAAAAATCAAGAAGAACCGCTATGGAAAGCCATTTTTAAAAGAATATCCCAGTCTGCATTTTAACGGTTCCCATTCGGGAGATTATCTGGTATGCGCAGTGTCCCAAAGCCCTGTGGGAGTGGATGTGCAGCGGATTGACCGGACAAAACAGGTCATGCCTCTGGCAGCGCGCTTTATGGCTCCGGCAGAGGTTTGTGGACTGGAATCTTTGGATGGTGAAACGCAGACGCGGGCATTTTACAGGCTGTGGGCGCAGAAGGAAAGCTATATGAAATACCGGGGCATGGGGTTTGCCCTGCCGCTGAGCGCCTTTGAGATACAGAGAGAGTCGGGGGAATACCAGGTCCTCGACCAGGGAAGCCCGGCAGAAGGCGTCTTTTTAAGAAGTCTGGGGCTGGCTCCGGATTACGAGCTATGGGTATGCGGCGAGGAGCCTGCGGTACGGGAAATTGAATTTGGAGTTTTATGAGGAATAGGAATGGAAAAAACAGAAGAGAAGATCATCATTAATAACAGTTTCGTAAAGGGATTAGAAGATGGAATTCCCATTGGGCTGGGCTACCTGTCCGTGGCTTTTACCTTTGGAATGATGGCCGTCACCCAAGGGCTTCCCGCATGGTCTGCGGTACTTATCTCCATGACAAATCTGACCTCTGCGGGGCAGTTTGCCGGACTGGATTTGATTGTGCTTGGCGCTCCCTTTGTGGAGATGGCCCTTACCCAGCTGATCATTAATTTGCGCTATGCGCTCATGTCTTTGTCGCTCTCGCAAAAACTGGAAGACTCTGTGACTACCCTGGAGCGTTGCCTGATCGCCTTTGGCAATACAGATGAGATCTTTGCCGTGAGCAGCGGACAGCCTGGAAAGCTGGGAAAATGGTATATGTTTGGCCTGATGGTGATGCCTTATATCGGATGGTCCGGCGGCACCCTGATTGGCGCGGCGGCCAGCACCATTCTTCCGGAGTTCATACGCTCTGCTCTGGGGATCGCTATTTATGGTATGTTTATTGCCATTATCATACCACCGGCCAGAAAGAAAAAATCGGTCAGAGCCGTGTTGGTTTTTGCGGTGGCATTAAGCTGTATTTTCACCTTTGCGCCTGTCCTCAATCAGGTATCGACAGGCTTTACCATCATCATCTGTACCATTGCGGCGTCGGCCTTTGGGGCATGGTTCTTTCCCATCAGTGAGGAGGAAGAAATATGACAGCCACTACTTTGTTAATTTACATTCTGGTTATGGCGGGTGTTACCTATTTAATCCGCGTTTTGCCGCTGGCCCTGTTTAAAAAGAAAATAGAAAGCAAATTTGTAAAATCCTTTTTATATTATGTGCCTTATGCGGTTCTCGGAACCATGACCTTTCCGGCTATTTTCTATTCTACCGGAAGCCTGTACTCTGCGACTGCGGGGCTGATCGTTGCCATTTTACTGGCAATGAAAGAAAAAGGCCTGGTCACCGTGGCTGTGTTTGCCTGCGCGGCGGTGCTGGTAGTGGAGACGGTGCTGGGATATTTGTAAAAAAGGATTGACTTTCCCCCGCGGGGCAGGCGTATTATAAATATGAGGTGAGAATCATGTACCGAATCAGTGAATTTTCAAAAATAACCAATTTAACGGTCAAGGCGCTGCGCTATTATGACGAGCAGGGAATCCTGGCGCCATCTCATCGGGACAGCCAGAATGGCTATCGCTACTACAGTGAGGAGGATTTCAAACGGGCACAGCTGGTTGCGCTGCTGCGATCCTTTGATTTTTCCATTTCCGAACTGCGGGACGTCATGGAAAACTTTGACGAGGATGCAGATCTGACTTATTTTCTGGAAGAAAAGAAAGCTATGATCGAGAATAAAATTGAAAAGGAAAAGGAACTGCTGAAAGAAATCTCCCTCTATATTGAGCCAGTCGGCCAGGAGGAAAGCCATATGCAGTATAAAATTGAAGTAAAACGTCTGGAGCCCGTAATGGTTGCATCGATTCGCTATCAGGGACTTTACAGTGAGGTGGGGAAGTATATCGCCAGAATATATAAAGCGGTGAAGGGGAGCGCCAGCGGTATTCCATTTAATCTGTACTATAATGAAGCCTACCAGGAAAAAGCGGATATAGAAATCTGTGTGCCTGTCAAGCGCTACATTGAAGCCGCGGGAATTGAGTGTAAGACACTCCCGGCAGTGGAGCGTGCTGTTTCGACCATACACCAGGGAAGCTACAGCCACTTTAATCACGCTTACAAGGCGCTGCTGGATTATTCCAAGGCGCAGGGTCTGAAGCTGTTGATTCCATCAAGGGAGATATACATAAAAGGACCCGGCGTCATTTTTAAAGGAAATGAAAATAAATATATGACGGAAATTGTCATTCCCTTTGAATAAACCCTTCATTTTATATTGACATTCCAAAACCCTTTTGCTAAAATAAAGGCGTTCATCGGAGGGTGTACAGTCTGTAAGATTGATATGCTGGATAAGATGGTTGATACCATTTTATCCAGCTTTTTTTCGTTTCCGGGAATATTAGAAAATAGAGGAGCAGTATAATGGATTTACTAAAAGGAAATCTGAAAAAGATATACTTTAAATACCTGTTCGCGTCCTTTGGCAGCGCGCTGATCGTATCGGTTTACTCATTGGTGGACTGCGTAATGGTAGGGCAGTATGAGGGGCCAAACGGCGTGGCAGCACTGGCGACAGTGGCGCCTGTCTGGAATATTATTTATAGTCTGGGTCTGTTGTTTGGTATCGGCGGTTCAGTTTTGATGAGCGCGGCAAAGGGCGCGGGAGATGAGCGCCGGGGAAACAGCTTTTATACAATGGCTTTCATCGGTGTTACCGCCGCTGCCCTTTTTTCCTGGCTGGGTATTATTTTCTTTCAGGATGCACTGCTGCGCCTGTTCGGTGCGGATGATCTGCTCCTTGGGCTGGCAGGCAAATATCTTTTCTGGATAAAATTTGTGGCGCCCCTGTTTGTGTTCGGGCAGTTTTTGGCCGCCTTTATACGAAATGACAATGCGCCAGCAACGGCGACGATGGCTGTTATGGCCGGAGGTGTTTTTAATATTATCGGCGATTATATTTTTGTTTTTGTATGTGACATGGGGATCAGCGGCGCAGGTCTGGCGACAGCTCTGGGACAGGTGCTGTCAATCTTTATTTTATGCAGCCACTTTCTAAGCAAAAAATGCCGTCTCAGATTTGAGAGGCCTGTGGGCTTTGGTCATATGACCCGTCAGATTGTGATCACAGGATTTTCGACTTTTTTTATTGATATTGCCATGGGGATATTATCCATGATGTTCAATAACCAGATTATGAGATATAGCGGCAGCTCCGCACTGGCGGTTTACGGCGTCATTATCAATGTCAACACCCTGGTACAGGCCTGTGCTTACGGTGTGGGGCAGGCAGCTCAGCCCATCATTTCCATGAACTACGGCGCAGGGATGGAAGACCGCATCCGGAAAACACTGCGTTTTAGTCTGATTACAGTCGCTGTGCTGAGTGTTCTGTGGACGGCTCTGACCATGTCCCTGCCAGAGCCGCTTATCCGCCTCTTTATGAGCCCGACGCCAGAGGTGCTGTCCATAGCGCCTGATATCATGCGGAAGTATTTTATTTCCTTCTTGCTGTTAACCTATAATATCTATTCGACCTATTATTTCCAGGCTATCATGAAGCCGAAGGCGTCCCTTGCCGTGTCTGTCTTGCGTGGAATGGTGGTGAGCGGGCTGCTTATTTATACGCTGCCCGTCTTGTTCGGCGCGGAAGCGCTGTGGTTTGCAATGCCCATAACAGAGCTGGTTATCGCTGTTATGGTCGCGGTTTTGATGCGGCGTTATAACAAAAGTCTTGAAGCGTTGTCTTAAACAAAAATTCAAAATAACAAAATTAAAAAGAACCTGAAAAATTTAATTTCAGGTTCTTTTTAATATAATTTATTTATGCCGTTTAGTCAATTCTACAAACAAATCGTCAAAGGTCACACCCTGGTTGTTTAAGAGCACAGTCAGGTGGTAAAGTAAATCGGAGGCCTCGTAGGTGAGTTCTTCCTTTGAATCGTTTTTGGCGGCGATGATGGTTTCTGCGGATTCTTCACCGATCTTTTTACAGATTTTGTCAACGCCTTCCCGGAAGAGGTAGTTGGTGTATGAGCCTTCCACTGGGTTTTCCCGGCGATCCTGTACCTGGTCGGCCAGCTTATGAATAATATCCATATTTCCTGTAGCTTTTTCTTCATTGGTGTATAGGTTACGATAGAAACAGGAAGTCTCGCCTGTGTGGCAGGCAGGGCCTTTTGGAAGTACCTGTACCAGCAGTGTGTCGGCGTCGCAGTCATAGTCGATAGCTACGACCTCCTGGTAGTTGCCGGAGGTCTCGCCTTTTGTCCACAGCTCTTTGCGGCTGCGGCTCCAGAAAGTGGCCTTGCCGGTTTCCAGAGTCTTGTCTAGAGCTTCTTTATTCATGTAAGCCACCATGAGTACCTGACGAGTGTAATAGTCCTGAAGGACTGCCGGAATCAGACCATGGTGGTTAAATTTCAGTTCGATAGCATTGTTCATTTTGTTTCTCCTAGATTTTATTTTCTTACCGCGATGCCCTCGCCGGCCAGATAAGCCTTTAGCTCAGGAATAGGTATCTCTTTATAATGGAAAACCGATGCGGCCAAGGCGGCGTCGGCCCCGGCCTCCAGGACCTCTGAAAAGTGAGACTTTTCACCCGCTCCGCCGGAGGCAATGACGGGAATCGTCAGAATTTCAGACAGCTTGCGGTTGAGCTCAAGGTCATAGCCCCGCTTAACACCGTCGGTGTCAATGGAGTTGATACAAATTTCGCCTGCGCCCAGCTCCTGGCCGCGTTTAGCCCATTCGATGGCGTCGATGCCGGTGTTTTCACGGCCGCCTTTTACATAGACATCCCAGGAGCCGCTGCCGTTGCGCTTGGCGTCGATGGAGAGCACCACGCACTGGTTGCCGAACTTGAGGGCCGCGTCGCGGATCAGCTGGGGATTCTTAACCGCCGAGGAATTGACAGAGACCTTGTCCGCCCCGGCCATAAGCACCTTACGGAAATCCTCCACCCGGCTGATGCCGCCGCCGATGGTAAAAGGGATGCGGATAGCCTCAGCCACCTTTTCCACAATATTGATAAAGATATCCCGCTCCTCGTAGGAGGCAGTAATATCGTAGAAAACGAGCTCGTCTGCGCCCTGCTCAGAGTAATAGCGCCCCAGCTCTACCGGGTCGGCTACGTCCTGTATATCCTTAAATTTCTTTCCCTTGACTACCCGTCCGTGGTCCACGTCCAGGCAGGGGATAATACGTTTGGTCAGCATTTCAGCATTCTCCTTTTAGATAAGCGGCCAGGTCGATGGTGCCCTCATACAGGGCTTTGCCGGTAATGGCGCCGTAAAGGTTCATTTCCTCCAGTTTTTTGAGATGCCCGGCAGAGGCGATGCCGCCGGAGGCGATGATATCCATGTTCAGATGCAGGTTGAGAACATTTAGCATGTCGAAGTTGGGGCCGCTCATCATGCCGTCCTTGGAGATATCGGTGTACACCAGGGTGGACAGGCCCAGACGCTCCAGTCTGGCGGCAAGCTCCAGCGCTTCAATATTGCTGCTTTCTACCCAGCCCTCTGTACAGACAATGCCGTCCTTGGCGTCAATGGAAACGCAGACCTTCTCGTCATACAAAGCCAGAAGCTTTTCGATAAAGCCAAGATCCTTCACAGCCTGTGTCCCGATGATAATGCGGCTGACACCGATATCCACATACATTTTTGCAATTTCTTCATCGCGGATACCGCCGCCGAGCTCGACCGGGATATCAAGCGCCTTGACGATGTTTTTGACGACCTCCAGATTCTGGGGCTTTCCGTCAAAGGCGCCGTCAAGGTCTACCAGATGAAGGTATTCGGCGCCTTCGGATTCCCAGCGTTTGGCGACCTCCACAGGGTTGTCGAAATAAATGGTTTCATCGTCCTTAACACCCTGCTTCAGGCGGACACATTTTCCGTTTTTAATATCTATGGCGGGGAATATAATCATTTGAGATTCTCCTTAAAATTCATGAGTAGTTGGGTTCCGACCTTTGAGCTTTTTTCAGGGTGGAACTGCATGCCGATGACGTTCTCTTTCCGGACAATGCCTGGTACCTTAACAGAGTAATCGGCATAGGCGACGACATCGTCAAAATTTTTTGGCTGTGCGTAATAGGAATGGACAAAGTAGACGAAATCCTCGCCGCCGATACCCTTGACCAGAGGATCATCGCGGTTGATGATGAGATTGTTCCAGCCCATGTGCGGAATTTTGAGCCCCGGCGCGTCAAACTTGACGATCTCTCCGGGAATATAGCCGAGACCTGTCCACTTGCCGTCCTCGTAGCTTTTATCAAACAGAACCTGCATGCCCAGGCAGATACCCATGAGGGTTTTGCCGGACTGCACATTTTTGTTCAGACAGTCGATGAGGTCGAACTGTCTGAGGTGATCCATGGCGTCGCTGAAAGCGCCGACCCCTGGAAGGATAATGGCCTCGGCGTTATCCACGACCCTTGGGTCACGGGTGATCACGCCTTCCAGCCCCACATCCTTTAACGCGGTGTAGACATTTTTTAAATTGCCTACGTCATAATCAATGATTGCGATCATTCCAAAACTCCTTTTGTGCTCGGCACGCCCTTAACGTTGGGGTCAATGGTGACCGCCTGTTTCAGAGTACGGCCAAAGCATTTGAAAATTCCTTCCACAATGTGGTGGTTGTTACGGCCGTAAAGCGAAGCCACATGGATCGTCATTTTGCTGTTGTTTGCAAACGCGATAAAAAATTCTTCCAGCATCTCGGTTTCAAATTCGCCGATGTACTCTCGTGTCAGCGGGACGTCATAAACCAGATAAGACCGCCCGCTGATGTCGATACAGATACGGCACAGGGCCTCATCCATGGGGGTAAACTGAAAAGCGTAGCGGGTGATACCGGCCTTATCACCGAGGGCTTCGGCAAAGGCTTTTCCGAGAAGAATACCGATATCCTCCAGCACATGGTGGTTATCTACGGCGTCTCCCTTTGCCTTCAGAGTCAGATCAAAGCGGCCGTGCTTGGTGAACAGGGTCATCATGTGATCAAAAAAGCCAACGCCTGTGGAGACATCACACTGGCCGGTACCGTCGAGGTTCAGGGTCAGTTCAATGTCAGTTTCAAAGGTTTTTCTTGTTAATGTGATTTTTCTTTCCATCTTATAATACCTTTTTCAATATTTCAAGTACTTTCCGATTTTCTTCAGGGGTGCCGATAGACAGCCGGATACTGGCAGGCATCGCTTCGTTTCCTTTAAAAAATTTGATGAGGATGCCATTTTTTTTCATGGCTTCATAGATTGCCTCGCCTTTACTGGTTTCAAAGTAAATGAAGTTAGAGGCAGTAGGGTAAAGTGAATCCAGCGGCATATCACGCAGTGCCTTGTACATTTTATGGCGCTCAGCATTCAGTGTTTTCAGACGGTCGAGAAGCTTTTCGCGATTTTTAAGGGCGATGACGGCTGCCTTTTGTGTGAGCACGTTGAGATTGTAAGGCGATTTGACCTTATACATCACATCGATAAGCGTTTTGCTGCCAAGACAGTAGCCACAACGGATGCCTGCCATACCAAAGGCCTTGGAAAGTGTTCTTAAAACCAGAAGGTTTGGATAATTTTCGATGAGATCCACATGGGTGCTGCCCTTAAATTCCATATAAGCCTCATCCAGAATGACCAGAGCATTAGTTTCTTCAAGTATCTGGACAATGTCGTAGCGCGGGAACAGGTAGCCGGTGGGGTTGTTGGGATTACAGAGGTAGATGAGCTTGGCGTCATTTTCTTTGGCGGCGGAAATAATGCCCTCCACGTCTGGGATATGTCCGTCTTTATCGGTTACGCCCACAAACTGGCCATCGGCAATGGCTGTCCAGATCTGATACATGGCAAAGGAGGGCGTGTGTGTGACGGCCGTATCGCCGGGATTCATAAAGGACTGGTTGATCATGGCGATAAGCTCGTCTGAGCCAGAGCCGCAGATGATCTGGTCAGCTGGTACACCAGTATAGTCTGAGAGTTCACCCAGAAGCTCTGGGAAGCAGGCTTCTGGGTAGCGGTTCAGCGGTGTCTTCATAATCTCATCGCAGAGCTCCTTTTTCAGCGCTTCAGGAAAATCCCAGGGGTTTTCGTTGGCATTGAGAATAATATCATACTGCGGGGCTTCGACCTTGTAGGCTTCAAGATCTTTAACACATTTACGCGCAAAGTTTTTCATGGCAGACTCCTTTACTTGTTTTCATAGCGGCGCTCCACGGATTTGGCGTGGGCGTCAAGCCCTTCGGAGCGGGCAAAGGCAGCGATCTTTTTATAAACCTTTTCCAGAGCATTCTCGGAATAGGAGAGAATGCTGGATTTTTTCATAAAGTCATAAACGCCAAGGGGCGAGGAAAATTTAGCGGTGCCGGAGGTTGGCAGGGTGTGATTTGGCCCTGCGAAATAATCGCCCAGCGGCTCAGGGGTGTAGCTCCCGAGGAAAATAGCGCCGGCGTTGCGGACACGTTCCAGGTACTGCATTGGCTCAGGCAAGAGAATTTCCATATGTTCAGGCGCGATGGCGTTGGAGAGCTCAAAGGCCTGGTCTAAGTTTTCTGCCAAAAAGACAAAACCGTAGTTGTCCACTGATTTTCGGGCGATCTCTTTACGTCCCAGGTCAGCCTCAATCTGGCGGTAAACCTCAGCGATGACCCTCTCGCCAAAATCGGCGTCGGTGGTGACCAGAATCGGCATGGCCATTTCATCATGCTCAGCCTGTGAGAGCAGGTCAGCAGCAGCGTAAACAGGATTGGCCGTTTCATCAGCCAGAATCAATACCTCGCTGGGGCCCGCGATCATGTCGATGGCAACTTTGCCAAAAACTTCTTTTTTGGCAGTAGCCACATAGATATTTCCAGGGCCTACAATTTTATTTACGGGCAGAATACTTTCGGTTCCGTAAGCTAATGCGGCGATGGCCTGTGCACCGCCTACTTTGTAAATTTCATGAACGCCAGCAATTCTGGCGGCGGCCAGAATATTCGGGTTGATTTTTCCGTCTTTTCCCGGAGGGGTTACCATGACCAGGGAATCGACACCGGCGACAATGGCCGGGATGCTGTCCATCAGCACCGTGGAAGGATACGCAGCTTTACCGCCGGGCACATAGAGGCCGACCCTCTCCAGCGGAGTGATGTGCTGCCCGAGGGTTATGCCTGGACTGGGATTATACATCCAGGTTTCTTCCTTTTGCTTTTCATGAAAAGCGCGGATATTTCCTGCCGCTTCTTCAATAATAGCGGCCATTTCCGGTCCTACCAGCTCAAAAGCTTCCTGAATTTCGGTGTCGGTAACACGCAGGGCTTTCAGGCGGCAGCCGTCAAATTTTTCAGTGTAGTCTATGAGCGCCGCGTCGCCCTGGGATTTGACGGTATCAATGATTTCCAGAACCCGGCTTCGGATTTCCTGGTTCTCACCCTCGTCACGCTTGAGAAGCGTATCGAGATTGTTAATGCTTTCATTATATGTGTAAGTTTTCATGGAGATTCTCCTTAATTGATCGAAAGGTTGGTTTCAAACCTTTCAATAATCGGGTCAATCATGGCGCCCTTGGTTTTAAGGCTGACCTTATTGACAATGAGCCGTGAGCTGATATCGCAGATTTCTTCCAGCACTACCAGACCGTTTTCGCGCAGAGTGCTGCCGCTTTCCACGATATCGACAATGCAGTCTGACAGCCCTAAAAGAGGGGCCAGCTCCACTGAACCATTGATCTTGATCAGGTCAACAGGCTCGTCTTTGCTGTTAAAATAATTTTTGGCAATGGCCGGGTATTTTGTCCCCACCACCAGTTTTTTTCCAAACTGGGGCTTGGAATCCTTAAAGCCAGCAACGCACATTTTGCACTGGCCAATATCCAGATTTAAAAGCTCATAAACATTGGCAGGGTGCTCCATTAAAACATCCCGACCGACAATACCAATATCCGCCGCCCCCTTTTCCACGTAGGTGGGAACATCGGGAGATTTTACGAGGAAAAACTCAATGGCGCCGGTGGTATCCTGAAAGATAAGCTTCCGGCTTTTCTCGTCATAATCTTCAAAAATATATCCAATTTTCTGTAAGAGCTCGATGGCTTTTCTGGCCACGCGGCCCTTGGCTAAAGCTAAACGTATCTGCATCTTAGTTCACCTCTGCTTCGATGATGCTGTCAATGGCTTGAAAGCTTTGACCAGTAAAACGGTAGGTCTTCTGATCGCGGATCAAATAATAATGGGCATCCTGATAGAGTGCGTTTCGAGAAAGAGCAGCGACACATTCCTCAGGAGTGGTTTTTAAGACAAACAATTCAGCGGGCTGTCCCTTTTGACGCAGAATCTCTGCGCTTTTATACCCTTCACATTTGTCCTCCGGAGCATAGAGAATAACGTTTTTTTTCTTTTCAGTTTGGGGCATCAGATGGTATTGCTCCATATACTCCATCATTTTCAACAGATCGATCCCAAAGCCGCAGGCTGGACGGGAAATGCCGAATTTTTCAGATAAATGGTTGTAACGGCCGCCGTTGATCACTGGCTCACCCCAATTGTTGATATAGCCCTTGAAGATAAGGTCAGAATAGTAGTTCATCTGATTGGTGAAACCTAAATCAAAGGAGATATACCGGGCATAGCCTGTAACCTCCAGATGGCGGTAAATGGCCTTTAACTTATCCACCACATATTTCATGGCGTCATTTATGCAGAGTGATTCCATTTTTTTGAAAACCTGCTGTGGTTCGCCGTAAAGTTTGGGTAATTTTAAAATAATAGCTGCGACTTTATCATCAAGGTTTTTGCGGTTTAAAAATTCGCCGATATCGCCGATGTTTTTGTTTTCGATGTATTTAAACAGCTGGGTTTTTTCCTTAGGGCTGAAGGCCAGCTCATCCATCAGGTGATTGATAAAGCCGACGTGTCCGAGATCAATATGGACGTCCTCGATGCCGTTAGACAAAAGGGACTCGATGGCCAGTGCGATAATCTCGCCATCACACTCAGGGCTGTTATTCCCAAAGTATTCAACGCCCATCTGAGTCATTTCCTTTTTAACGCTTTCCGGTGATGCGAAGCTACGGTAAATATTGGTTAAATATGAAAATTTGATTATTTCGTCGGGATCGTGGTGATTGATGGCGGCCATGCGGGTGACAGCCAGCGTAGCGTCAGGCTTAAGGGCCAGCACCTTCCCCTGATGGTTGACAAGTTTAAACAGATCATCGCTGGCGATGGAATCCTCGGCAGCGTACAGATCATAGGCCTCAAAGGTCGGTGTCGATATGGGATGGTAACCGTACAGCTCAAAAAGCTGTCCCAGGTTATTCTCTATTTTCTGCAGTGCGGGATAGCCTTGATATTGGATATTCTCAAAGCCATCGATCGTATAATTTTCTAGCATTGCTTTCCTCCAGCAATTTATTGCGGTAGCGCAATAAAGTAATGTGATGATATAATAACATTTATTTTATAAAACGTCAATATTCTTAGGAAAATTTAATCTTTTTTGAGTATGGTATACTCAGGATATTATTATTTTATCATAAAATCTCTAAGGCAACTCAGTTTTATATTGAAAAATAGTGAATGATGGTGCAAAATAGATAAAGAGAGTTTGGATTGGCGCATGAGTACAGAAAATCGAGGAAGATTTTATGGATACATTTTTAATATTCAACCTGATTGGCAATATCAGCCTCTGGCTGTTGATCATTGCCTTGATTATAACTGGCTTTTTCTATTACAATTACCGTTTAAAAAAAGAAAACCTTGAGCAAAAGGAACAGTATCGCCTGGACGTAGACCTGATCAGAACCATGCTCAATATGGTATCGGATTGTGTGATCCTTCTGGATGAAAGCGGCACGATCCTCCGTGTCAACAAAAAGCTGGAGGAATATTATGGGCGCTCGGCTGATAAGATTGTCGGCAAGAATTATCAGCGGTTTCATACAGATTTTGATTATGAAGAGCATAAATCGAATATGCGGCTTAATTTTGATTTGGGAAGCACCTATACGCTTTCGGTAAAATACTATATGCCGGATCGTTCTGTCATACCTTTTTCAGTTGAAATTCACCGCTTTATTTTCAGCGAAAGGGTATATTATGGCATTGTGGCCAGAGATGAAAAGAATCTTCAGGAACGTGAAGCTTATATTGAAGAGCAGGCGAGCAAGTTGGTGGAGATCGAGCATATTGCCCGCATGGGCTATTGGGAGCTGAACCACCAGAATAAGGAAATTGTCTGGTCCAGAGAGCTTTATCACATTTTGGGTTATGAAATTAATACAATTAAACCAAATCTGGACATTCTGTTTAAAATGGTTTACCCGGCCGACCAGGAACGAGTAACAAAAGCCTTTCTGGACGCGTTCCAGAATCAGGAGACGGTGGATATTCATCACCGCATTATCACAACTAAAAACGAAGTCGTGGATGTGCTCAACCGTATCCGGCATACTTTTTCCAGCAAAAATGAGCACCTGTCCACCATCGGGATCGTCCAGAATATTTCGGAGGAAAAGGAACTCAGAGATAACCTGGATTTTCAAAGCCAGTATTCAAAAGCCGTTGTGGATAATTCGGATATGCTGGTATTAACGACCGACGAAAATAATAATATTTTGGAAGTGAATCCGTTCATTGAAGAACTGACTGGTCAGTCAAGAGAAAACCTCATCGGCCAGCCCGCAGAAGAAATTTTTGGCCGTGTTGGCCAGCGCCATACCAATAAGGACAGAAATTACCGCAGACCCCTTGACCTTCGTGACAAGGAGGGCAGAATCCGCTGGATCTACTGGAACACGAGAGAGTTGTCATATTTTGATAACCGTCGTGTTTGTGTCAGTGTTGGGCTGGATGTATCAGAAGGCGTGGAATACCGCAATAAGTTTGAATACCTTGCCTATCATGAACCCATTACGGGTCTCGCCAGCCGGCTTAAGCTGCGCCAGGTTCTCACCCGCTATTTTGCAAAAAATGCCGGAAAGCCTGGGAAACATATGGCGCTGCTCAATATATCGTTGACCAATTACCATGAAATTAACGATCTGTATGGCTACGAGGTTGGAGATCAGCTGGTTAAACAGGTATGTGAGCAGCTGAGCGACCGCGTAGGCCATTATGGTCTTCTGGCCCGCCATAGCGATGATTTGCTGGTGCTTTTTTTGCCAAACCGTAACGCCAGAGAAAAAATTGAGCCGATTTGTATCGAGATTATTGAATGCCTCAACGAACCCTGTGTTGTGGAGGGAATGACCTTTACGATAGGCGGCCAGATTGGCGTGGCAAAATATCCCGAAAATGCGCAGAATAAAGAGGACCTTCAGCGCTTTGCTGACGCGGCCATGAACTGCGCCCGGCTGGATACCTCCATCGATTATTACTTTTTTGACGACAAGCTCAGAAGAAAAATGGTCGATGATAAACGGATGTACAGAAAGAACTATAAAAAATGAGGTAGAAAAGGCCAGATAAATATAAGGAGAACAGAATGGCTTATAAATGTGTGGTTTTTGATTTTGACGGTACTTTAGCCGATACAGAGGAAAAAACCTTCAATATATACAACGATATGGCTGAAAAGTACAAATATCGAAAAATCACAAAAGAAGAGCTGCAGCATATAAAAAATCTGCATATAAAAGAAATTATGGAAATTGTGGATATTCCTTTTTATAAACTGCCAAGAGTCCTGAGCGAGGGCCAGAAGAGGATGCGGGCAACCATGGAAGATATACGGGCGTTTTATCCGGAGATAAAAACCTTCATGGACGACCTCACCCAGATCACTGAATACCGGGGGATACTGACCTCCAATATCGAAAAAACAGTACAGTCTTTTTTAAGGCATTATCGGCTGGAGGAAGATATTGATTTTATTATGTGCTCAGCGCTTCTGTCAAAGGAAAAGAAAATAAAAAAAGTTCTTAAGAAATATGATCTTAAGAAGGAGGAACTGCTTTACGTTGGCGACGAAACCAGAGATATTGAATCTTGCCACCGGGCAGGTGTGGACGTGGTGGCAGTAAAATGGGGGTATAACACGCCCAAAGCCCTGGAACGCTGTAATCCCACCTATATGGTGGATCATACCACCGATATTCTGACCATCGTAAAGAATAAAATGTAATGAAAAAAGCAATCGAAACCTTATTTCAAGTTTTCAGAGAACACCATAAGCAGCTGTATATTGTGGGGGGAGCCGTCCGTGATATGCTTCTGGGCCAAACCCCGAGCGACTATGATTTCACGACCGATGCCCTGCCGGACGAAGTGGAGAGCTGGTTTGAGCACACCATCATCGTCGGCAAACGCTTTGGGACCATTGGCGTTATTATAGACAGAAAAGTATATGAAATCACCACCTTTCGCAGGGAGGCCGGTTATGGTGATGGCCGTCATCCTGATGAGGTGCTGTTTACTGGTGACGTGAGAGAAGATGTCAGACGCCGTGACTTCACCATTAATGGCTTATTAATGGATGAACACGGCTGTATTTTTGATTATGTCGGCGGACTTAAAGACCTCAGGAAGGGCATGGTTCGTTGTATTGGCAATCCTGGAAGGCGTTTTGAGGAAGACCGTCTGAGAAAATGGCGTTGTATCCGCCTTGCGGCTGAAAAGCGCATGGAGCTGGACGAGGAAACCCGCTACGCTATCCGGGATGATCCGGATACGACGGGTGTCAGTATTGAGCGGATACGCGAGGAGCTCACCCGGATCATGCTATGTGAGAAAGTAGCCTGGGGCGGGTATCTTCTCATAAAAACAGAACTTCTGGGCGATCTGTTAAACCGCATGGTTCCAGATTACTGGAAACGGTGCGAGGATTATCTTATCGACGGCTTTGAAATTATGGGGTATCTGCCTAAAAAGGTGCCGCTTCGGCTGGCATCGCTTCTGCTAAATATGTTTCCGGAAGAGCGGAAGGTTTTTCTCAGGGAAATGCGCTATTCCAATAAAGAAAAACAACTGGCTTACGCCTACTGTCACCATGTAGTGGCGGATAGCCAGGATATTGTGGGTTTTAAGGAAGCACTGGCAGATATCGGAATGGAAAATGCGGAGGACTTCCTGGCTTTTCAGGACGGATTGGCCTATTGGGATGGAGACCCTTCCATTAAACGTGCAGCGGAACAAAGTCAACGGGTGTACCGCCGGATTATCGCAAACCGTGAGCCTATGACTTTAAGAGAGCTGGCCGTTGG
This sequence comes from Eubacterium sp. AM05-23, assembly GCF_003477535.1. NCBI lineage: Bacteria > Bacillati > Bacillota > Clostridia > Eubacteriales > Eubacteriaceae > Eubacterium > Eubacterium sp. AM05-23. Next base: position 76,296 of record NZ_QUDF01000001.1, read on the forward strand.
CGGAAAAGATCTGACGGACAGAGGCTATCAGGGAGAAGAGATTAAGGAGAGCTTGACCCGGCTGTTGAAGAGAGTTTATGAGTACCCCGAAGAAAATAAGAAAGACAGGCTTTTGTCCTGGCTGGAAAGAGAAACACATGGAAAAACTGACCTCCCCAAAGGTAATTGAGGGGATCTTAAATAAATATGATCTGCATTTTAACAAACGTTATGGACAAAATTTTTTGATTGATGAAAATATCGTGCGAAAAATTGTAGAAGCCGGCAACGTGCATAAAAGTGACACTGTATTGGAGGTAGGGCCAGGGATCGGTACCATGACTCAGGTGCTGGCCGAAGCCGCCGGAAAAGTTTATTCTGTAGAAATAGACAAGAAGTTGATTCCTGTTTTGGCTGAAACCCTGGAGGACTATGATAATGTTGAGATTGTTCAGGGAGATATTTTAAAAACAGATATTCCAGGATTACTTCAGACGGACCTGCAGGAAAATCCGTTAAAAATTGTTGCAAATCTGCCGTATTATGTTACCACGCCGATTATTATGGGTTTTCTGGAATCAGACCTGCCCATTGAACAGATGACCTTTATGATCCAGAAAGAAGTGGGCGAACGGCTTTGTGCGGAACCTGGCACAAAAGCCTACGGTTCACTGACCATTGCGGCCAGGTTCTATGCCGAAACAGAAATCAGCTTTTATGTGCCCGCTGCGGTTTTTATGCCAAGGCCAAAGGTAGATTCCATTGTCGTTACACTGAAAAAGAGACAGGAGCCGGTCATTCAGGTGTCCGATAAGAAACTTTTTTTTCAGATCGTAAAGGCTTCGTTTTTAAACCGCAGAAAAACACTGATCAATGGTCTGCAAATGAACACAGATTACCCGAAAGAGCGTTTGCTTGACGCCCTTGAAAAATGTGGAATAGCTCCAGGCGTGCGTGGAGAAACCCTGACCGGAGAAGATTTTGCCCGTCTGGCAAATACTCTGACAGTAGAATAGATAAATACCCTCTGTGAATAAAGTCAATCGTTTTGGATATATATTTTAATGATTGAAAGGGGGGCATTTTAATGGAAACGAAACCCGCAAAGAAGACCGGTCCATTTTATGTAACATTGGCTTTGATAGCTGTCATTATGTTTAGTCTTTTCGGTTTCCTGTTTTTCAGAGAGATGGGTAGGCTCAGCAGCCTGACCGGCGTCAGTATGCTGCCTGAACAAACATTGACAATATCAAAAATTGACAAACAGGAATTAAGAGAAAAACAACTGGAAAATCAGTACACACAAACGCTGGTTATAACAACAGATGCGGTAGCATCCTATATCATGGACAATAAAGTCATTAATTGATTTTACAAAAGCTCCGGAGCGCCGGAGCTTTTTTGGCTGTATGGATCTTTACAAAAATCTATAAATAGCGTATACTCTTATTAGCAAGCATAAGACTTAATCCAATAATGGAGGAATCGAATGAAAAGTATTAAGAGAGTGTGCGCCTGCAAGGGTGGAACACTGACCCGTTTTATACAGCCTGTGATCCTGACTATTCTTTCAGAACAGGACGACCACGGCTACAGTATTTTATCAAAGCTGTCCGGCACTTATTTGTGGAAGGATAAAAAACCGGATGCCTCTGGTCTTTACAGAACCCTTAAAAATATGGAGCAGCAGGGACTCATCGTTTCGCATATTGACATTGCAGACAATGAAAACATGGGAAAGAGAGTCTTTTCCATTACATCCGCCGGACTAGAATGCATGATGCACTGGAAAGAAACATTGGAGGACTACCAGAAAGGTATCGATGAGATTATTGCCGGGATTGAGGAAGCAGCCGTGAAGAGAAACCTGGACTGAAATAAAAAGACGAAGCGCACTTAGCTTCGTCTTTTTTGTATTCAGGATTAAATCATCACATTATCCCCGAACATGGTATTCATCATATAGGTATCGACAAATTTTGGATCAGTTGCCAGCTCGATATGGGTGGTGATCGTTGGAATAGCATTGCAGATATCAGCCTCTTCCTTCGACAGTAAATATAACTGTGCGCCAGTGCCTGCGCCATTGCCGATAGAACGTACAGGGACACCTTCAATTTTGGGCAGTAATCCAATAAACTGCGCATTGTGAACATCAATGTAGTTTCCAAAGGCGCCGGCAATGACGATTTCTTCAAGATCACTGCCCTTGATGCCATAATTTTCGGAAAGCAGGCAGCAGCCAGTGTAAATGGCAGCCTTTGCGAGCTGGACGGCGCGGACGTCTTTTTGCGTGATAATAATGTCTTTGCCTTCAGGATTTTCGCTGGCTGTTACAATTTTAAAATACCGCTGATTATTTTCATCCACGCCAAAACGGTTTTTCATGGGATGGGCGTCTAAAGCGTCGCCTTTAATAAAGTTACCTCGTTTAGCGATGAGTCCTTCACGGAACAGCATGGCAATGGCATCGACAATACCGGAGCCGCAGAAGCCCTGGGGAGCTGTTTTACCGATGACAGAATAAGTGATTTTACCGTTTTCGCAACCAACCTTTTCAATGGCTCCGGTGGTACCGCGCATTCCCATGGTCAGGCCTGCACCCTCCAGAGCAGGTCCGCATGCGGTGGAAGCGACATAGTATTTGTCACAGTTTCCAACGGCGATCTCGCCATTTGTGCCAAGGTCAATCATAAGCCGCATTTTTTTATCGCGTGGTAGGCCTAAAAGAACCGCGGTGGTATCTGCCCCTACGAAACCGCCGAGCAAAGGCATAAAGGTAACCGTGCCCTTGGGGTTAATCGGGAGAGGTGTGTCCATACCTTTAAGTGATACGGCATCCTTACAGAATCCGAGGAATGGCGCCAGCCCAAGATGCTTTGGATTAAGCTCCAGAAATAAATGAGCCATGGTACTGTTTCCACAATAAACCGTCTGGTAAACATCGTTTGTATCGACAGAAGCCTTTTTACAGACCTGAGTGATAATCTCAGCCAGAGTTTCCATGATAGCTTCGTAAATTTTGTGGAGACTTTCCGGCCCTTCACCGGCATAGTCAATGCGGCTGATAACATCCCCTCCAAAGGCAATTTGTTTATTTAACATCGAGTGTTGGTTTAGCAGGCATCCGCTTGTTATATCATAGAGATACCCGACAACAGAGGTGGTGCCAATGTCGAAGGCAATACCGTAAACAGATTTTTCAGCTTCATTTGAAGGAATAAAATCAATAATCTTGTTGCCAGAGACAATAACATGTAGTTTTTCATACCCCTCCAAAAAGTAAATTTCTGAAAAATGCTTTAAAACAGAATAATCCGGCGTGTCAAGGGTCTGTGGTATGAGCTTGCGCAGAACGTCCAGATCATAGGTGCACATAGGCGTAACAAGATCAGTATAATTTAATGAATAGCATTTTACGATAGGGTCAAAAGGAAGATCACTGTTGGATGAGGTTTCAAGGATCTGGCTGGCAGCCTGCTCACGGGAAGCATAAATCTCCATCCCGTCAGAAACAGAGTACTGGCAGGCCAGTACCTCTTTCATTTCTCCGTTTTCCTTAACGTTGACCAGACATTTTTTACAGCGCCCCTTTCCGCCGCAGACAAGGTTTAATGGCAGGCCGATAGAGGCACAGACATCAGAAACCAAACTGTCCTGAGACACTTCTATCTCTTCCTCAAGTAATGGGAACAATACACGCATGATAAATCTCCTTTAATTAATATTGAAAATTATGTATATACAGGTAAACATCATCTTTAATCGTTTTAATTATACGCTTTCATAACCGATTTTACAATACGGATTCCTTAAATTTGCAATAAGAAAAATTAGGGGTTCAGGAAGAAAGGGTAAAATTTTAAACAATTTGTGAAAAAATATTGACAACGGTTTCTGAACGTGGTACCCTATGTATATGATATATCTGTATATACAGGTAAGACTTGTATGTACATTTATTTGAGTAGCGGCGAAGTAAACGCTGTCAGAGGAGGATTATGATGATTATTATTGGAGAAAAACTGAACGGTGCGATTCCAGTGGTTAAAAAAGCCATTGAAGAAAAAGACGAAGCATTCATTAGAGACAGAGCAATAGCTCAGGCAGAAGCCGGTGCTACCTACATCGACGTATGTGCTGGTACAGCTCCTGAAATTGAACTGGAATCTTTGAAATGGATGATGGACATTGTACAGGAAGCCGTTGAAACACCACTGTGTATCGACAGCCCGGACCCTGAAATTTTAAAGGCTGTTTTCCCATTATGTAAAAAACCAGGCCTGGTAAACTCTGTTTCCGGCGAAGGTAACAAAATGGATGTTCTTTTACCATTATTTGACGATGCAGATCCAGCATGGGAACTGGTTGCCATGACCTGTGACAACGCCGGTATTCCAAACACCGTTGAAAAGAAAGTTGAATTAACAAAAATGATGGTTGAAGAAGCTAAAAAGCATAATCTGACACCAAACAGAATTCATATTGACCCATGTGTAATGGCTTTATCAACAGAAAACCATTCTTTCTTAAACTTCAAAGCGGAAATCGAAGGAATCAGAGAAATCTATCCTGACATTCATATTACTTCAGGCTTAAGCAACATTTCTTTCGGTTTACCAGCCAGAAAATTAATGAATCAGAATTTTATGACTTTATCCATGTTTGTAGGTATGGACTCTGCTGTTATGGATCCGACAAGCCGCGACATGATGGGCGCTATTTTCGCAACAGACGCTTTATTAGGAAACGACAGACTTTGCAGAAAATACAGCAAAGCTTTCAGACAAGGTAAGATTGGACCGGTTCAGGCGAAATAATTTTTAACCTATCCTACTTTTAATTGTGCTGATACTTGATGAATTTTAAGTATATAACATTTCTTAGTTAAGAGAGACAACATTGGCGGGCTGTTATTTGTCGATTTGTCTCTTTTAATTTTTTTCTTTCAAAATCGTTTTCATGAAATTTTTACGATAAGTTTGTTTGATATTTATCTATCAATCTAAAGGTAATTTATTTTAAAATATTGCTATAAAAGCATTGACAAGCTTTTTTTTACGTGGTATGATTTAACCATAAGCAAGAAGTGGCATATTATATATAATAGTACCCAGACATAATCGGCGGGCAGATTGTAAACGTCAAGTCTTTATACCAAGGGAAATAGTGAGAGGCGCTGACGGAAATGTGAATATGAAAATGAGATTAACCATATTTAAAATATGGTTGGTCGAAGAGTTCTTTTTTTAGCCAAATCTGTATATACAACTATTTACATATAAGTACATGAATATACAATATTGAATTTCATGTAAACATATATAAACAAATATATTTTGTTATAAGTTTGTATATATAAGCATATACAGGTAATACAGGAATATACAAGTGTAAACGCTAAACAGCCTTAAAAAAAACAAAATTTATCTTACTTTGTATTTGATTTTTTTCGTAAAATGCTTTAGAATATGAAGTAAGAAATGTTAAAAATTTATCAAAGTATTGGAGGATTTAAAAATGGGTTTCAAATCAGACATCGAAATTGCACAGGAAGCTAAACCACTAGACATTCGTGAGATTGCTGCCAAGTTAGGTTTAACAGAAGATGACTTAGAATTATATGGTAAATATAAAGCTAAAGTCGATTATAATTTGTTAAAACGGGAAACCGGAAAGAAAGCAAGATTGATTTTAACAACTGCAATTAATCCCACTCCTGCTGGTGAAGGGAAAACGACAACAACGATCGGTGTTGCAGACGCTCTTTCTAAATTGGGTAAAAACACACTCGTTGCCTTAAGAGAACCTTCTTTAGGACCAGTTTTTGGTGTTAAAGGCGGCGCTGCTGGCGGCGGTTACGCTCAGGTCGTTCCAATGGAAGACATTAATCTGCATTTCACGGGCGATTTCCATGCGATTGGTGCAGCCAACAATCTTTTAGCTGCAATGCTTGATAATCACATTCATCAGGGAAATGAATTAAATATTGATCCTAAGAGAATTACATGGAGACGCTGCGTCGACATGAATGACCGTCAGTTACGTAACATCGTCGATGGCCTTGGTAAAAAAGGTGATGGCGCTGTCCGTCAGGATGGTTTTGACATTACTGTTGCTTCTGAAATCATGGCGGCTTTCTGTCTGGCAAGTGACATTGTTGACTTGAAAAATAGAATGGGTCGTATCATTGTCGGCTATACTTACGATGATGAACCGGTTACCGCTGGCCAGTTAAAAGCTAACGGCGCAATGGCTGCTTTATTAAAAGATGCTTTGAAACCAAATCTGGTACAGACACTGGAAGGAACGCCTTCTTTTGTACATGGTGGACCATTTGCAAACATCGCTCATGGCTGTAATTCTGTAATCGCTACTAAGATGGCAATGCATTTTGCTTCTGATTATGTTGTAACAGAAGCTGGTTTCGGCGCAGACTTAGGCGCAGAAAAATTCCTGGACATCAAATGCCGTATGGCAGGTTTGAAACCGGACGCCGTTATTATTGTCGCAACCGTAAGAGCGCTGAAATACAACGGTGGTGTTCCAAAAGATGAATTAAATAACGAAAACTTAGAAGCTCTGGAAGCAGGTCTTCCAAACTTATTGAAGCATGTTGAAAACATTACTCAGGTTTACAAATTACCTGCAGTAGTTGCAATCAACCGCTTCCCATTAGATACCGAAGCAGAATTAAAATTAGTAGAAGACAAATGTAGAGAACTTGGCGTTAATGTTGCGTTGTCCGAAGTATGGGCAAAAGGCGGCGAAGGCGGTATCGCAGTTGCCAATGAAGTTATCCGCCTCTGTGAAGAAGGCGAAAACAGCTTCCAGTTCTCCTATGAAGATGACATGAGCATCAAAGATAAGATCAACGCCATTGCGACTAAGATTTACGGCGCTGACGGCGTAGACTATACTCCGGAAGCGGATGCTGAAATTGCAAGATTAACCAAATTGGGCTTCGACAAAGTTCCGGTATGTATGGCTAAGACACAGTACTCCTTAACAGATGACCAGACCAAACTGGGCCGTCCGACTGGTTTCAGAATTACTGTTCGTCAGGCAAGTATCTCTGCAGGTGCAGGCTTTATCGTATGCTTAACCGGCGAAATCATGAAAATGCCTGGTTTGCCAAAAGAACCTGCAGCAGAACGTATTGATGTTGATGAAAATGGCGTAATCTCCGGCTTGTTCTAGAAAGCTGAAATACATAATTAAATAACAAATTTGGCTGCTTTTGCTACACTGGCAGTCTGGGGGAGGGGTTCGACTCCTCCCCATTCGCATTTTCAGACAAAATTATTTATGAAAAATGTGAACCTTAATGAAGAACATAAATTTTGAGAGGAAACACTATGGGAATCGCAGACAAAAAATGTACAGAGTTTGTCGAAGTACTTTACAGTAAAAGTGCTGTTCCGGGCGGTGGCGGTGCAGCGGCACTGGTAGGCGCTATTGGTACGGCATTGGCAGGAATGGTCGGCAATCTGACCACCGGTAAGAAAAAATACGCTGAATATGAAGAAGATATCCAGAGAATTCTTGGCGAAGCTCAGGCATTACAGGATCAGCTCATGGCAATGATTGATCAGGATGCCGAAAATTTCGCGCCTCTGGCCAAGGCTTACAGCCTCCCGACAGAAACGGAAGAGCAGAAGGCACACAAGGCAGAAGTAATGGAAGAATGTACAAAGGTAGCCTGCGGCGTACCCATTGAGATTGTTCGTGTATGCTATAAGAGTATTAAGCTTCACGAAGAACTTGTCCACAAGGGTTCCGCTCTGGCTATTTCTGACGTGGGCGTTGGGGTGCAATGCCTGCGGGCAGCGATGATCAGCGGCTGGCTGAACGTTTTAATCAATATTAAGACTATGAAGGACAGAGCTTATGTGGTTTCTGTTGAAAATGAGCTGAAGCCTATGCTGGAAGATGGTATTGCAATTTGCGACACTGTTTACGCCGAAGTGGAAAAACAGTTGTCTTAAAACTTAAATTCAAAAAATAAATTCAGGAGAAAATTATGGCAGCAAAATTATTAAGTGGTAAAGAAGTAAGTGAGTCCATGTTAGCAAAGGTTCTGGAGGATGCAAAATCCTTGATTGCCGGAGGTGTTCAGCCTAAACTGGCAATTATGCGCGTTGGCGCAGATCCAGGGTCTATTTCTTATGAAAAGAGCATCATTACCAGAATGGGCAAATCAAGCATCGAGGTAGAATCTGTAGAATTCCCTGAAGATGTAACACAGGCAGATTTTGTGGCAAAATTAAAAACGCTTAATGATGACAAAAACATCCATGCAGTTTTGATTTTTAAACCGCTTCCAGAACAGCTGGACGAAGAAGAAATCAAATATATCTTAAGCCCGGAAAAAGACCCGGATGCTCTAAACCCAACGAATCTTGGTAAATTAATGATTGCGGATGAAAGAGGTTTCTTCCCATGTACAGCAGAAGGCGTTATGGAGCTTCTGAAGCATTATGAAATTGATGTTAAGGGCAAAGATGTTGTCATCATCAATAACTCAAACGTTCTTGGGAAACCGCTGGCCATTATGCTGACCAATGAATTCGCAACTGTAACCATGTGCCATGTATTTACAAAAGACACACCGTCTTATACAAAGAAAGCAGATATTGTTGTCACAGCTGCTGGTATTTATGGCCTGGTTAAACCGGATATGTTAAGCGAAGACTGTATTCTGGTTGACGTTGCAATGTCTCAGATGAAAGACGAAAACGGTGAATTCGTATTAAATGAAGAAGGTAAAAAGATCCGTACAGGTGATGCCCACGTTGACTGTCTGGATAAGGTTGCAATGATCACCTCTGCCACACCTGGCTGCGGCGGCGGAACGGGCCCGATTACCACCGCTCTTCTGGCACAGCATGTTATCAAGGCCTGCAAACAGCAGAACAATTTATAGGACTGGAACAAAGCCCGGGAGAATTTCTCTCCGGGCGGATTAAATATAGACGGAGGAAGTAAAAAATGATTATTTCTCAAAAGAAATCTTTTGAAGATGTATTAGAATATTTAAAGGACGCAAAAAAAGTGGTCATCACCGGTTGCTCTGAATGTGCAACAGTTTGTAAAACCGGTGGAGAAGAAGAAGTTGAAGCCATGAAAGCTGCATTGGAGGCCGAAGGTAAAGAAGTTTTGGCAACCAAGGTTTTAACAACTTCATGTAACGTGCTTTTAAACAAAAAAGAATTAAAAGAAATCAAAGGTGAGCTGGCCGATGCAGATGCTGTACTGTGTATGGCATGTGGCGATGGTGTTCAGACTGTTGCCAAGGGGGTTAAAAAAGAAACCTACCCGGCCAATGACACCATGTTCGTTGGCGAAACCGTCCGCAATGGTATCTTTGAAGAAATGTGTAAAACCTGCGGCGACTGTGTACTTGGCAGAACCGCTGCAATCTGCCCGATTACCCGCTGCGGCAAGTCTTTATTAAACGGCGCTTGCGGTGGCTCCAGAGACGGCAAATGTGAAGTTATTCCTGAAAATGACTGTGCATGGATTGAAATTTATAAAAAATTGAAAGAACAGGGTAAGGAAGAGTTACTTGAAGAAATTCAGCCATTGCGCGGCTATAAAAAGGTTGCTTACCCAAGAACGATTAATTTAAGAGATCAGGAAAAGGATGGTGAATAAGATGAGCAGTTTATTACAACAGACATTAGAAGCCGGTAAATTTGCGATTACTGCAGAAATGGCACCACCAAAAGGGACTGATTTCAGTCATATTTTAGAAATTGCGGATCTGTTAAAGGGCCGTGTGCAGGGCGTTAACGTTACAGATTTCCAGTCTGCTGCCGTTAAGGCATCTTCGCTGGCTATGTGTGTAGAGCTTGAAAGAAAAGGCCTTGAGCCCATCTTACAGATGACTGGCCGTGACCGCAACCGCATCGCCATCCAGGGTGAAATGTTATCAGCGGGGCATTTCGGCATTAAAAACATGCTGGCGTTAACCGGTGACCACACCACCACTGGCGATAACCCAGAAGCCAAGCCGGTATTTGAAATGGACTCTGTATCCATTCTACAGACTGCCGAAGTACTGATGAGCGGTCAGGATTTAGCCGGAAATGAATTGCAGGGCTCTCCGGATTTTTATCTGGGTGCTTGTGTTACCCCTGTTTTTGATCCGGTTGAAGTACAGCTGATCAAAATGCGCAACAAAATCAGAGCCGGCGCTAAGTTCTTCCAGACACAGGGTGTATTTGATATTGAAGTGATGCGTGAATTCAAGGAACTGACCAAAGACATGGACTGCTATGTTCTGGCAGGCATCATTCCACTTAAATCTGCGGGTATGGCAAAATTCATGAACCGCAGCGTGCCGGGCATCTCTGTGCCGGACGCTTTAATTGAACGTTTGACCGAAGCTGAAGACAAGGCCGCTGAAGGCATTAAGATTGCCGGCGAATTTGTGGCTCAGCTGAAGGAAGAAGGCGTGTGCGACGGTGCGCATATCATGGCCATCGGCGCAGAAGAAAACGTACCGAAGATTCTGGACATAGCTGGTTTATAGGAGTAGTGGACGAATGAGAATTACTGTAATAGGTGCAGGCCCGGGCGGTTATGAAGCCGCTATTATGGCTGCAAAACTGGGTGCAGAAGTTACCTGTATTGAAAAAGACGAAGTCGGCGGTACCTGTTTAAACCGCGGCTGTATTCCAACAAAGGCTTTCCTGGCAGCTTCCGATGTTCTGGAAACTGTGGAGAGCGCTAAGGATTTTGGCATTAACATTGACGGTACTGTCAGCGTTGATTACAAAGCCGTTGTAGACCGTAAAAATAAAGTAAAAGACGGCCTGATCAAGGGGATTCATTTCCTGTTTGAAGAAAACAAGGTGAACCTGATCAAGGGTACGGGCAAAATTATTGATAAAAATACTGTTGAAGTTACCAAAGAAGATGGCTCAACTGAAACGGTTGAAACAGATAAGATTATTCTGGCTACCGGTTCTGTTCCGGTAAGCCCGGGTATGTTCAAATATGATGGCAAAAAAGTCATCACTTCCGACGAAGTGCTGGATCTGGAAAAAGCTCCAGAGTCCATTATTATCGTCGGCGGCGGTGTTATTGGCTGTGAAATCGGCCAGTTTTTAAGCCGCATGGGTACAAAGGTAACCATTGTGGAAGCACTGGAACAGATTCTTCCAAACGAAGACAAAGATGTTTCCAAACAGCTTCTGCGTCAGTTTAAAAAGGATAAAATCAAAGTGCACACCGGCGTAGGTGTGGCTGAAGTTGAAGTTTCTGACGATAGCGTTAAAGCTTCTTTAGCTAACGGCAAGTCTGTTGAAGCAGAAATCATGCTGGTCGCCATTGGCCGCCGCAGCTTTGTGGACAATCTGGGCGCACAGGATGCCGGGGTTGAAGTGGACGAACGCGGCCGCATTGTTGTCAACGACAAGATGGAAACCTCCGTCCCCGGCGTTTATGCCATCGGGGATATCGTTGCGACGGCCCAGCTGGCACACGTTGCCTCCAAGGAAGGCATCGTTGCGGTTGAAAACGCCATGGGCGCAGACAAGCATGTCGCCTATGCTGCGGTACCGCGCTGCGTATACACCGAACCAGAAGTTGCCGGCGTTGGCTTAACTGAAAAGGACTGTGAAAAGAAGGGCGTTGAGTATAAACTCGGAACCTTTGATTTCAGAGCTTTGGGTAAAGCACAGGCCATTGGCAAAATCCAGGGCTTTGTAAAAGTCATTGTGGACAACAACGACGTGATTGTTGGCGCATCCATTGTAGGACCGCACGCAACCGATCTGCTGGCTGAGCTGAGTCTGGCAGTGCATTTAGGCTTAACGGCTGAACAGGTTGGCGATGTTATTCATCCGCATCCGTCGCTGTCCGAAGCGCTGATGGAAGCATTGCACGACGTACACGGAAAATCCGTTCATAAATAATTAAATGAGGCTCTCTCAAAAAGAGAGCCTTTTTTAAAAGAGAGTTCTTTTTTAACTTGAACTCGCGGCGTTATCGTGATATATTAAAATCAAAATATACAATATTTAAGGAGAAAAAACCATGAACGTACCACAGGAATTAAAATACGACAAGGAACAACATCTTTGGGTTGCGATCGATGATAATGTAGCAACCATTGGTATTACGGATTTTGCACAGGATAAAATGGGTGATATCTTATTCGTAGAGCTGGCAGAAGAAGACGACGAATTTGAACGCGGTGATGAATTCTCGGTTGTTGAATCCGGCAAGAAGGCTTCTCCACTGGAAGCGCCGTTTGCTTTTAAGGTTCTGGAATCCAACGAAGATTTAGACGATGAACCAGAAGCGATTAACGAAGACGCCTATGCAAACTGGATTGTCAAGGTTCAGATCACAGACGACGAAGGTATTGAAGACTTGGTAGACGCAGCTGAATACGAAGCAGCCATTGCTGAATAAGGTTTTTCTTTAAATGGTCATTGATTGTCATATACATTGCGCTTTAAGCGGTTTTGGTAAACTGAAAAAAGAGCTGATGGCTGAGGATACACCGGAGCGAGAGGGCTGGTTTTTGTCACTGGCAACGCGGTACCGCAAGCATAATGTCAAAGCGCTGCGCGACGGCGGTGACGCTTATGGCGCGGGCGCTGCGTTTAAGCCCATCGCTGAGGATGCTGGTATTATCTTCAGAACGCCGCTGGTGGCGCTGTATAAAACAGGTCACTACGGAGATTTTTTAGGAGAAGCCATTACCGATTTTGACTCCTGCCGTAAAAAAATGGATCAGCTGCTCAAGCGGAGGCCTGATTTTATTAAAATTATCCAGTCAGGCATCATGAGCTTTGATCATTTTGGGGAGGCTGGCAGTCTGGAATTTACAGACGAGGAGCTTCGCTATCTGATTAAGCGGACCCATGACGCCGGATTGCGCACGATGGTGCATGTCAATACGCCGAAGGGCATTATGATGGCCATTGAAGCCGGGGCTGATACCATTGAGCATGGATATTGTATTGATGGAGACTGCATCGCTGCGATGAAGGAAAAGGACGTGGTCTGGATACCGACACTGGCCCCCTTTGCCAATATTGCAGGCTGTGATGAAAGCCATCCGCTTTCCCGGTACCGGGAGGTTTCACAGCGTTATTTTAGCGGGCATAAGCTTCAGGTGAGAAAAGCCCATGAGGCAGGCGTGACCATTGCCCTGGGCAGTGACGCCGGCGCGTCGCTCGTGATACACGGACAGGCGTCCAGAGAAGAGCTGAGCTATCTGATGGACTGCGGCCTGACAAAGGCCGAGGTGTTCACAAATGGCTGCAGGGTTCTGGAACTGGATGAAGCGCAATTTAAAAAATGATAACAAATTCAGGAGTCCTTCAGGGCTCCTTTTTAGTGCCTGTTATAAAAAAGAGAAATAAAGTAATCTAACACAATAGAGGAACCCCCTTTTCAAAATACTTTAAATCGGGTACAATTAAATGATGTGGGATGTGTGCTCTAAACACTAAACTTCTGAAAAATAAGGAATTAATTATGTATGAACTCGTAACAGTGCGTCCAGATAATTTTGTGGATGTAGCGGATTATATACCAACCATTGAAACAGATGTAAAGTATTATTCTGGGGATAACTTTGTCGGCGAACGGATTGAAGGCTATAACGCCCCCATTATTCTGGTAACCCGGGAGACAGCCGAAGCGCTGAAGACAGCCCAGAATAAGCTGATGACCAAGGGCTACTGCCTGCGGGTGTATGATGGATACCGCCCTCAGAGAGCCGTGGAGCATTTTTTGAGGTGGAAGGACAGGCCGGAAACCGGTGAGACCAAGGCCCGCCATTACCCGGATTTTACCAAGGCGGAGGTCTTTGACGAGGGCTTTATCGCTGTCCGCTCGACCCATACGCGTGGCAGTACGGTGGATTTGACAGTGGTGGACATGCGCAATGGGCAGGAGCTGGACATGGGCGGCTTTTTTGACTATTTTGAGGCGAGCTCTTACAGCAATTATACCGATCTTACGGCTATTCAGAGCCGTAACCGGATGATGCTGAAATACCTGATGCTGTCCTGCGGATTTGAGCCGTTTTTTCAGGAGTGGTGGCATTTTACGCTGAGTAATGAGCCCTATCCCAACACCTATTTCGATTTTGAAATTCAATAGTAAGAGGTAAAAAATTAAATTATGGACAATGAAAAAAACACAGAACTGGGGACCATGCCGGTAGGCAGGCTGATGTTTAAGCTGGCCCTGCCGGCCATTGTGGCCCAGGTTATCAATGCCCTTTACAACATTGTTGACCGTATGTATATCGGCCATATTGAAGGGGTTGGTCCCATGGCTTTGACTGGGGTTGGCATCACTTTTCCCATCATTATGCTGATTACAGCCTTTGCGGCGATGATCGGGATGGGGGGCGCGCCTCTGGCCGCCATTCATCTTGGGGAGAAAAACCGGGACAGCGCCGAGGGGATTCTGGGTAACGCGGCGACGCTGCTGCTCATTTTGTCGGTGGTGCTCACCGCTTTTTTTCTGATCTTCCAGCGGCCTCTGCTCATGGCCTTTGGCGCCAGTGAAAACACCATTGAGCATGCGCTTCAATACATGACGATTTACCTGTGCGGAACCATTTTCGTGATGGCTACCTTAGGGTTAAACGCTTTTATCAATACACAGGGCTTTGCAAAAACCGGTATGCTGACCGTCCTCATTGGCGCAGTGCTGAATATTATTCTGGACCCGGTTTTTATTTTTGTATTTGGCATGGGGGTTCGGGGCGCCGCGCTGGCAACCATCCTTTCACAGGCTGTTTCAGCCATCTGGGTTTGCCATTTCCTGACTGGCAGGAAAACGACCATTAAAATCAAGCCTTCCAGAATGCGTCTTAAAAAAGAATATGTGGTGGGGATCATCTCACTTGGCATATCGCCCTTTATCATGCAGTCCACCGAGAGTCTGCTCAACATTACCTTGAATGCTTCGCTTCAGTTTTACGGCGGTGACATGGCGGTAGGCGCCATGACTATTATCGGCAGTATTTCTCAGCTGGGACTTATGCCGCTCATGGGCCTGACCCAGGGTGGGCAGCCCATTATTTCCTATAATTACGGAGCCAGAAACTACGACCGCGTGCGCAAGGCCTACCATCTGATGATTGCGGCCAGCTTTACGCTGTCCATGGTGATCTGGGCCATTGTGGAGTTTTTTCCGGAGGTGGTTATCGCCATCTTTACAACAGATCCACAGCTCTCCAGCCTGACTGTCTGGGCGATCCGTATTTTTATGATGTGCATCGGCATAATGGGGCTGCAGACTGGATGCCAGCAGACTTTTCTGTCATTGGGACAGGCCAAGGTCTCGGTCTTTCTGGCCATGCTGCGAAAGCTGATTTTACTCATCCCGCTGATTCTGATTATTCCCCGGGTGACAGGTCTTGGAATGACCGGCGTTTTTCTGGCACAGCCCATTGCGGATTTTATCGCAGTCGTATCGACTGTGGCTGTGTTTGCTGTGAAGATAAGGAAAATTATTCCGAGACCGGCCAAAACAGCTTAAATCCATTAAGTATAGCATAAAGATTTCGTTAAGATGGCCGTGGATGTACGCAATCTGTGTTATAATATCCTACAACTTCTATATTTTAAAGGAAAAGGAAAATGAAAAAAGGAAAAAAAGCCTTCTGGACAGTCGTGGTGGCCGTGGTGGTCATTCTCGCGATTCTTTTGTCCCTCAACCATTTTTACGTAGACTATCTCTGGTTTAGTGAAATGGGTTATCTCAATGTCTTTTTTAAAGAGCTGGTCACTAAGGCTCAGATTGGCGTGCCGGTATTTTTGGTGCTGCTGATCCTGCTCTTCTTCTACCTGAAATTTTTAAAAAAGATTTCTGAACGTTATCTGGGGATTACCCAGGCAGTGCGAACAAAACGGGAAAAAACCATCGGTGCGGTACTGTCCGTGGTGGCAGCGGCGGTGATAACTGGTTTTATTGCCAATAGCCTGTGGTCAGAAATCCTTCAATTCACCAATGCCACAGATTTTGGTTCGACAGACCCGCTGTTTGGAAAGGATCTGTCCTTTTATTTCTTTACGCTGCCGTTATTAAAGGACGCGTACAGTGTGGTCATGACCTGCTTTTTTGGCATGGTTATTCTGACGCTTTTGTATACTGTTTTTGTCATGTACCGGGAAAAGGATTTTCGGATTCAGACAGCTCAGAGCATGGATGATTTTAAAAGCGGCGCAAAGGATGTTTTTACGACCTTCCTGACCCTGGCCTCCAAGCAGATTGGCGTGTTTTTGGGGATATTCTTCCTGCTTCTGGCTTTTAGCAGCTTTATCGGCCGCTATGAAATGCTCTATGGCGGAACGGGAATGGTCTACGGCGCAGGCGCATCGGATATTACCATTGGTATGAAAATGCTCTATGTGAAGATTGCCCTGTGTCTGGTTCTGGCAGTGAGTTCTGTGATTGCGGGATTCAAAAAGAATTACAAGATGATGGCAGCCGGCCCGGTGCTCTTGATTGTTGTGGCCCTGGTGGGCGGCGTGGAACAGGCAGCATACGAATACCTGTCGGTGGTGCCAAACCAGTACACTAAAGAAGCGCCCTACATTGAAAAGAATATTGCCAGCACACAAAAAGCCTATGGTCTGGATAAGGTGACCATCAAGGATTTTTCACCGACCCAGGACATCACCGCCCAGGATATTCAGGAAAATGAAGCGACCATCAGCAATATCCCCATCAATGACCAGAAGCCAACCAAGGATATGTATAATTCTTTGCAGGGGATCAGAAACTATTATAAGTTTTACGATGTGGATGTGGACCGTTATTTTGTAGACGGCAAATATACCCAGGTATTTCTGGGCACTCGTGAAATGGAAAACTCCGCGCTTCCAGATGATGCTAAAACCTGGGTGAACCAGCATCTGAAGTATACGCACGGCTTTGGCGTTGCCATGTCGCCAGTGAATAAAACCAATTCTGTGGGGCAGCCAGAGCTGATCGTCAAGGATATTCCGCCAGTGACGGATACACAGAGCCTTGATATTATCCAGCCAAGGGTTTATTTTGGCGAAGGCGACTACAAATACGTGGTCACCAACGCGGCCAATCCAGAATTTGACTACCCAGAAGGGGACGACAATAAGGAAAACTATTATGAAGGCACCGGCGGCATTAAACTGTCACTGCTTAACCGTCTTTCCTTTGCCCTGTATTACGGATCACCTGAGATGCTGCTGACCAGTGAGATTACCTCAGACAGCAAAATTCTCATTAACCGGAATGTGATGGACCGTGTGTCCAAAATCGCGCCCTTTTTAGAGTATGACAATAAGCCATACATGGCGTTAGCAGACGGCAAGCAGTACTGGATTGTGGACGGGTTTACCACCAGCAATAAGTACCCTTACGCCCAGCCCTATGACCAAACCACAGGCAAGAACTATATCAAGAATCCGGTCAAGGTAGTGGTGGACGCCTACAACGGCGACGTCACTTTCTATAAGGTGGATGATGAGCCTGTGCTTGAAACCTACAGTAAGATTTTCCCGGGTCTGGTCAAGGATATTTCTGAGATGCCCAAGGGGCTGAAGGAGCATATCCGTTACTCCAAAACTCTGTTTGACATCCAGTCCGATATTTATAAAACCTACCACATGAGCAATCCACAGGTATTCTATAACCGTGAGGACCAGTGGGAAACCGCCAACCAGTTCTTTGGCTCGTCTAAGGAGGAGGTACCCATTGACTCGTCCTACACCATCATGAAGCTGCCGGACCGCCAGACAGAATTTATGCTGACAACAACCTTTACGCCCAGAAATAAGGACAATATGATTGCCTGGCTGGCTGGGGTATCAGACGGGGACGATTATGGGCAGCTGCTGCTGTACCAGTTCCCGAAACAGCAGCTGGTTTACGGCCCCATGCAGATTGAGCAGCGGATCGACCAGAATACCACCATATCGCCGCAGCTGACGCTGCTGAGCCAGCAGGGCTCCACCGTGCTGCGCGGTAACTTAATGACGATTCCCATCGAGGACGCCATCATTTATGTTGAACCGATCTACATTCAGGCCAGCGCAGGGGAGAATAACCTGCCAGAGGTTAAAAAAGTGATCGTGAGCTACCAGAACGAGATTGTCATGGCAGACTCGCTGAACCAGGCCCTCGGCCAGATTTTCAACTATGACGCAGGCGAAGCGCAGGCGGCGGCCAATACGGCTGTTTCCACCGCGACGCCAAATAATAACGCCGCCACAGGCGCGGCGGATCTCTCGATCCGGGCGAATCAGCTGTTCCAGGAAGCCCAGAACGCGCAAAAATCCGGCGACTGGGCAGGCTACGGCAGCAAGCTCAATGAGCTTCAGGATGTATTGAACCAGCTCCAGCAGGCCACCGGTGCGTCACAGCCACAATAAAAAGAGCAAGACCCCTTTCTGTTTGAAAGGGGTCTTTTATTTGTCTGAAAATTGACACTAAGTTAGCTAAAATTAACTGTATTTTTGTGGAATATTATGTTATAATGATTCTAAAGTATAATTATTTTAGAAGGGAGTTGAAATTTTATGCCATCTTTTGGAGATCCATTTGCAGCAAATGTGGAACGAAAAATGACAAAAAAGGAACTGGCTCAGGCTATCCGCCTCGATTTAGCAGGTGAGCTTGAAGCGATTTATTTATACGATGCCCATGCACAGGCGACAGATGATCCTGTTGCCAAAAAGGTGCTGGAGGACATCCGTGATGAGGAAAAAGCTCATATGGGTGAGCTGACAACGCTGCTGCGTTATCTGGACCCTGTAGAAGCAGAGCTGTTTGAGGAAGGCGCCGAGGAAGTCCATGAAATGCTGGAAGAGCTCGGTATTGAATCGGGCAGCAGTGAAGCCCAGACCGCAGAAGGCCCGACTGTCGGCAGCCTGATTGAGGATTAGGAGGGACAATATGGATTATTTATCAAGAGAAGCAGCGCCCTTTGGCGATGCCCTTTGGGAACAGATTGATACAACCATTGTCGAAACACTGAAAAAATATCTGGTCGGCCGCCGTTTCCTACCGCTTTACGGACCACTTGGACCAGGCGCGCAGTCCGTTGTGGTTGACAGCAGCGACAAGGATGAAAGCTTTGAGGACGGTGTGGTGCAGACCACAGGCCGAAAATTTGCAGAGCTGGTACAGCTGTACGAAGATTTTCCATTATTCTGGAGAGACCTGGAAGCCAGTGAGAGAACCGGTGTGCCGGTGGATCTTTCTGCGGCGGCCCGCGCGGCACAGGCCAGCGCAAAGGCTGAGGATCAACTGATTTTCTTTGGCAATAAAGCGCTGGGCGCAGATGGCCTGCTGACTGTATCCGGCAGCCATACCGTTAAGATGGACGACTGGGCAGAAGGACAGAATGCCTTTGCCAATATCGCCTCTGGCGTTTCCATGCTGGTAGAAAAGGATATGCTTGGCCGTCTCGCTCTGGTTATGGGGCCAGATCTCTATTTTAAGCTTCAGCGGATCCAGCCGGGAACCGGCGTCATGGAAATTGACCGCATTAAGAGCCTGCTGGACGGGCGGGTTTACCGTTCAAACGCTTTGGCCGGAAAAGCCGTTCTGGTCTGCGCCGAAGCCCAGTACATGGATCTGGCCGTTGGTCAGGACCTGGCCGCCGCTTATCTGGAGCTCGTTAACCTGAACCACTATTTCAGAATTCTTGAAACCGCGGCCCTTCGCATTAAGAACAGTGCCGCCATCGTTGTATTTGAATAAAGAATAATGTTATAAAGCGCTTTTCTTTCAGGACACTGGGAGAAAAGCGCTTTATTTTATTAAATCGTTGCCTTTTAGAAGAAAGCATAATATAATGAAAGTACCACATAATTAATTGGAGAGTAATATGATAAGGTTTGAATTGAGTAAAAAAGCATCGGATAAAATCAGAAAGATTGCCGCCCGTATTCTGGAAGTGCAGGAGGAGCGCTGCCCGGTTGTTAAAACACAACTGAAAATTGCCATGAGTGATCCGCAGTTTGCCGGACTTGTTGCCCAGTGCCGGGACAGCCAGGCTACGTTTGCAGAACGGGATGCGGCATGGGAAAAACTGATGGAGCTGCTGCCGGCCAAACGGCTGGATTTTGACAGCATGCGCCAGGATGCCCAGTCCTATTACGGCGATGATTCGGACGAGGTAGAGCACGGTATGGTGTTTGAGGTGGTGAGGGAAACCTACGACCTGATGACCCGCTGTCTGTACCACGGTGTGGACTTTGACACAGAATCTTATAATATTACAGATATAGGCCCCTTTGGCAGGTGCCTTTCCGATGGTTTCCATCACTTTTACTGTAATGTGGTATTTGGGGAGATGGAGGCCGGCTTAAGCTGGGGCATGATGCTGGAGGAGCCTCTGAGTGTCGATAAGACAAGCTATGTTCATCTGTATGACCAGTTTGAGCGTTTTGAGTTTGGCTGGTGGCAGATTTATGGGGATAAAAAGAAGCTGTACTTTGACGTTTATAACGAAGGCACCAGAAATTCAAAGCAGAAAATGCGCAAGTGCGCAGTTGAACAGAAGATGCCCAAAAAACCCCAGCCCTTTTGCGGCGAGTATGTGAGGCGCTGCGCGGAGCTGATGCTTGAAAACCCAACCCTCAGGCAGAAAGCCTTTAGGGAGATGGCAGTAGCGCAGGATGCCTTTGAGACCGGTGACGAAAGCCTGAACGGCGAGATCGCCACAACACTCTATAAAAGGCTGAGCACCCTTCATGAGCCTGTCTTAGCCATGATACCCGAGCTAAATGATACAGACATTATTTTAATCAACACGGTTGCCCGGATGCGCGGCGACTACCTTTTTTACCTTTTAATGGACCTGGTATATCTGAAGTCCGCGGGCATGAGCCTGTTGGATGAAGCCAACCGGGCCATGGCTGAGCAGCACCCCCAGGAGCCTGTTCCGCCGACTGCCTTTGAAACACTGGCGGTGGGGTATCTGAGCGGTGACAAAGGGGAAATGCCAGAGAAGAATGCCCGGGCGCTGAACGAGATGATGGACTTTATCGAGGAGGCCGGGCTGATGAAGTGGAATAAATACGGTCAGCTGGAGCCCACCCCCATGGAAATGACGCCAAGACTGCTTCAGGCCCTGCTGAAGCATGGCTACGGCGCTTATGTTATGGCGCTTATGGGGCGTTACAAATATGAAATTATATACGAACCCTTTGATTTGATGGAGACCCTCAATGCCTTTTTGGCAGAATTAGACGAACCGCTGCGCTATTGATAAAGCATTTGCGTTAAAATAAATCGCTGTGACTAGTTTTAAAATCGCTATTTTGGGTAAAACTTTAATGAAGTAATGTTGGAAAGGAGTTTTACCAAAATGATGATGAAAAAAGAAGTAAAGCAGTGCCAATGTGAAGAGCCTTCAGGAGTCCATCCGGAGACAGACCAGCTGGGATTTTGGATGGCGTGTAATGACTGTGGAGGGAGAGTCGCCGCTACCTATGAATATTTTGAGGGCTTCGGAGAAATGAAGCAGCGCGATGTTTATTACGTAAAAAATGAATAAAAACAGACAACTAAGGATAAGATAGCTTCAGAATAAACAGTAAAAGGAATGTTTGTTCTGAAGCTTTTTTATATGCTGTGAAAATATGGGTATATTGCCTGTTATTCACGAAATAGTATGAATAGTCCTTGTTTTTTTGTGTAGAATTAGGTAAGATTATACTTATATATAACGATTAAGGTGGTGTGAAATGGAAAAGGCTTTTATACTGTTTATGTCGGGTGGCCTTTACTTTATGGTTCCCCTTGAGCACGTGGTGTCTGTGGAATCGCGTGAATCGGCAGAGGCAATGGAGCTTTCCGTTTTCGACTTTGGGCAGGCCTGCAGTTTGTGCGACAGACCGGTCCGGGCGCCTTATATTCTGGTCATGTGCTTTCAAGAGGTTAAAATTGGCGTGGCTGTAGAATGGGTGGAAGGCATTAAAGAGCTCGATGAAAACGATCTTTATAAGCTTGAAGCACCTGTTATCGGGCAGGACAATCAATACCTGGACAGCGCCGTGGCCTTAAAGGCGATGAAGCCGCCTCTGGCCTATGTGCTGAGGATGCAGGTCCTGTTTGAAAAGCTTCAGAAAAACAGCGAAGCGATACTGGAATAGCAGAAAGAGTGATTCTTAAATGATAAACGAACAACAAAAGTGGGCTCCTGACCCTCTGACAAAGTTATATACCGAGAAAGCCGCTAAAATATTTATTGAAAGCTATCAGGCAGACGGCCGGCAATACGAAGGAGACGCCCTGTTTTTGATCCATCTTGAGGGCTGGAGCGCCTTTAAAGAAAAATATGGCCCGGCCACAGGCAACGCGGTTTTACAGCAGGCCGCCTTTTTACTGAATAAGGCTTTAAAGAAAACCGACAAGCTTGCCAGAGTAGGTGACAGTACCTTTTTAGTCTACGCACTGGGCTGCAGTGCGGCTGGCGAGGCTGAAAGACACGCCGGGGGAATCCGCAGGCAAATCGAGGCAGTCCGTATTCCTCCGAGCTCGGAGTGCACACTTTCTTGTAAAATCGGGATCGTATTGTGCTGCGGCATTGAAAAAAGCTATGATAATCTGCGTGATATGGCCATAAAGGCACTCTGTGAGGCGAAAAGACTGGAACGGCCTTTCTTTATCGCCAAGGAAGACAGCGTGGTCAGAGAAGCGGAAAAAGACTTTAAAATCGAGAAGATCGCGCCCTACAGGCCGGATAGCGGCAAAGCGGACATGGCCTTTATCACAGAGCTTACCAATATGGTTTTTGGGTGCCGTGACATGGAACTCAGTATTGAGATGGGGCTTGAGAGATTGTGCCGTTATTTTGGGGTTGAGCAGGCCTATGTGGTAGAGCGGACAGCGGATAAAAAATATTTTGAGCTGACCTATGAGTGGAATATCACAAACCGTCTGGTCATGAATGACAACCTGAGTCTGATTCCGGGCCTGATGACTGAGAGCTATCAGCAGGAATTTGATGAAAATGGTATCTTTGTCTGTAACCGTTTTGAGGATTTTAACATCATTAACCGCGTCATGGCAGAGCGACAGCGGATCAGAGGGACAAAAGCCCTGATGCAGAGCATTATTCTGGAGGAGGAAGCCTTCGCCGGTTATATCAGCCTCTGTGATTTGAAGGAGGAACGTTTATGGCAGGAGGAGGAAATCGCGACCTTTTCCCTTTCCTGTAAAATCATTACAGCCAATATTCTTCAATTGCGCTCTATGAAATACCGGTTGCGGATCGCCTATAAAGACAGCCTGACCGGCGCCTGGAACCTGAGCAAGTTTCTGCTGGAGGCTGAAAAACGCAGCGTTTTTGGGAAAAAGCGCGCAGTGATTACTTTTGATGTCAAAAATTTTAAGGTGGTCAACACCGAGTTCGGCTATGAAACGGGAAACCGCGTCTTGATTGAAATCAGCCGTATGCTACATACCTTTATAGAAGAGGAAGAATGCTATGCCCGTGTCAAGGCCGATGCCTTTGTACTGATGCTGTTTTATGAAACGCCGGAAGCGCTGAGGCAGAGGATCGAGCAGCTGCTGCAGAGGGTTGAACGGCTTTCGGCGAAAATGGTTTTATTTTTTCCCTTTATCTGCATGGCAGGAGTCTGCGCTGAGGAGGATCAGGACAGCGTGGAAAGCATGATCGAATGCGCCAATGCAGTGCGCCGTTCCATCAAGGATTATCATAAAAGCAATTACGCTTTTTTTAACAAGGAGATGCAGAGCCAGCGGGATCAGGAAAAGTATTTTGCCTCTCGGATGAAGTCCGCGCTGCGCGGCGGGGAGTTTATTGTGTATTACCAGCCAAAAATCGATGTGGCCAGCGGCGATTGGAGTGGTTTGGAGGCGCTGGTCCGGTGGCGCCAGCCGGATGGAAGCCTGGTTCAGCCGGATTCCTTTATTCCTTTGTTTGAAAGGAATGGGTTTATCACAGAGATTGACCGCTGCGTTTTTGAGCAGGTATGCCAGGATCTGTCAGGCTGGATAAAAGAAGGCAGAAAAGCATACCCGGTTGCGGTAAATATTTCAAGAGTCCATATAAGAGAAGCCAATTTTCCAGGAGAGCTGGTAGATATCTGCCAGCAGTACAAGATTCCGGTAGAGCTCATTGAGCTGGAGCTCACCGAAAGCGCTTTTCTGGACAACCCATCCATTATTCTGAAAATTGTAAAAGAGATCAAGAAAGAGGGCTTTAAGCTGTCTATGGATGATTTTGGCACAGGCTACTCCTCTCTGAGCATGCTTAAGGACATTCCGGTGGACATCATAAAGCTGGACCGCGATTTTTTTAAACTGGATATGACAAAACGGGAAAAAATCGTTGTGACCAATGTCATTCATATGGCAAAAGAGCTGGATATCCAGGTGATATCAGAAGGTATTGAGACAGCGGCGCAGGAACAGTTTTTAAAAGAAGTTGGGTGCAGCATGGCTCAGGGCTATTACTATGCGGAGCCAGCCCCCATAGAGATGCTGGCGCCGGTTATCTGGCCTTAGTAAAGAGAGGTAAAAATGGAGCAGTCAAATAATGCAGAAAGACATGGCTCAGTGGTATGCCTGAAAATAAAAATGGGTGAGCAGGCATATTATATTCCAGTTGATAAAATTGAGAATGTCCGTATTAATCCTGAGCTTGTGAGAGTGCCCGAAGCGCCGGATGGTATTGCCGGCCTGCTTTTGGGAGACAGGGGGCCTGTCCCGTACATTGTCGTGGAAGAATGCCAGAGCGCCGAAAACAAGCCAGACTGGAAATGCGGCGTGGAGATCAAAAATGGTGACGACAGCCTGTTGGGAATTTTGTGCACAGATGTCGAGGAGAATATAGCGGTAGCGTCAGAGGTTCTTGCGGAACAGGCAGCGTTGTGGAGGAGCGGGGAAAATTGATCAGGCTTGGAACATTGGAATTTCTGGACATCGTAGACTATGTCCGGGAAAAATATGGCATTAACCTGGAAAAGAAAAAAGTCCTGATTGAATGCCGCCTGAGAAGTGAGCTGGACCGCTGCGGGATCGCGAGCTTTAAGGATTATATGAAAGCGGTACGCGCCGATAAAAGCGGCCGTCTGGCAGGTGAGATGATCAACCGCCTTACCACAAACTACACCTATTTTATGCGGGAGCCCAGGCATTTCGATTTTATACGGAAAACAATCCTGCCACAGGCCGCCAAAAATAAGACAGATTATCAGGCCTGGTGCGCCGGCTGTGCAAGCGGGGAGGAGTGCTATACCCTCGCCATGCTTTTTCAGGATTTCGCACAGGAAAACAGCGCGGCGCCGGCAGCCCATATCACAGCGACCGATATCAGCGAAAGCGCGCTGGAGCGTGCCCGTCGGGGCATTTACCCCATCAAGGAGTTTAGGAATCTTCCGCCGCAGTGGCAGGAAAAATACTGTGTTGTTAAGGATGAAAAGAGCTTTGAGATTAAAAAGTTTTTAAAAAAGAACATTCAGTTTAAAAACCAAAATTTAATGGAACCGGAAAATACCTGGAAAAAATACGATTTGATCCTGTGCAGAAACGTGATGATCTATTTTGACACAGCCTCAAAAAAAACGATGATCAGCCGGCTGGAAAACAGCCTGAGACCCGGAGGTTACCTGATTGTAGGCCTGGCGGAGGTACTGCCCAGAGAGTTTACAACCCTGGAATTTATGGGATCGGCGATCTATCGAAAGCCAGAATAAAACGGGCAGAAAGGTGGTAGGCCTGTATGAAGGAAAAACCAGCCAGCCAGAAGCTGATCGTAATCGGCGCCTCTGCCGGGGGACCGTCGACCATACTTTCGATTATCCGGGATCTGCCAGAGAGCACACCGGGCATCGTCATTGTGCAGCATTTGTGCAAAGGTTTTGCCGCCCGCATGGCAGACTATCTGGATGCGTACTGCACCATGAAAGTCAAGGCAGCACGGAACGGGGAGATGGTTCTGTCCGGAACCGTCTATGTTGCGGAAGATGACCGGCATCTGAAAGTTGTGAAGCGCGGAGGGGGATATTTTCTGGTCTACGAGGACGGTGAGAAGATAAACGGAGTGCGCCCGGCAGTGGATGTGCTTTTTTCCTCCGCGGCCTGCGCAGGCGCAGATGCTCTGGGCATCATCCTGACTGGTTTTGGAAAAGACGGCGCCCAGGGGCTTTTAGAGATGCAAAGAGCCGGAGCCAGCACCATTGTGCAGAAGGCTGAAAGCTGCGTGAGCAGCAGTATGCCCACAGAAGCGAAAAAGAAGGGCGGCGCCAAGATGGAGCGGACGCCGCAGGAAATTACAGCGACGATGCTACTGTTTTCAAAAAAATGAAAGATGAAGAGACAGAGGAGAAGAGGATGAATGAGATATTGATTGTGGATGACGCCATGTTCATGCGCAGAATTATTAAAAATGCCTTGAGTGATGGCGGGTTTAGCCAGTTCATTGAAGCAAAAGACGGAAGTGAGGCCATCCACCTGTTTAAAAAGCACAAGCCAAAGCTGGTTCTGCTGGATATTACCATGCCCGGAAAATCCGGCATTGAAGTACTCGCGGAGATTTTGAAGCTGGAGCCTGATACCCGGGTGATTATGTGCTCGGCCATTGGGCAGGAGGCCACCATCGAGAAAGCTGTGCGGATGGGCGCTCATGATTTTATTGTCAAGCCCTTTCAGAATGACAAGCTTGTCGAAATGGTAAAAAAATCACTCTAAGGGGAGTTCGTGAGCAATGAAGAGAAGTGAGATAGACATTCTTTCAAAGGACGCCTTTCAGGAGATTGGCAATATAGGCAGCGGCAGTGCGGTGACTGCCCTTTCGCATCTGATCTCTGAGGAGATCATTGCCAGGCAGCCACAGGTCATACCCCTGGAGTGCGACAGACTGCCAGAGGCTTTTGGAAAAATAGATGAGAGCGCAATGGGAATTCTGCTGCCGTTTTACGGAGACATTTCCGGAATGCTGCTGTTTGTCCTGACAGAACCCTTTGTCAGAGAGCTGTTGATGAAAACCATCGGCTGCCCCGCAAACTTTCGGGAGATGGATGAGTATAAGCTTTCCGTTATTCAGGAGATTACCAATATTATGGCATCCTCCTATTTTACAGCGATCTCGGCCTATATGCATAAGCAGATCCATATTTCCCAGCCGGCAGTTTCCATTGACATGCTGGGCGCCATGGTAACCGATCCGGCCAGCTGGATCATGGGACTTGGCCAGGACACTGTCTGTATAGAGAATGGCTTTTATCTGAAGGAGGACAGCAACATGAATCATTTGGGTTTAATGCTTTATCAGGAATCGACCTGCCAGTTATTGCAAGCCGTGGGGGTGACATTATGAACAGTTGCCAGCTTCGGCCAAACCATCTGGCCCTTGGCAGTCACGAGGATATATTTATCGTCCGGGCCCTGGGCTCAGGCATTGTGGTCTGTCTCTATGATGAAGCGCTGAAGACAGGCGGTATGGCCTACACCCTGTTTCCAGACAGCCGAAAAGCGAAGGAAAGCAACCCAGAGGATCGCCTGAAATATGTGGATACAGCGCTCGAAGCCCTGCTCGAAGGGCTTCTGGAAAAAGGGGCGCGCCTTGAAAGGCTGTGGGCCAAGGTGATCGGCGGCGCTAAAATTTTTCGCTTTGCCGATAAGCTTGAAAACGGGGATATTGGAAAGCAAAATATCGAGGCGGCGCGCAGATGGCTGCGGGAAAAAGCGATTCCCATAAAGGCAGAGGATACTGGAGACAGCTTTGGACGTACAGTGTATTTCTACCTCAAAACTGGAAAAGCAGAGATAAGTGCTGTCAACAATTATAAATACAATTTGTAAAAAAGGGAGAGCCAGATGAAAAAGAAAATAGAAAATTTAAGCACTGCCACCAAGCTGCTGCTGTCATTTGCCTGTATTATTGTTTTTTATATTGGGACCGTCGTGGCAGCGGCTTTTGGTATAAAAAGCGTTGGGGGAACCCTGAGAGAATTTTATGACAAGCCCTACCAGGTGGCCACCACGACCTTGACCATGCGCAGCGCCATTCAGGGCGTTGGGCGGGATCTTCTCTGTGTGGCCTCGGGAATCAATGAGGCGGAGAGCCAGACCTATCTGGAGGAGGCTAAAAGCTATATTGCGCTTATTGAAAGCGGTATGGAGGAGCTGGACAGGGATTATACAGAGGAAGAAGCCTTATTTACAGAAGTGGAGAAACAGATTGCCTCCCTGAAACCCGCGCGGAATGAGATGATCAGGCTTCTGGAACAGGGGAACAAGGAAAAAGCCCTGGAGCTGTACCGCGTCGAGTATGAGCCCCAGGCCAAGATAACGAGAGATGCTTTGGAAAGCCTGGGTAACGCGGCTGAGGAAGACGTCCAGAAATATCTGGGCAGTGCTCAGGGCGTAGAAAACCGGATGCTTATCGTCCTGGTAAGCATGGCAGCGGTTATCCTGGTTATCACCTGCCTTATGTGGTTTTACATCAGCCGAAGCATTACAGAGCCCATCAAAAAAGTACAGGAAGCCGCTAAGGACATCTCCGAGGGCAGACTGAAAATTGATCTTGAATATACGTCCAAGAATGAATTTGGCCAGTTGTCCGACAGTATCCGGGAAACCGCCGCGGCGCTCAGCAGCTATGTGGAAGAAATACAGAAAGTGTTGACCGCCCTGGGTGAGGGACATCTGGATTATAAAACAGACATGCAGTTTAAGGGCGATTTTATCGCTGTCAATAAAGCCATGGAAAAAATCTCGGCACTGTTAAAGGATTCTCTCCAGCAGATTGGAAGCAGCGCCGAGCAGGTAGCCGGAGGGGCAGAGCAGGTGTCAAACGGGGCACAGCTTCTGGCCCAGGGCGCATCAGAGCAGGCAGGGTCCATTGAGGAGCTGGCCTCCAGCATCAACGATATATCCGAAAGTGTAAAAAATAATGCCGATGACGCAGTCAATTCAAGCCGCATTGCCGACGAGGTGGGCTGCCAGATACTGGACAGTAATACTCAGATGCAGGAGCTTATCCAATGCATTACCCAGATTAAAAAGAATTCCAGCGAGATCACCGGCATTGTCAAGGAGATTGAGGATATTGCCTTCCAGACCAATATTCTGGCCCTCAACGCCTCGGTCGAGGCCGCCCGCGCCGGAGATGCCGGACGCGGCTTTGCCGTGGTCGCCAACGAGGTGAGGCGGCTGGCCGCCAAAGCTGCCGAGGCTTCTAAGATGACCGCAGAGCTGGCGCTCAAAAATAACGAGAGCGTGGAAGAAGGCATGGCTGTTGCCGACGAGACCGGCAGATCACTGGTAAAGGTTGTGGACGGCGCCCAGGAGGTAAGCGGTGTGGTCGATAAAATATCCGAAGCTTCCACCCGGCAGGCCGAGGCCATCGCCCAGATACGCAGCAGCATCGAGCTCATATCCGAAATCGTACAGAGCAACTCGGCGACATCGGAGGAAAGCGCGGCCGCCAGCGAGGAATTATCCGCCCAGGCACAGCTGCTTAAAAATTTGGTAGAGCAATTTGAATTTGAGTAAACAGGAGACATGGGAATGCAGAATAAAATATTAATCGTAGATGACGCGCTCTTTATGCGGGCCATGTTAAAGAAGATACTAAGCGAAGCAGGCTACACACAGATTTTTGAAGCTGCCAATGGCGTAGAGGCCTGCGCGGTCTACGAAGCCGAAAAGCCCGATGCAGTGCTGATGGATATCTCCATGCCGGAGATGAACGGCATCGAAGCCCTTAAGTCCATTGTAAAGGAAGACCCGGACGCGGTAGTGGTTATGTGCTCTGCCGTCGGCCAGGAGGCCATGATTCTGGAGGCTGTGCAGAGCGGAGCCTTAGACTTTATCGTCAAGCCCTTTAAGCCCGAACAGATTATCCAGGCAGTAGAAACCGCCCTTGGCAAAAAAAGAGGCGGTGACAACACATGATGAAATACTCAGACATGGACGCCGCCTCAGAAGATATGCTTAAAGAAATCGGCAATATCGGTACCGGCAACGCCATCACAGCCCTTTCCGCCATGGTGGGAAAAACTTTTTCCGTTGGCCTGCCCGCGATACGCATCGTCAATTATCAGGACACGCCCGAGCTGCTGGGCGGCCCCGAGACACTGGGAACAGGCATCATGTTAGAAATCAGCGGGGACCTGTCCGGAATTTTTATGTTTCTGCTGGATGAGACCTTTACACAGAACATCCTGAACGCCCTGCTGGGCGAGGAAGAGCGGGAGCTGGTAGCCCTGGATGAGATGAGCAGCTCCGCCGTCTGCGAGATTGGCAATGTGATGTGCGGCGCCTACATCAACGCCCTGGCACAGCTGATGGGGGTAAAGGTGCACGTATCTGTGCCAGACATCTGCTGTGACATGATCGGCGCGATTTTAAGCGTGCCCATGATCCACTTTGCCAATTTGAGCGATGAGCTCATGCTCATCGAAAATAAGTTCAGCGTCGAAGGCAATGATTTTACCAGCCACGTGCTGTTTCTGCCTGAGATTGAAACGCTTGATAAAATCCTTCAGGTGTTAAACGGATAAATGGAAAAAATCATTGTAGGAATCGCCGATGGCAAGGTGGCAGAAAGCCCGGCTGTTTTAATTTCATATGCTTTAGGCTCCTGTGTGGGTATCTGTCTTTACGATCACCAGCTTAAGGTGGCGGGCATGCTGCACATTCTTCTGCCCTATCAGAGAACAGCAGTCAACCAGAACAATGTATACCAGTTTGCAGACACTGGCATCAAGCGGCTGCTTCAGGAGCTCATGGCAGGCTATGGCGCAAAACGGGAACGGCTGGTCGCCAAAATCGCAGGCGGGGCAGAAATGTTTCAGCAGGCCCAGGCAGAAACCGGCATTGGCGAGAAAAACATAAAGGCAGTTAAGGCGGTTTTAAAGAGCGAGGGCATTCCCATTGTGGCAGAGGACATCGGGATGAGCCATGGCCGGACCATTTTGTTTTCAGCACAGACCGGAAAGCTGGAGGTCCGGGGCATAAACCGCAAGACAAAGCTGCTGTAAGAAAACGTAGGAAAAGGTAAAAGGAGAAAATGGTAATGAGAGCATCAGAGAGGCAGACCGTATTGATTGTTGACGACAGCATACTGATCTGCCAGCAAATAAAAAACATCATGAAAGAGGAAGACATCAATCTGGAGGAAGCCCACTCAGCAAAAGAGGCGCTGGCCGCCATGGAGCTGTGCAGGCCCGATCTGGTTCTGCTGGATGTGGTGCTGCCAGACGCAGAGGGATATGATCTTTGCAGACAGCTTCAGGAAAGAGATGAGAACAACGCCTCCATTATTTTTATCACGTCAAAGGACAGTGATAAAGACGTGATGCGGGGGTTCTCCCTTGGCGCCTGCGATTATATTAAAAAGCCCTTTGGGCAGGAAGAGCTGAAATCCCGCGTCGTCGCGCACCTGAGCATGAAAAAACAGAAGGATGAGCTGGACCGGATGAACCGGGAGCTCAAAAACAATATGGAAAAGCTCAATTATATGGCCTTCAGAGACGGGCTAACCGGTCTTTATAACAGGCGCTACGTGCAGGATGACCTCATGGGCGAAATGCAGAGCCATAATCGGAAGGATGTGGGCTGTGTCCTGATCATGGGTGACGTGGATGATTTTAAAATTGTCAACGACCAGTACGGCCACGAGGCCGGAGACGTGGCACTGATCTGTGTGTCCAATATTATGGAGAGCATCTGCCGCAGGCACCGCGTGATCCGGTGGGGCGGAGAGGAGTTTCTGATCGTGCTGTTTTCCGTCACAGAGGAAGAAGCCTATGAGATCAGCGAGAGCATCCGGGGCGAGGTAGAAGCTTTTCCCTTTGTGGACGGCGATACATCCTTTAACTGTACCATTACCCTTGGCCTCTCCGTGTATGACGAAACCGAAGATATGAAGCATAATATCGAGCGCGCAGACAAAGCGCTTTACGCAGGCAAGCGCAGCGGAAAAAACCGCAGCGTCTGGTACCGCGAAGCCCAGGAAATGGGGCTTTGAGATGAGCTTTTTTGAAGCCGACGTACAGGCAATGCTGGAGGTCTACCTGCTGGAAACCGGCCAGCTCATGGAGAAGCTGGACGAAATCCTGCTCCGGTCCGAGGCGTCTGGAGCGCTTACGGCCGAGGATATCAACAGCATTTTCAGGATTATGCATACCACCAAAAGCTCCTCGGCCATTATGGGGCTTGACAGTCTTCAGGCCACCGCGCACCGGCTTGAGGATCTGTTTTCAGAGCTGCGGGACGATCCGCAGCAGATGAAAAAAGCCGAAAAAGAAATTTTCGAGCTGCTCTTTGACGCCTCCGATTTTATAAAGGCCGAGCTGGGAAGAATGAACAGGGAGGACTACATGCCCGAAAGTGCCGACGTCTTCGAGCGCCGGATTAAAGGCTGCCTGGATCAGATCAAGACCCCGGAACAGGCAGGCAGCGGCCAGACCGAGGAAAGCCTGCCCGCGTTTCTTAAAAAGCCCGGCGTGATCGTCAAAGTGACCTTTGAACAGGGCTGCAAAATGGAAAATGTGCGGGCCTTTATGCTCATGAAGCAGCTGAGCGCGGCCTGTCCCGGCGCAGAGTGCTTTCCAGACAGCCCGGAAAAGCACCCGGAAAGCGCCGATTTTATAAGAGAAAGCGGCATGCTCTTCTGCATCGCGGAGGAGGCGCTGGAAAAAGCCCTGCCCATTTTGCAGAGAGGGCTCTTTGTAAGCCAGTGTGAGCTGCTGGCCAAGAACCCACTGCCTGTTCCAGAGGCGAGGCAGCAGGCCATTACGCCACTGCCCGGGGCGGGGGATAAAAAAGAAGCCGATTATGTAGCAGTTGAAAAGGTAGAAAGCGAATTTTTGAACGTTCGGACAGCCCGGCTGGATCATGTCCAGAACCTTCTCGGCGAGCTCATGCTTTTCGTCTCCTCGCTGACCAGCAGGCTGGAGGCAATGCACTGTGGTGACGACGTCGAGAAGCTGACCGTTCAGACCCACCAGGTGCTGGAGGCGCTGGAAGACACCGTCATTCATATGCGCATGGTGCCAGTGGAGCGGATTGTGCCAAAGCTGCGGCGTGTGCTGCGGGATGTGGCCAGGTCAGAGAATAAAGCCGTGAACCTGACCGTCACAGGCCAGGATGTGGAGGCCGACAATAACATCATGGACCAGCTGCTGGAGGCCGCCATGCACATTATGCGCAATGCTGTCGATCACGGCATTGAGGCGCCCGAAGAGCGGGAAAAGGCTGGGAAAAGCCGCGAGGGAGATATCCGGCTTTCGGTTGAGAGCCACGGCGGCGAGCTTGTTGCCAAAATAAGCGATGACGGCAGAGGCATGGATGTGGAAAAGCTCCGCCAGAAAGCCCGGGAAAAAAATCTGTTTACCAAGCCTGAGGAAACGTATACCACAGAAGAAATTCTTGAGCTCAGCACCCTGCCAGGGCTTTCCACCAACCAGGTGGCCAACGAGTACTCCGGCCGTGGCGTAGGCATGGATATTGTCAAAAAAATTGCCGATGAGGCCGGCGGCCATCTGCGCATCGAAAGCGAAAAGGGACAGGGCACCACCGTGATTTTGAACATGCCTCTGACCCATACCATCGTAGAGTGCATCCGGTTCAGCGCCGGGACCCAGATGTTTTCACTGCCAGCACATCAGGTACAGCGTTACTTTGAGTACACCCAGGAAAATCCTAACCTCCATATGGAAAATGGTGAGGAGGTGATCATCTGCGAGGGCAAGGCGCTGCCCATCATTGACCTTGCCAGGCACTACGGGTTAGACAGAAGCGAGCGCCCAGAACGGATCATCCTGCATGTGCGCGGGCCGGCGCGGGAAACCTGCATCAAGGCAGGGCTGGTTATGCAGCGGGAAAAAATCGTTCTAAAGCCCCTGCCGGCACTGTTTGGCGAGCATTTTAAAGAAAAGACAGCCATGAACGGCTGCAGCGTCATGGGTGACGGACAAATCTGTATGGCGCTGGATATCGAGGCCCTGATCCGCAGAGTTGGGAATGCCGCCAGAAGGGAAGGAGAGGGCGATGAAAGACCAGAATAAAAAGGAAATCCTGTGCTTTGAAAGCAGCGGAAAAACCTATGCGGCCGAGTTTGAAAACATCGTCGAAATCTGTTTTGATACCCGTCTCCACAGCATCCCCTGTCAGCCCTCCTATTTTTGCGGCGTGTACCATTACAAAGGCATGGTGGTGCCCGTTGTGCAGCTGGAAGAAGAGAAAATACCTGAAAGCCGTGCGCCCGTGCTGCTGATTCTGCGAAGCGGCGTGTACCAGTTCGGTATTGCCCTGCTAAAAGAGCCCTATATCCAGGCTGTTGACGAAGCCGAGAGAACAGCCGACGCCGCCAGAAGGCTGAGCGCCGGCCGCCCAAGGGAAAAAGCGATCTATACCCACAAAGATAAAATTATCCTGCTGCTGGATATGGAAAGAACCGCCGAAAACCTTGTGGCCTGCCCATAAAAAAAGCGTTACCGGAGATCCTCCGGTAACGCTTTTTGACTGTCGAAAAAGACGGTCAAAAGCTGCAAAGCCAAAATGTGAAGCGGTATTAATGGAGAATTGAAAATGGAAAATGGAGAATGTCAGAACGCTTTCGCCCTGGCTCAAGCGATCAAAATTGCGGCCTCCGGCCGCTTCTAATCAAAATGCAGCAGCATTTTGCTCCGGTAATTCTCAATTCTCAATTCTACATTCTCCATTCAAGTTTTACTTTTTAAGGCTTTAGCCTCACATCTTCTTACGTCTTTTCATCACCAAGAACACAATCCCCGCAGCGCAGAGCAGCAGGACAGCGGCGCTGGCTATGGGCATCATGCCCGCTATGCCTGTGCCCACATTATTTGCATTGCCGTCCCCGTTGTTATCCGGAGTTACCGGAGTATCCGGCGTTACAGGATCCTCGGTCTGCACAGCCGTGGATTTAAAAATAAAATTACTGTCGGTGGTATAGGTGCGGGCCAGAACATAAAACTGTCCTTTATAGGCCGCGGCCGACGGATTGGCCAGCGCCGCGTTATCCACCCGTTTTTCATAAGGCGTCAGATTGCCCGAAGCGCCGAGGGTATAGGTATCGGTGCTGCCCGTGTCCGTCTCTGGCCCAACCAGCATAAAACCGTCTTTAACAGCAGCGCTGGCAAAGCCGGACAGATTGCCGGTTTTAATCCCCGTCATATCCAGCTTAGCAGCCGTAAAGACGCCGTTATCCAGCGTGAGCCGTTCAACACCCGGCAGCGTACCGTTTTGGTTGCCGGCTTCCAGCCCGCCGCTGACAATAAGCTGCCCATGGCCGGCGCTGACCAGCGTCCCCCTGGCTGTCCGAAGGGTGTTACCCATGGGGGTAAGCGTATGGTTGTCTAAATCGATGGCGTAAACCGCATTGCTTGAGGCGCCGCCCACTGCCAGCAGCTGTCCGTCATTGTTTACCAGAGTAGCGGAGGAGGGCAGTTCCTCGTTGCTAAAGCCAGGCGTCTGCGTCCAGGTGCTGCCGTCATAGGTCAGGATTGTGCCCACTGTACCGATATCGTGGCTGTAAATCAGCAGCTTGTCCTGCCAGACAACCGCCGTCGCATTAATCATGGGGGCGTCCTCAGGCAGCGCCACCTGATCCCAGGTTTGGGTGTTGACATTAAACCGCCAGAGCATGGTCACAATCTCAGGTAAGTTATAAAAATGCGGGATACAGTAGAGGTAATCCCCATAGCCCACCATCTGGTAAGCCTCCGTATCGTAAAAGGCAGCGTCCTCGGGCAGGGGCA
This sequence comes from Eubacterium sp. AM05-23, assembly GCF_003477535.1. Taxonomy (NCBI): domain Bacteria; kingdom Bacillati; phylum Bacillota; class Clostridia; order Eubacteriales; family Eubacteriaceae; genus Eubacterium; species Eubacterium sp. AM05-23. The sequence continues at coordinate 112,010 of NZ_QUDF01000001.1, forward strand.
GGGTGTTTTCAAAATAAGCCACATCCTTGATCGCGCCAAAGTCGTAGGACTGGTGTCCCTCACCCTTTTCAGAAGAAGTGACCGATACCCGGGCCATGCCGCTCACATCCGCAGGACGTGAGACCACCAGCCGCTGACCGCCGTTGTCAGTGGTTTCATTCGACTGGATTTGGGCCGCTTTTCCGCCAATGGTGACGGCCGGGTTTTGACCAAAGAAATAGCCGTCGATGGTCACTGTGTCGTCTGTGATAGCCGCAGCGTTGACCACCGGGTAAGGATTATCCGTAGCAGCTTGGCTCAGGTCGATGAAGCCGTCCGACACGCATTTGTCCTTAAATTTATCGTATTTTTTGACACTGCCGATGGTGCGGGCAGCGCGTTTGGCCGCTTTGTCATCTTTGTAGCGCTCAGCCAGCACCGCCACCGCGCCAGTGATCATGGGCGTTGCCATGGAGGTACCGTCCGAATAATTATAGGGAAGGGTTTCGCTGCCAACCCCCAGGTTATCGATGTAGACCGCGTTATCCTGATAGGAATATTCGCCGTGGCCGTTGGGGAATACCATATCAATACCCCTTAAAGTCAGGCAGAGCTGGAAATTCTTATAATCAGTATTTTCAGGCAGAATCTGAGCCTCTCCAGAGCCGAGGCCGTTAAAGCCGCCGTCCCGTCCGCGGGCAAAAGAATCTTCGGCGGCGTTGTTGAGCGGCGCGAAAGTGCCGTCTTTCAGGCGGACTTTTATGTCGGCCTGGCCGTTGCCGTTTTTCTCTGCACCCGCAATGCTCAGTGAAAAACGATAAGGGGCAGAAGGATCGAAGCCAGAAGCCTGGGTCAGGTCAACGGGCTGTGAGTAAACCGTATTGCCCTCCGCGGTGCCCTGGAGCTTTAAGCTCTTTTGGCCGTTATACCTCTTTTCTCCGGTGATTTCTCCGCATTCCTTACCCTTAACCGGATCAGCGTCGGTATAGAATTTGAGCGAACCGTCGTTTTCAAAGCCCTCGTAAAAGAGATTGCTGTTTGAAAATTCCGGATAATAAAAGGCTTGATCCGTTGGCCAGGTAGAAAGAATCCGGGAGCCGGGCGCCACAATATCCGTGGTGCGCTGGCCATAGCAGCTGTAGAGAGCCATCTGGCCATAGGCGTTGGCGGCGTCCACCACAACGGCGTAAGGGTTATCGATAAAGGTAGAGGACAGAATCCCGGTTTTATCGTTATCCGTTGCCGAGTTGGCAGACCCGTAGACAGAGACCAGGCCCTTTTTACCAAGCTTTTCTACAGCCAGATCCAGAGATTTTGGAGAGCCAGAGCTGGTAAAGGAGCAGTTGACAGCCTTTAGGTTTACATCAAGGTCGATGGCAGAGGCCATGTAGTCATAGCACGCGAGCACAGTGGAGATAAAGCTTCCGTAGCGCAGCGCCATGATTTTGGCGTTTTGTGAGGTGCCGGAAACACCGCCGTTTCCCCATTCTGCCCCGATAATGCCTGCGCAGTGCGTGCCGTGGCCGTTGGGGTCAGAGGTGTCCGCCATCTGTTCATCAGTATACCCGCCATAGTTGATGCCATGTTCACCGCCGGGCAGATCCAGACCGCCGCGGCTCCACATTTTATTTTTGAGATCCGGGTTTTCGGCGTCCACCCCTGTGTCCAGCACAGCGATGACAACATCGTCATTGCCCGAGGTGCCAGAAACCTGATTCCAGCCGTCGTAACGCATGTCAAAGCCCTTTAGAGAGCTGAAATAGTTGCCAGTGTTGTTATAAGCCCACTGGTAATTGGTCATGGTATCCGCTGTGTTGACAGCGCCAGGCGCTTTGGCAGCAGGTGCAGCCTGCGCTGCCTCGGCAGCCGGCGCCGCTGCGGCAGTATTGCTTTCCGCCGGAACAGCGGTTTCAGGCGCAGGGCTTTCCTCCACAGCCGCCGATGGCTCCGGCGTTACAGCTGCCGGTACACTGGCCTCGTCTGTGATGGGCGAGATGGCATAGTTTGGCTCAGCAAAGGCCACCTGCGGATAGGTGTTAAGCTCAGCGATGAGCTCCTCTGTGCTGCGGTTCTCGTCCCGCACCAGCGCCAGCACCTGACCGCCGGCATCCGCCGACAGGCTGCGCGCCCCTGCTGCCGGGGCTTCAGAGATGTCCATGAGCACCTCGGCGCCAGCCAGCAGGCTTGGTACCGCGCTGCGTGAGAGCGGCGAAGCTTTTTCCATACACACAATGGCCTCACCCGCCGCACAGTTATCATAGGACACTGGCGTTTCTTCCTCCTGAGCCAGTGCGCCCGCTGGAACCAGCGATAAAACCATGAGCAAGCTGAGTAAAATACATAAAATCCGTTTTTTCACAATAGTCTCCTCTCGTTTTACTTCTTTATACAATGAAGCTACATTTATTATATCATATTATCAACCACACCGGCATACCGTTTACATCAAAAAGCGACCGCTTGTCATTTTTGGGCAATATTCCTGAACTTTCAACCTAAAAGCCTTCCGGCAAAATGCCGGAAGGCTTTGTTCGTGCTGTCAGCTGTTTTTTCGATAAACAGCCAGACCGCAGAGGGCTGCGCCCAGAAGGGCAAGGCAGACATAGGGGGAGGCCTGTGCGCCCAAAATACCGGTGGAGAGATTGCCGCCGGTGTTGCCCGAAGCTGCGGCAGGGTTGGCGCCGCTGTCCGGGGCGTCGGGGGCATCCGGTGTTACAGGTGTGTCGGGCGTGTCGGGCGTTACCGGCGTGTCCGCAAAAATGGTCTCCGTCTGGTAGTAGAGGAGATTGCCTGTGATCAGGTCATTGCCTGTGATCAGGTAGCGGTTGCCAGCCCACAAACCCGGGAGCACGTTCTGGCCGCTCATGGCTCTTGTCTGGCCGTCGCCGCTAATGAAGAAAAAGTCCCGACATTCCGTGTCATTGTCGTTGTCAGGGAAGGGCAGCGCCGGGGCGGTAAAGGCACTTTCCACCGCGATGCCGGCAGAGCCGCTTTTCACAGAAAAAGCATTTGGAGCATTGTTCATCCCAACCCGGACACGCCCCAGCGCTTTAGACCCCTCTGCCACACTGCCGTTTTCATCAAAGGTGGTGGCCAGAAGCTTTTTGTACTGGCTGGTAAAGCTGGCCCGGCTGGCCGTGTCACCCATATAGGCCGTCTCGATCCGGACAATGCGCCCCTTTAGGATACCCACGCCAACGGTATCGTTGGTGGTGGTGCACTCCGTTCGCCATTTTGGCGTCGCGCTGTCCGCGCTGTAAAGGCTCAGGTAATCCTGATATTCCCACAGGCCAGTGGAGCTTCGCTCAAAGACCGCGTATTGGGTGGCGTCGACGGGGAAAAGCCTGAGCTCGCTGTTGAGCCGCTCACCATAGATTGTGTCGACGGTAACCGGGTTTTTGAAGTCGATGGTCTCGACCTGTAGGCTGGACGCCCCCTCGTCGATGCCGTAGGCAAACTTCCAGGTCTTTAGCTTGCCGCCGCACACAAAGAAATTGGGGCTGCCGCTTACCGTGTAAGGGCCGGCCAGCACCTCGCCGTCTAAATCGACAGCGTAGAGATCCGTTTTATCGTCGGCGCGATTATAGAGCGCCAGCGCAAGCCTGTCTCCGGCAAGGGCAAAGCCCTGAAGATCGGTGTAAGATTCAGGGTTCGGGATCGATTCCAGCTTCAGCAGGCTGGTCTGGAAATCAGCGTCGACCATCAGGAGCTGCAGCTGCTCAAAATAATCAAAATAGCTTTCACCGGAAGATTTACACTGCCCGATAAAACGGAAAAACCGTCCGTCCGACAGCGGCGAAAGCGCGCTCTTTTTTAAGGCAAAGCCAGAAGCCGGCTCCAGCACGCCAGTGCCTGCGACAGCGGGAATATCGCCGGTTTTCACAGAAAAGCGCATTTCCTGGGAACGGACGCCCCCGCCCAACTCAAAATATTTCTCGGGAAATACCAGGGTGTATTCCGTGTTGGCCTTAAGGGCCGCCACGTTGGAGCTGTCCACAGGCCCCACCGTCAGCGCTTTTTCCTTAATAACACAGTGCATACGGCAGGAGAAGCCCTCCGGCCCCTCCAGCATCACCGGCTGCCGCGTGCCCTCATAGAGCGTGGCCTCGACGGGGATATTGGTGGTAAAGGTAAAGGCGGGCAGGTTGGTCAGATCATCCATGGGGCTGTCTGGCGTGAGGGTAAGAGACGGCGGCGTCGGCGGCGTGTTTTCAAACCGCACGCTCAGGCTGGCGTTTTTCGTGTCCAGGTTTTCCATGACCACCCCCGTGTAGGCCTGATACATACCGCCGAAAAAGCTGCTGTCCGGGGTGGTGTCCGGCGCCAGGCGCATACCGTCTGTGTAAAACAGAGGCGTGAAGGGGGCCGTCTGGTTTTCTGGCCCAACGGCCTCGATGAGCTTGGGCTCTGCCGGCGTTTTGTTCATATACATAAAATTTGAGCCATCCGCGTTCAGCGCAGCGTTAACATGAAAAATACGGAAACCGCTGTCCGGCGCGTCGGGGTAATAAAGCTTCTCATTGTTAAGGCCCGGCACATCATACTGCACCAGGAAATATTCTGAGAACATACCCGAATCCGTTGGGGAGACCACCGCGATTTTGGAGCCGTCATTGCCAGAAATAGCGCTTAAAGCCAGCTCCGCGCCGCCGTCCGCCGCCGAAACCCGGGTGATATCCCCAGGGTCGATCCAGCCCAGCAGCCATTTGGAAAAGCCATTGTGGTCGCCAGTGTTATCATACATCATGTCAAAGGTGCGGATACCGTTCTCGTAGCTTTGATCGACATAGGAATAATAGTCCGCCAGACCCAGCATATGCCCCGTCTCATGAATGAGGGTCTGGGCGCCGTCGGCCGAGTTATTGTGCAGGGTAACATAGTCCGAGAGCGCCACGCCGTCCAGCACAAAGGGAGGGTTAAAGTCATTATAGTGCGTCTTGTAGCTCCACCAGGGGCTGCCCCAGCCCGTATCAGGCCCGGCAAAGTGGATATATACCCCGTCCATAAGCCCGTCGCCGTTGCCGTCAAACTGGCCAAAATCCATGCCATCCGCATCCAGTGCAGTCATGGCCTCCTTAAAGAGGAGCACCATGTCACCGGTGTAAAAATCCCGGTCATGGACGGCGGTATAGCTTGCCACCTGCCCCGAGATCTTAAGCCTTCCATAGGAGGAACGCGCGTAATAGGCCGAAAGGCTCTCGTAGGGGTAGCCGGGCTGATCCTCGCCCGCCGTGCCAAAGGCAATCTGCCGAAGCGCCTCCTCGGTGTCACGGCTGTCAAAGCCATAGTCCGGAAAATCGACCCGGATCAGCAATATTTTGGCCTCACCGGTGGTGGCCATGCCCGTTTTCCAGTCTGTTGGAACAGCGCGCAGATTGTCCGCGCCCCCTTCCCTGGCCGCAGCCTGGGCAATGAGCCCCGGATCGGTCTGGTTAAGCCCCAGATTTTCATAAAAGGCCTGGCGCTGCGAAAGCGTGCCGTCGGCCTGGTAAGCCTCCAGCGTTTCAGCGTCCGGTATACAGGCAGTTCCGGATGCGCCCTGTGCGTGCGCCCCAGGCATAAAAAATAAAAGCATGGCCAAGAGCAGCAGCGCCCCAAAGCCAAAATGTTTTACATGGGTTTTCATAGACATCTCCTTTGGTGTATGGTTATTCATATTATAGCACGTTTTACAGGTCATGCCCTACCGTTCACATTGAAAAAAGACCGTTCGTCATGTTTTTAAGTGACAGAGTGGCATTAAATTGATTTGGAGAAGGCAGCGCCCCATGATAAACTAAGCTTAACAAAAACCTTACGGGTAAACAGCATACCAAAAGTTATTCTTAGGATAGAGGAGCAAAAAATGAAAGAAAGCATCACCATGCAGGACTGGTTAAAAACATGGGAGCGTCCTGTAAAAAAAAGCAGCCTGAAAACCTATAAAAGCTATGAACGCGCGCACATTATCCCATTTTGGGGACAAATACATCTGGACGAGATCACCGGAGCAGACCTGAAAAAATTCAAAAATTTTCTAAGCAAAAAATTGGCTGGAAAAACAGTTCAGGACATACTGTCCTACCTGAACACCATTCTTCAGGACGCCGAAAAGCAGGGACACCTGGTTCGTCCAGAGCTTCCAAAGGTCAAGGTGCCGCAGCGGGAAAAAGAAATACTGGATTACCGCGAGCACAAAAGGCTCAGCCAATGGCTCAGGCAGAGCACATCGCCAAAGGATGTGGGAATCCTGCTGGCGCTGTCGACAGGAATGCGGCTGGGCGAGGTGCTGGGGCTCAGGCAGAAGGATATCGACCTGGATACCGGCGTGCTGCATGTGCGGCACAACCGTCAGCGGATTTATAACCCCCAGACCAACACCTACCCAGTGGAAGATTTAACCCCCAAAACACAAAAAAGCCGGAGAGATATTCCCCTGCATCCAGGACTAAGGGCTGTCTTAAAAAACTATATGGCCACACAGAAAAAACAAAATAAAAATCAGCCGCTCATTGTCGCGCCAACCGGGAAAGCCTACGATGCAAAAACAATGGCATACCGTTTCGACCAGTTAAAAAAAGAATTGAATCTTAATCCTGGCCTTACCTTTCACAGCTTGCGCCACAGTTTTGCGACCCGGGCGTTGGAACTGGGGTTGGATATGGGAACCGTTTCGGTATTGTTAGGCCACAGCAGTGTAAGCTTTACCCTAAGCCGCTACAGCCATTGCGTAACAGAGCAGAAACGCCGCCAAATGGAAAAAATAGCAGAATGCTTTTAAAAAAACAAAAAGCGCCGTTAAGTTAGAAACTTAACGCTAAACTGTCTAAAAAGCCTATTGCAATTTTATAAAATACGCAGTAAATATAAAATGATAAATTATTTGAAAAGTAATTTTTTTTAGACTTGTTATTTTTGTTTTAATATGCTACCCTTTATAATAGTTATACTTATACCTTTAACGTTAAGTTTCTAACTTAACGCTAAAGGCATCATAATGAACCATTAAAAGGAGAGTATGGATGAAAACATTGTTGCTGTCAAAAAAGTTATTGCGCGCGGGTCTGGTTTCGTGCGCCCAAAAATGGGGAAACCGCTGTTTTTAGCAGAGCGAACAGGAGGGCAGAGTCATGAAAAACGCGGTAAATATGACAAGAGACATTATTCGGCTGCACTATAACAGAAAGCTGGACGAGATTATAAAAAGCATGGATGAAAACGTTGTGTGGATCGGGCCCCTTGGCAACCAATATGTAAGAGGCATCGAGAATGTACGTGAGATTTTGAGCATCGAGCAGGAAATCCCCTTTGCGGTGAGCAACGAGTGCTACGATCTGCTCTACGAGGATACCCACACCGTTGCCGCCTACGGCCATTACACCATCTCCAATACCGGCGTTAACCATTTCTTTTTTGTGCAGGATCAGCGGTGCACCTTTATCTACCGGAAAGAGCCGGAGGACCTGAAGGTTATTTTTATGCACGTTTCTAACCCTGCCGACTACCTGCTGGGAAAAAACGAAGACTTTCCCTTTGCCATTGGCCGTAGAACCTACGACATCGTCGATAAAAAGCTCAGGATAAAAAAAGAAAAGCCAAAGCGCGTCAAATTTAAAGACGCCGAAAATGGTGATTACTATGTCGATTTAAACGACGTGATCTATATCGAGGCCATGCACCGCAAATGCCGCGTGGTGTGCGTCAAGCGCGCCTTCGAAATCAAAGAGATCATCAGCGATCTGGCCCAGAGACTGCCCGGCAATTTTCTGCGCATCCACCGCAGCTACATCATAAACATGGACTATGTGACCGACTGCCACCGCTACCAGGTAAACATGGTAAAAGGCATACAGCTGCCCATACCAGTCAAACGCTATCCCCAGGTTTTTGACCAGCTGACCGCCTACCACCCCGGTTAGAGAGAAAGCCGCCAAAAGCCGCCTTTTGGCGGCTTTTGGATTGTAGACGAAGGCGTTCATGAGATGCAAAGCCAAAACGTGAAGCCCTTTGAGTTGAAGGTTGTTGATATTCATTCCCTTTTGTGTTAGAATATTTTCAGAACACAGTTTTAGATAATTGTGGTTTGAAAGTTGGTGTATGAATGGACAAAAAAGAAACTGCTGAAAAGATAATAAATAATGCAGGTGGCATTGCTAAAACTTCTGAATTTGTTTCCGCAGGGCTTTCAAATTTTGATGTTGCCAATTTGTGCAATGACGGATATATCGAGCGTATACGACACGGATATTATCAGCTTGCCGAGAAAAAAGATATAAAAGAGGAACAAATACTTGCTTCGCTTCTTCCTGAAGGTATTGTTTGTGTTGAGTCTGCACTTTTTTATTATGGATACAGTGATTTTACACCAAGACAATGGTCTATCGCTGTTCCAAGGACATTTTCAAGAACAAGACTGAAATTTGATACTTTGCCTATGAAAATATATTACATTCAAAATTCTCAATATGAAATAGGAAAAACAGAAGGCAATTTTAATGGAGTAAAACTTACTGTTTATGACCGTGAGCGTACGATTTGCGATTGCTTTAAATATCGTACTAAGCTCGACAATGAGCTGTTTAATAAGGCTCTTAACGCCTATGTCGCAGATGATAAAAAGAATTTAAGTAATCTTTCAAAATACGCAAAGGAAATGCGTGTTTACACAAAACTGATGAATGTAATGGAGGTGCTTCTAAATGCCTGATATGGCTGTGTCCGTACTTGCAAGACTAAAAAACAAAGCAAAAGAAAGCGGTAGAAGTTATCAACTTTGCTTGCAGCTTTTTTGCCAAGAGGAGTTTCTGCGCCGATTAGAAAAATCAAAGTATGCAGAAAACCTTGTGCTAAAAGGCGGATTGTTTATATATTCGGTTACTGATTTTGACAGCCGAGTAACGGTGGATGTGGATTTTCTTCTTCGGAAAGTTCCCAATACTCCTGAACAGTTAAAAGTTGTGTTAGAAGAAATCATTGCTGTTCCAACAGAAAATGATTTTATTACCTTTGAAATTAAAGACATTTCACCGATTGCTGTTCAAAAAAAGTATGCAGGTATTGGTGCTTCACTTGTAGCATATATCAAAAATACCAAAACACCGTTTAGTATTGATTTCGGCGTAGGCGATGTTATTGTGCCGAAGCAGGAAAAACGAAAAATTCCTACACAACTTGATGATTTTACTGCGCCGACAGTAAATACATATTCTCTCGAAACGACCATCGCCGAGAAACTTGATGCAATTCTCAGCCTGATGGAATTTTCAAGCCGAATGAAAGATTATTACGATATTTACTATCTTGCAAATAAGTTTGATTATGATGGCAATATTTTGACCGAAGCACTCAAAAAGACTTTTGAAAACCGTGGACACACGTTTACGATTGAACAGTTTGAGCAGGTTGTGAATTTTGCAGATGATTCTGCTATGCAAAAGAAATGGAAAGCTTTTAGCCGTAAAATTGATACCAAGACTGATGATTTTAACACAGTGCTCAAAATGATAAATACATTTCTTGCAAAACCGTTTACAACAACATTAAGCAACCATAGCTACACTGAGAAATGGTCAGCTACCAAAAATATTTGGGCGCAAGAGTGAAAAATTAGGACTCCAGTTTTCTGCCCTCATTCCAGATACATCTCAATATCAAGCAGCGCATTTAAAGTTTCTTCGACACTGCCCACTTTCCACCTTCCACCTTCCACCTAAAAAACCCCGCCTTTTGGCGGCTTTTTTTATTTTATGCGACCTGTGAATGGTCATTGGAGACAAACCCCTTGTAAACGCGCGCAAAAGATCTTATGATTAAAGACGTATGTATTAATTAGAAAACAATTCAAGGATTTTAACCATAAATTAAATGGAAGAGAGAGGAAAACAATGAAAAAGAAAGAAAAAGAACACGCAATACTAAAACGCGTTATCGTCATGCTTTTGGTGGTTTCTTTGCTTTTGAGCACCCTGCCCGCCAGCGTGCTGGCAGCCGGCGGCGCGCGCCTGCAGGCAGCTGTAAAGACCATGGAAGAAAACACGGCGCCAGACCCGGAAGCCACCCCCGGCCCCCAGGAGGAGCCGGACACCGCCGAGCCGGAAGCCACAGAGCCGGAGACCACCGGGTCCGAGCCAGCCGAACCAGCACCGGAAGCCCAGGCCAAAGAAGCCGCTGTGGCCACTCAGCAGGATAAAGCCGCCGAAGCCAAAGCCCCAGAGGCCGACCCGGCGCCAGAAGGCGAAATCATGAGTGTATCCAATGCCCTGACCGTGGCGGAGTCCCCCCAGACCCAGGACGCCGAAATCGGTGAGAGTGTGGTTCTTGCGGCCAAAATCGAGGCCCAGAACCCCGACGGCGTTACCTACCAGTGGCAGTGTAAGGAAGGCGGTGACCTTGGCATAGAGGTGCAGAGCACCGACGAAGCCTTAGAAAAAAAGCAGAACGACCTGGCCATGGCCGAATCCATCGACCTGACCGGGATCACCGGCGATGAGAGCGAGGAAGCCGCCAAGGCCGTGCAGGAAAAGGAAAACGCCATCCGCGAGGCCAAAACACGCCCCATCCAGCCCGATAACGAGGGCTGGAGCGACATCCCCGGCGCCAACGATACCCAGCTGGCCGTAACCCTGGACAGCGAAACCGCCGGCGCGCCCATGAGCTACCGCTTGGTGGCCTGCACCGCCGACGCCGCCATTGCCACACCGGCGGCCATGGTCCGCACCAACAGCGATTTCGCGGGCGGCACCGGTACCGAGCGCGACCCCTATATTATCGCCACCCACCAGCAGCTGTGGAACCTGCATAAGTATGAGGGCACCGCCAGTAAAGGCAAATACTGGCGGTTGAAGCCGGCCCAGGGAAAAGATCTGTCCACCGACAGGATCCCCATCGGAAAGCAGGGGCAGCCCTTCATGGGCACTCTGGACGGCGACGGCTATACCATAGAGGGCGAAGACCCAGGTACAAATGACATGTATGATACAGCATACGTGCCCATTCCGGGCTACAATAAAAACGGCAAAGAGATTACGGCCTACGGCTGCGCCCTTTTTGGTTTTTTAAAGGACGCCACCATCGTCAACCTAAATGTCCGGAGAATCTCCTCTGGCAATGTTTCGGTCGGCAAGGTTTCAGGGACCAATGTGTCCATCGCCGCTGGCGCCCAGCTGGCAGCTGCCGGCGAAAATACCACCATTGAGAACTGCTACACAGAGGGAAACTCGATTTATAACAATAAGTTTCTCGACGGCGAATATACATTACCATTTTTATGGATTAAAGAGCAGATCAATGTCTACCGTTATATGCTAGGTGGCGGGATTGTGGCCTGCGGCGAGGTGGGGGACGGCTACTCGGTTCGTTTTACCGGGACCATTGCCAATTCCCATACCATTCCCTGGCTCAGTTGTATGGGTGGTAATATTTTTAGAAGTTTTACATCGACAGGGACCATTCATCCGAACACCTCACTGGATCAAAAATACCGCCCCAGACTCGTAAATGTTTACAGCAGTAAAGGACCGCTTGATTTTTTTGATCAGGATAAGATCACGCCCGGAAGTACTCGGATTGACGCATACGGCTGGAATCCGGTAACCGACCAGTTTAACGACTATGTGGTCAAGGGGGATAAGCTTCTTAACTACTGGAGCAACAGAGGCATCCATCCCGAGATTAACACCCGTGGTGTGCTCGACTTTACCGTGAGCGATTATATAAAAACCTATGACGGCAGCGTCCAGAAGGCCATTGTCAACTGCGCCTGGAAAGAAACCCAGCGCGGCCGCGACTGGGACTACAGCTATAAAAAAGATAATGGCCAAGGCGAAACCGTGGACGAGGACAGCGTCAAGCTGCCCGGCACCTACCTCATCGCCTTCGAGGAAAAAAACCGGGATTACCATTTAGGCAAAGTGTCCAGCTGGCTTCCCGACTGGGCCGCAAACCCCGACAACGCCCGCCTTATTGTCAACCCCATCGCGGATAAGACCGCTCCGGTATGCGGCGTCGTCACCTATACCGATGAGGAGGGCGGCAGCTACCAGCCAAATACCTGGACCGATAAAGACGTGACCGTCACATTTAACATCGACGATTTTACAAAGGGTGGCAATTACAACACTGTGTGTGATAAAACCCCCTATACCGTAGACCAGGAAGGCAACGAGGTGAGCGGGATCGGGGACAAGGGCGTTGTCATTAAAGACGCCAACGGCACAGTGCAGAACTATACAAAAGATGGCAATAACTACACCGTCACCCTGAAGGTGGATGAAGGAAAGCAGCTGACCACCACCCTTGTGGTCACCATGACCGACAAAAAGGGCAACACCAGCATGCAGACCACCGAGCCCATTAAAATTAATAAAAGCGCCATTAAAATTGAAGTCACCGGCCAAAAGGATAACGATGAACAGGCCACCATCCTTTCGGGCGGCAGCGCGGACGCGGGCTATAGTTTTTTTGCCCAAAACCGCATCCGTTTCGATGTCAAGGCCGAAATGGACGACAACAGCCTTTATGTAGACAGCATCCGCTATAAATTTGTGCCAGTGGGCGCAGTGGCAGACACAGTTAAGTGGGAAACCACCGATTTTACAGATCACCAAAACCCCCACAGCATTAACATGACACTGGAAAACACCTTTGACGGCACACTGCACATTAACGCCACCAGCGTTAACGGCAAAAGCGTGGATGTCAGCTACAAGGTTATGCTGGAGAAACACCAGCCCAGCATTATAAGTATTGCATACACTGGCTATAAAGGGCAGGGCGAAGGCGGCAGCGCCGATAGCCAGCCCGCGACTGCCTATAAAAATAACGAAATCTACCACAAGGCGGATTTAAACATCAGCTATGAAGACCCAGAAGCCGAAAAATCCGGCATCGCCAAGGCTCAGGTCTACCGGGCAGACAATAACGAGCTGCTGGCCGAAAAGGTCATCTCCGACACACCCGGCGGCCAGGGCCCAGTGCAGGATACCGTTACCCTTACCTGCGGCCAGACCGGGAACTACCCGGTAAAAGTCCTGCTCACCGATAAAGCCGGCAACGAAATCGCCCAGACCAGCGATACCTTAAACATCGAGGCCGCCGCCCCGGCGGTGGACGTCACGTGGACCGCGCCGGTTGACGGGAATAAATTCGGCTTTGACAGCTGGTGTGACCAGAACGCCACCGTTACCCTGAGCACCACCAATAGTACCGACATTGCCAACAAGGTAGACTATTACTACCGGCGGGCAAAACGGGATACGGTGATCGACAGTGAGCCGTGGGTAAAAATAAACGCCCAGCCCCTGAGCCCCACAGAAACATTAGACTACACCGTCACCGACGATGGCAAGTGGCGCTATCAGTTTAAAGCCACCACCCAGGCCAATATCTGTGGCAATGCTATGGACAAGAATATTTATATTGACCGCAGCCCTCTGGACACCGTGACCCTTGCGCCCCAGGACGTGAGCACCACAGATAACACCGATGTGCAAACCGAGCCCAACGGCAGCGGCTGGTATACCGATGCAGACCGCGCCCTGCAGGTGCAAATGAGCCTGGCCAACAGCGGCGAGAGCAAGATTACCGGCCATTATACGCTCACATACCAGCCGACCGAAATTGCAAAACCGGAAGAAATAAAGCTAGTGAAAGAAGATAAATTCAGCACCGAGGTCGGTAAGGCAGCCACCAGTATCACAGTGCCTTGTAAAACAGGGGATAACAAGGCCGAGGACGGCGTCTATACCTTTACGGTTTATACTGACACCGAATCTGGCCGCGGTAGCGTCAAAAAGGTCTACACCTATAAGGTGGACCGTACCCTGCCGATCCTAAACCCCAGCTGGTTTGTGGATAAGGAAAACAGCAGACAAAAATTAGCTGGCTGGACCGATCAGCCAACGTCAACCACCGGCACTCACTATCTGTTTTACAAAAATCAGCCGGGCCGGCTGGAAATCGACGCTGAGGATAATACCGCGGGACTGGATAAAATAGAATACCAGATCTGTAACGACATCACACAGCAGGATACGCCCGCCGACGGCGTGTGGCAGGTGTACGACGCCGATAATATGCCCGTCTTCAGCCCGCGGTTTAGCGGCAATGTGTTTATCCGGGTGACGGACAAGGCCGGCCATGTGCTGGACCCTGCCAGCGGCAAAGACTACACCCACAGCTCCAGCTTTTATCTGGATGACCAGAAACCCCAGGCCGAGGTCACAGCCGATAAAGATTTAACCAAATGGCAGACCGGCGTCAGCTTTGACGTCAGGGTAAAGGACGCCGAGTCCGGAATTAAGCTCATAGCGCTCAAGGCTGATAATGAAGCGAATGTTTTAGCCACCGAGATTGCAGATATGACAGAGGATAAGTGGAAGACCCTGGGAATTGAGAACTTTAAAGCGACACAAGAGCCCTCCGGTATCTACTCCGAGATCAGCTTTACCTATCATTCCGACACGCCCTCTGTTGACAAAGGAACACCAAAGACCCTGACTCTGGACGTGACCGACAACAGCGGTAACACCGCAGCGCAGATCGAGAAGGAATACAAAATTGATACTGTGGCGCCTGTAGTGTCTGCTGCCTATACCGATAGCAGAGAAAACGGGAAGTGGTACAACCAGGCTCCGGGCTTTAAAATTGAAAATACAAAACAGGCGGTAAACGCTGCCGATGAAGGAAAAACCCACACCCTGTCCGGCGTGCGCTATTACTACAAAACCTGGAAAAGCGGAGATGTAGAGCCAACGGACTGGACCTCCATCAACGATACACCTACGGATAAGTCTGTCGTCTATACCTACCCCGACGAGGCCAATGCCAGCGTACAGTTTCGAGCCGTGAGCGAGACCGGCGCAGAGAGTGTTTCGAGCACCATGTCCGTCCAGGTCGACCGCACCAACCCTGCGGACCCGACCGTGGCCGTGAAAAACGTGGATGGAATCGAAGATCCCGATGGCCAAAATAGCTGGTACAAGGGCGCATGGCCTAGCATCGAGATCATAGACCCAAAATACACCCCCCAGCAGGCCAGTGAGAGCGTTTTTTACAAGCTTTACACCGGCGCCGACGGCAGCAAGGCCCAGACAGCCACCAAGGGGCAGTCCATTTTAAACAGCAGCTTTAACAAGGATGCCAGCTCGCCAAATAGCGGAGCGCCCGGCATTGTAAAAGACAATAACGGGAAAAAGGATAACATCGCCGAAGTGGCGGCCGCCGCGCCAGCAGACCCGGCCGTGATGGCCGAGGGTGCGCGAACCTATGAGGAGCCAGAGAAAAAACAGAGCAATAAGCTGGTAAAATCAACGATTCATGTTTTGAATTTATACCCACAGGGTAAAGGAAGCGATGGGAATCCTAAACCTGACGACACAACGGGGAAAGTGCTGATTAAATGGATGGTTGACCTTGAAGGCGTAGTCGGTGACAAAAATAAAATGGCGATAACAAGTGGAGATGCGAATGGAAATGAGCTTGCATTTACTGTTAAAGCAGACAATGGTGAAGTAATAAAGATGACAATCACGCAAAAATCCGTCACAAATTTTAACGCGTCTCAAAAACCAGAGGATATGCTAAAAAGATCAGACGGATCATATTACGACCTCATCTATCTTGGGGCGATGGACGCCAATGGCTCTCAGGATATCGGGGACAGCACCTTAGGGCCGATTCAGAATTATATGAACGCCGGCAACGGTTTTCTGGTAGGCCACGATGCTTTTTCCTATCAGGCGCCCAATATTGTTAAAGCCATGGAGAGTCTGGCCAATATAACACCTGGCTGGACTTGGAATGCTGACGGCACAAGTAAAAATGATACGAGTTTATACCCAAATACAACCAGTCCAGGCAGTTTTGAGAAGTCAACATCTGCTCAAGTAGTACAATCCGGTAAAATCACAAGCTTTCCCTTTAAAGTAGGCAATAAAGGGATGAATATACCTATCAAAGAAACACACGATATTTATCAATTTGCCAAAGGCGATGTGTGGCTGCAATTTTCAGATGGCACAAATGTTAAGAATTACGGGGTCACAGAGTATAAAAAGGAAAAGGGTACCAGCAACTATTACCTGACCACCAGCGGCAACGTGGGTATGTCTCAGGTAGGCCATACCAACGGGCAAGCGACCGATGAAGAGAAAAAGCTCTTAGTCAACACCATGGTCACCCTGGCCCAGAAACCCACCTCCCAGTTTACCACAGAAAACGGCGAACCAAAGGAGGTGAACGCCATTATCCGTACCCAGGAACAGCTTGAAAAAATCGGTAACATAGCAGCGGGTTACCCGCCAAACGGGCTTTACGTGCTGGGCGATAACATTACCATTGATGGGAGCTTTACCCCCATCGCCAATTTTTCCGGCAGCTTTGACGGCGGCAACTACACCATCACCTCATCCGGTGGGAAGGCGCTGTTCGTGAACACTACAGCAGAGGCTCGCATTATGAACTTTAATCTGGACAACTGCCAGCTGGTCAGCAGTACCAACGCTGGGCAGATCACCAACTGTGCCAGTAAAAACGCCAGCAAGCCCTTAATCGGCGCGGCCAACAGCGGCAATATCGCCTATTGCAGCGTCATAGGCACCAGTCTGTCCCAATGCGGCATCGTGCCCACTAACACAGGCGTGATCCAGGACTGTAAGGTAACTGGGAGCGTCAATGGGAGCGTCACAAGCAACGCAGCCAACGTAGGCGGCATCGCAGCAACCTCCAGCGGTTCTATCCAGAACTGTGAATATGATGGTAATATTGAAGAAGTAGGGTCAAATGGCACCGTGGGCGGCATCGTCGGATCAGCCTCCGGCTCCCTGTCGCGCTGCAAGACCAGCGGGTCGATACAGAGCAATTCCACACGTGAGAGCGTCGGCGGCATTGTGGGAGACTACAGCGGAAAATCTCTGGCCGACTGCCAGAGCGACATGAAGGTAGATGCATTATACACCACCAATGTGGGCGGTATCGCAGGCCATCTGTCAAAAAAGGGCAGCCTGAGCAGTTGTAAAAATACCGGATATGTCTCTTCTAATAAAAATGTCGGCGGCATCGTGGGCGTTTTGGACGGGGACACCAGCCTGCGCAACGCCATCAACACGGGCAAAGTTGATGGCTGGAAATATGCCGGTGGCCTGGCAGCCATCAACCGTGGCAGCATCAGCGATTCCAAAACTTTGGGTGCTGAGATTAGCGCTTCGGAAAACGCGGGCGGCGCAGTGGCTCTAAATGACGGCGGCAGCATTGTCAGCTGTTACGCAGATCCCACCAACGGCATTCCCCCTAAGGCGGATGATGTCGGTGTTGCAGGCGGCTTTGTGGGCATTCATACAAACAGCGGCACCATCAACACCTGTGCCACTACAGCCAACAGCTTTGTGGGCACCAACTACAATTCATCCGCCAATCCCAAAATCACGGCCGACGGCGTCTACACGCTGGAAACCTGGGTGAAGGATGAAGCCACCGATATTAAGGATCAAAACCAAAACACCTCCGGCACCGTCAAAAACACCATCATGGTGGATACCCACGGCCCAGCGCCCTTTACCGCCACGGTAGAAAACAATGTATTCACCACCCTGCTCAATAAGCTTACCTTTGGGCTGCTTTTTGACAAAACCACCGACGTGGTGCTGGAAGCCAGCGACGATGTCAGCGGTATGGACAGTATTGAGTATAAGGTGTACGCGACAACAAGCGAAAATACCAATCCAGAAACGGACGCATCAACGCCTGTGGAAACCAAGCGTGTCAGCGGCAAGGATAAGGTAACCTTTAGCATCACACCCAATTTCCAGGGCTATGTGCGTGCCACCGCCACCGATAAGGCCGGCAACACCACCGAGCTCAGCACCGACGGTTTCAGGATCAACTCCACCCTGCCAAGGGTCAAGGCCACTGCGAAAAAAGGCAGCCTTGATTATAATGGAGACTGGTCGAAGGATGCACTTACGGTAACACTGGAATATGTTAATAAGGAAGGCAGCAATGACTTAGTAGGTACTTTCCAGAAGTATCAGTATTCCATCGACAATGGCAAAAACTGGGCAAATGTAGCTACAAACAGCTATTTCAGTGTTTCGGGCAGCGGCACCACCCCGACCCTTACCTTTAAAAACACGACCAGCCAGAATTTTATCTTCCGGGCAGCCATTACAAATAGAACCGATAGTAAAACCGCCTCCGAAACCACGGCCGTCAACATTAAAATTGACACAGAAAAGCCCAAGGTAGAAGAGCCGGTATTGACGGGAACGCCAGTAACGACTAATAATGGCTACGCCATTTACGGCGCCCAGCCAACCCTTACCGTCGATGCCAAAGACCCAGAAGTGTCTGGCCTTATGGACGGTAAAACTGATAATTTCGCCAGCGGCCTGAAAAGCCAGAAATATAAGCTGAAATCAAGCGATACTACAGCCAAAGACTACACAGGCCCTCTGGCAATGAAGGACGGGAAATACGAGTTCAACTTTACAGCCACCGACAACGCGGGGAACGAAGCGAGCACAACAGAAAAAAAATTCATCGTGGACACCATGGTGCCAAATGCGCCTGAAACAGAAGCAAAGGCCGGCGCCGTGATCTATAACGGCAGCTGGACAGCCGATAGTGTGACCATCACCGCCAAAACTAAGGATACAATTACGCCGCTCTCCGGCTACAATGGGAACGGCATACAGTATGCCCTTTACAAGGACGGTGAGCTAAAGCAAGACTGGAAGGACTATAACGGCACAAGCGTAACCATAGAAGCATTAGAGAACGGCAGCAATGACGGCAGCTGGAGCGTCTGCTTTAAGGTGGTTACCAATGCCGGGCACGAGAGCGCCCAGAGCGTGGTAAACGTCAATATCCAGAAAACAGCGCCCACCATTTCGGTCGGCGTCAGTGGAACATGCAGTGAAGGGGCCGATGCCCAGCCGGCATGGACTAACCAGCCGGTGACCCTGGAGGCTGCCACCAACGGCAGCACCCTGTACCAGAAAAAAGGGACAGGCAGTTACGAGGTATGTAAAGATACCAGTGGCCAAAGCACCACCCACCAGACAGTCACCGTCAATACCGATGGCGTGACCACCTACCAGTTTAAGGGGGAAAGCAAATCAAAATTAGAGAAGGTGAGCGATGTCTATAATATCGCCCTGGACCAGAAAGCTCCGGATATACCAAAAATATCCTTTACAAAGGACGGCGTTGATACCACACTGGAGGCTGCTACCAGCAGCCAATGGTATCAGGACAATGAGCGAAACACCCTCAAAATTACCGACCTCACCAGTGACACAGGTGACTATAGCCCAAGAACCCTAAAATACCGTGTCTACAAAAACGACGCGACAGTGGTTCCGGATTATACGAAAGCCACCGGGACAATAGCCAATATCAATGATACCAACATCACCGAAAGCGGCACCTGGATTCTGGAAGCCTATACCGAGGATGCGGCCGGCAATGCGTCGGCAGTCAACCGGCAGGTTTTTAATTATACCAAAAGCGACAACGTGCCCACCATCACCATCGGCTATGATAAACAAAAGGTTACGGAGCTAAGCGACAAGACACCGGTTTATAAAGGTGCGGTCACAGCGACCATCACCGCCACCGATGATCTGGTCGGCATTAAAAAGGACAGCCTGAAGTTTAAGCTCGAGCCAGATGAGGGAACCAAGCTGCAATACGGTACCCTGACCCGTTATACGGGACCAGAGGAGATTGAAAACTTTAAGGGAACAATCACCGTCGAGGTTACAAACAACGCGAACCAGACAGCAATGCTCACCCAGCGCATCTGCGCCGACAGCCAAAAGCCCAGCGTTTCCATTCGCGACGCGGGTAATAAGAAGGAACGCCAGTGGCAGAAGGAAAGCTTCTCGCTGCAGGTAAGCGGCGGGGAGGATACCAAATCGGGTTTTGCCAAATACCAGTATTATGACACAACAAGTAAAACATGGGTCGATTTTACAGAGAGCCACCGCATTAATGATAATCTTGACTATTTATGGAACAATGTAAAATACGACGTTACCCAAAACGGCAAAACCCTTGTGCGGGTGCGCGCCGTCAACAACGCGGGCATCGAAGGGGACGAAGCCACCTTCGAGGTCTGGAAGGATGACACCACTGCGCCCATCACCATTCAGGTCAAGTCGGACCTAGTTGGAGATAGAAATTGGAGCAAAAAGGTTGAATTTACACCAAGTATTCAAGGCACAATGCCACCCTCCGGTGTGGATTATTATTACCGCGCAAGCGATACTGATCCCTGGCGCAAGCTGACCGGGGCCAGTCTGGCCATCCGTCAGACAACGCCGGCCGCCGGCCAGGCATACACCTTTAAAGCAGTCTCTGGCACTGGCAACGAATCGGCCTTCGTGGCTGCAACCGCCTATATCGACGGCGAAAAGCCAAAGGCACCGCAGCTGTCCCGGAGTCTGGAAACCCCGGACGGCGACAACGGCTGGTATGTCACCAGTCCAGAGATCATCATTACCGAGGCTGCTAAAGACGCGGGCCAAAGTACCACAGGCTTAGACATCGACGACGAGCTGCGAAGCAAGGTGCAGACCGAGTATCAGCTCACTGCGCCACAGGCTCAGACGGCTAATCAAAAGTCCTGGCTGCGCAGCCGTGCGGCGGACACCGCCACCCAAACCTGGCAGCAGGGCGATAAAATTACCTTTACAGGAGATGGCAGCTTTGATTTCATGACCAGAAGCAGGGACGCGGCGGATAATCTGTCGGACCTGACGAAAAAAGAAACCATTAAAATTGATACAGCCAATCCAACGCTGGAAGGAAGTGATATTACAGTCAGCCGTGTAAGTGACGGCGGGCTGTTAACTAAAATTTTGTATAACGACACGGTGGAGGTCACCGCCAAAGCTGCCGATGTGGGGTCTGGTGTCAACCAGATCACCTATCAGCTGGGTAACGATGAAACCACCAAAAAAACCCTGACCGCGGACGGCAACGGCAGCGTCAGCTTCCGGCTGTCACCCAAACAGGGAACACCATTAAATACCAGTCTTAAGCTCATAGCCACCGACCTGGCAGGCCGTGAGAGCGCTCCGGTTACAGTGGATAACATTCTGCTGGAGGTTGAAAAGCCTGAAGCAGCAGTGAGCCCCACCGCAACCCCCAACGCCCAGGGCTGGTATAAAGGGGAGCTGCCCTATACAGTGGAAGTGTCCGATAAGGACGCGGGCCTGCAAAGTGTTAAGGTGACCGCGAACCAAAATGGTACAGAAACCGTGATTGCCGATGAAAACATCGACGAGACAGACAGCAAAGCTACCCGGCAATATAAGGGAACATTGACAGCGAGCGGAAATGCCCAGACAGTTACCATTGCGGCCACCGACCGCGCGGGCAATACCCAGACAATCGAAAAGCCCTTTAAGCTGGAAACCAAAGCCCCAGACCTGGGCGTAAGCTTCAGCCTGGTGGACTCAGGCAGTACGGCCTACAGCGGCGCTACCAGCTACGACGTCCAGGCTCAGCTCAGCTATGACGAGCCGGTCTCCGGCGTCGAGGATTTACAGGTCAGCGCCGATAACGGAAAAACCTGGTCCTCGGTCAGTGACGCCCTGGACAAAACACATAAGATTACCACAGAAACCAATGCCGAATACCGGTTCCGTCTGGTGACCAACGCGGGCAATGTCTCCAATGAGACTGCGCCGCAGCAGATTGTGATCAGCCGGAAAATGCCGGATCCGGCCAGCATCGAGGTGAAGGATAAAAAAGGACAAATCATGAGCGGTACCTGGAGCAACCAGGATCAGACCGCGATCATCAGCCTGCCAGCCTGCAGCGATGCGGGCGTACAGGCAGCCGCCGAGTACCAGTACCGTACCCTGAAGGACAGCACGGAGGATGCTGGCCGCACAGGCAGCGAAGCGCCGCAAGGCACTGCGCAGCAGATTGCGCTGGCAGACTTTACAGAGGAAGGGTCTTATACCATTAAGACCTGGGGACAGCAGAAGGACAGCGGTCTGAAGGACGAAGCGAACCTGTGCGAAGCGCAGGTGCTGGTGGATAAAACCCCGCCGCTGGCGGATAAGAGCAATGTTAATGCTGCGATGGACAACGGCCTTTTAAAGGCAAATGTTTATGTGTTTGACAGCCTGAGCGGCGGCGGAAGCGTGGACTATACCCTCACCCGGAGCGGTGTGGAATCTTCAGTCCAAAACGCGTCCTGCAGCCAGACGGGCGAAGCGAGCATCGACATCGGTGATCTGGCCCCTGGCGACAAGCTAACAATTACAAAGCTCTATGACAAGGCTGGCAACAGCGCAGACATGACAGCGAAAAATGTGGTTGAGATTCCGGACACCATTGACCTTACCAAAATTACTGTGGGGCTCACCCCGCAGGAAACCACCGAGCAGGACTGGTACCACGGGGCAGCTCTGTCTGCTCTGGCAGACATCAACATTGAGGGTGGCACTAAGCCTGAGGATATTAAAGACGATGCCGGCAATGTGGTCAAAACCTATCCGGCGGACAACAGCCTGACAAAGCTGGAGGTCACTTATCCGGATAACTCGGTAGCGATACTCGACTATACCCAGCCGGACAACAGCGGAAAAACTGAGGAACAACGGCTCTTAGACAATATTACAGGCGAAGGAAAAAATCTCAGCTTTAAGGTAAAAGCCTATGACGCCTGGGACAACAGCGCCGAGGCCGAATGGATTTACCAAAACGACGCCACCCCGCCGGACAAACCCGAGTTTAAACTGACAACCAGCGACGGTGAGGTGGGCACAGACGGGAAAACAGACAAAGAAGTTACGCTGACGGTTAGCCCTGACACCCAAAACGAAAACCCGGACGATCCGGATAAAATACAGACCTCGCCGCTGCGCGACTGGCAGTACAGCCTGGACGGCGGCACTAGCTGGAGCGAGGCATACCCCATTACCGATCAGCCCCAAAGCCTGAGCCGTGTCATTGCCGGCAAGGGATTTATGGACACTGACGCCATTGTGGTAAGGGTGACCGACCTGGTGGGCAATATCGGCGCAAACAGCGATGCCAAGAGCCTGCACGTCACCGATACAAAGGCCCCTGTGGATCTGGGTATTACCGAGACAGACGGCACCAGCCCGGTGGACAGCGCCTGGGACTGCCGCAAGGCAGACCGTGTATTAAAGGTGCACGCCACCGACCCGGCAGATGGTGTCATCAGCCTTGGCCTTAAGGAATGGAACTACAGCCTTGACAATGGAAACACCTGGCAGGCTGCCAACATTCCCTGGGACGAAACGGGTGAGAACAATATCACCATCGTCGATGACGGTATTTATAACGTGATCTTCAAAGTCTGGGACAAAGCCGGCAATGAGTCGGTGCTGGACAAGGCGGCTGTGGTCAAAAAAGATCTGACGGCTCCTGTGATAGAAGAACAGAAGATTCTGTTTGAACAGAAAAAGGGCGCGGACAACTGGATCAAGGCAGCCATTCACTGGCTCAGCTTTGGCAACTTCTTTAATGACAGCATCCGTGTAACGGTGCCAGTTACAGACGCGCTGAGCGGGAACCATTCCCTTAGCTACAGCGTTGGAGATACGACAACAGAAGTCGTTGTAAATGATGGAAAAGCGGTATTTACCATTCCGGTAAACGCGGCCAAGGACCAGACCCTTCAGGTTTCGGCCAAGGATGTGGCGGGTAATGTGTCCAGTACACTGCCGGTCACGGGTGAGGGAAACACTGCCCAATGGACCGTGGAAAACAGCGGGCCAGTCATTGGTGACAGCGTCACCGATACGCCGGCCAATGCCGCGGGATGGTACACCCAGGATATCCCTGTCAGTATTCCTGTTGAGGATGCAGACAGCGGCCTGGCTGCCATTACCTGGCAGCTAAATGATGAACCAGAACAGACGGTGATGCCGTCTGAAAACGGACGAAAGGATAAAGAAACCATTGAGGTGACCGTGACCCAGGACGGTGTAAACACCATAAGGGTAACGGCCACCGACAACGCGGGCAACAGCGAAACCCGGGAGTACAGCTTTAAGCTGGATCACGGTATGGAGCTTACAGCCTATATTACCGAAACCACCGGCGAGCCGGTAGATGCAAACCGCTGGCGTGGTGGAGACACCGTTAGCCTCAAAGCCAACATGGCAGCGGGCCAGAGCGGCATTGCCACCTGGGAATATACCCTGGACGGCGGCCAGACCTGGACCGACCCCAGAGCATGGGGCGATGAAAATATCCTCGAAATTAAGGAGGACGGCGTCTACTGTCAAAGTGTGGACCGCCAGGTGGTTGGGAACCTTATCGGCATTCGTGTGACGGATGTGGCGGGTAACCAGACCGAAAGTCCTTACGAATCCATTAAAAAGGACAATGAAGCGCCGGCCTTTGCCGCTGTCTATATGGATGAAGCCAATGGAAACACCCACGAGACTGTGCGCTGGCATAAAGAGGGAAAACCGAGCGTGCGCCTGGTTCCAGAAATGGAGCCGGCCGAAAAGGCGCCGGTAACCCACACCTGTGTCCTCAACGATGAGCCGGTGGTGTTTGACAGTGAAGCAGAGCTGAGAGAAATGCTCAGGGAAGGCGAAAACATCCTTCGTGTTTACGCAAAGGACGCTGCCGGAAATGAAGCAAAAGAAGGTGATCAAAACTATATTGAGAGAGTATTATATATTGACACGGAAATGCCGGAAATCGGCGAGGTAAGCTTTAAGGACAGCGGCAATAATCCGCTTGAAAAGCTCATCCACTGGCTAAGCTTTGGCAATTTCTTTAACGAAGCAGTGCAGGTGACCGTACCGGTAACGGATACGACCAGCGGCTGCGAAACGCTGTACTACAGCCTTGACGGCCAGACCAGGGAAATCTCCGTAAAGGACGGAAGGGCAAGCCTTGAGATCCCCATGGATACAAACGCTTCGCTCAGCTGCTATGCAAAGGACATCGCGGGCAATCGCTCTAAGACGCTGTCCATTGGTAAAGAAAGCGGCAAGTGGGTCATTACCGACAAAATCGAGATACCGGATCTTTGGATCAACGGCGAGGCCGCCCTTGGACAGTGGTATAATCAACCGGTTTCCTATGAGCTTCTTGTAAGCTGTCCGGAGGCGGGCATTAACAGTATTGAGCAGACCATTGATAAAGGCGAACCCGTTATCCTTCAGGAAGCCCTGTTTTTGGAAAGCCTTATTCCTGAATACCGTGTGACCGGAGAGCTGGGCGACGATGGGATTCATCAATTGCAGCACAGCATCACCGATCATGCTGGAAATCAGACACAGAGAGAGGATATTATCAAGATCGACCAGACAGCGCCTAAGGGGTTAAAAATAACCGGGGCGCCCCAGAATGGGGAGATTCTGGAACCGCAGACCTTAACGGTCTGGGCCGATGACAGCATAGAAGGCATTGACACCAGCGGCCTGAAGGAATGGTCCTACACCCTTGACGGTGGAAAAACCTGGACAGAGCCGCAGCTCTGGAACCAAAATAGACAGAATGACATAACCGTTAAGGACGCGCGCGCCTATGATATTTCCTTTAAGGTTTGGGATCATGCCGGAAATGTCAGTGAGCTGAGTGCGACTGAAAGTGTACGGTTTACCATTGCCAGCGATAATTCATTCAATGTGGTGAACCCTGTGACAGGGCTGTATTTTACGACAGTCCAGCTGATGGGATTAGCCGGATGCTTGATCGCGGTTTTGGCAACGCTGCTGCTAAGCTTGGCTTGGCGCCGTAAAAACAGGCAAAAATAACAGCGCTGCCTTGTCGAGTGATTGGCAGGAGCGGCTGAAAAGGAAATGAAATGGAGCAAAATAACCAGGCTTATCTCGGGCTGCGCCAGGCCCTTGAAACTGCCGTAGAGGCTATGGACCCGGAAATCCGGGCTCATAGCCTGCGGACAGGTCAGCGTATGGAGACTTTACTAAAAGAAATGGGCCGGTCTGATTTGTTAGACCTTTGGACATGGGGAGACCTGTCTCCCCTTAATTATCATGATCTGGGAAAAAAACCCGGTGAATATGGGGCAGCACACGCAGAGGCGGGTGAGATGTTTTTTAAACGCCTGCATCGGCTTTTTTCCCAAATAAGCGGCCAGGCAGCGATCTTTACGAGCATCGCCGCAGATGTCTGCCACTATCATCACTGCTATTATGGCGCGTGCCGGTTTGAATCGGTCAGCGGTGGTGATATCCCGCTGGCAGGCCGGGTATGTGCTGTGGCAGACGCCTGGGACAATCTGGCGCTGGACGGGCTGAGGCCCAGCCAGATTTTAGCCAGTCTGGAGCCGCAGAGCGGAGGCCGGTATGATCCGGAGGTTATCGAGGCGTTACGGCGTTTTTATGAACGCCACGGCGCGCTGGAATTATAAAATATCGAATAAAGTAATTACCATAAAATGGGACAACGGCTGTCACCCATCAAAACACCGAAGGCCACATACGCACACGCGTATGTGGCCTTCGGTGTTTTTTGCTTAAAGAACCTAAAAAAAGGAGAAAAAAATGGTACTGGCAAAGTATATGAAAATCCATGAGCTGGATACAGATCTGGAAACCTATTTAAAAAGACATCCCGAGCTTTTTGAGGCAGTGGATACCGGCTACCAAACCAGAGATGGGCGCACCCCAGAGGCAGAGCTGATTTATCACGGACACGAGACACACACCTGCCGCCACTGCGGCGGTGTCCTTAAAAAGAAAACCATGGGCTTAAAAAAGAAGAAAAACGGCCTGCGCGTTGTCAACGGTTATGCCAAAGCCGTAGAGGACGCCAGCGGCAGGCTTTATATTATCTGGGTGTGTACGAGAGTATGTGAGCGCTGCGCCAAAAACCAGCGTGTGCTGCCCGTTTTTGCGGCGCGCTGGATGCGCAGCACCCTGTTTACCATTGGACAGACGCTTTTGCATTTATTTGCAAACGATGAGCAAAACGAAAAGCCCTTAAAACCAAAATGGAACCGCCCATGGCTTACCATGCCCTTTTACGGGGAGATGAGCACTGTATACCGATGGCGGCAGAAAATAAAAATAATTTTTGATTTTTAATAATAAAACGACGTTCGTGCGTCCGTTAAAACCATAAAAGCCTGTAAGATAGAACCATCAGCAGGCGTAAAAACAAACACAGCCTGCTGAAATAAAATTATTTTATTTTACAGGAGGATTACAAGATGAAAGAAACCAAAAGAGACCTGCTCGGCCAGCTGGCAATGAATAACCAGCTGGGGTGTGTTCAATGCGCTCTGGAGATGGGACAGGAGGTGCCCATCACTTTTTACCAGGCCTTTTGCGAGGGCTGCTGTAAAAATCAGAGCGCCATTAAAATGGACGATGGGCTCAGGGCTTTTCAGGCAATGGGCGTTTATGAGCAGGCGAAAAACCTTGAAACCATGAAAAGGCGTATCGCCGCGCTGCTGGAGCAGTATGAGGCGTCGCTGCAGATTTATGGTAAAAAGACGCAGGAAGACCTGAAAAGAAAAATGGAGGCAGAGGCCTGTAAGCGCGCCAGGTGCCTGAGCTGCCTGTCCGGCGTTTTGGACGATGCGGTGTGCCCGTCGGATATTAAGCTGCCGCCAAAGGGCAGAAAAGGCGGTGCGTGGTGAACTACCTGACCGAGCTGCTGGCTTTTTACAGATGGCTGGAGACAAGGGAAATGAGCCCGATGCTTCAGGCCTACTGGCACCTGCTCATGTTTTTTAACAATAAGGCCGCTGTCCAGGGTGAGGACGGCAGATGGTACTGGCCTGTGCATTTTAAAGTGACCAACGGTGATGTCAGCCGTTTTCTGGGGCTCTCCGACCGGTTTCAGGTAAACGCCCAGCGCAAGCACCTCATTCGTCACGGTCGCATTGACTATACACCCCACGTGAGCCAGCACGCCGGTAATTACCGGATAAAGCCCTTTGATACCGGGCTTTGCGAGGTGGAGGTAAGCGTGATGGACACCGGGCACAAGCGCATGGTGTGGACGCAGGGTGTCACGCGTGAAGCGACCCCAGCCGCACCGTTCATAAATAGTATAAATAATAAAACAGGTATTCTATATGGTTCTGTTCCTGAGGCGGCGTCTGTTTCCAACGGCTTCAATCTGCTGCCGGAGCTCACCGGGGCCGAAAAAGCCGCCATTGCGTCGCTGTACCCATGGGACGAGGTGGCACGCTTTAACGCCATGTGGGCGGCGCGGGAAAGAAAACAGCTGGAGCAGCAAAAAAGGGATCGGGAGCAACAGACGTTTTTTGCCGCCGGAAAGGATAAAAAATGATGAATCGATACGGAAAAGGCCCCGGTATTATCAACCGCCGGAGGGATTACAGGATAGAGGCCGAGTGCCGGGTGAGCGTGGGCTTTTCTGCCCGAAGCCCGGAGGAGGCCGAGGATTTGTTTTATGAGTACAGCGGCGCGGTGGAGGATCGTTTTCCGGAAATGGTTCTGGAAATAACCGATGTGTATGAGGATAACTGAGGAGGTTAAAATGGATTATCAGGAAATTGACGCCCTGGCTTTAAAGGCGAAGCGGGGAGATTCGTCCGCTGCTGGGCTTTTAGAAAGCTGCTTTCGTCCGCTGATGCTGTCGGCGGCCAGCTTTGGCAAAACAGAAAACTACAGCTTTGAGGACAGCCTGCAGGACGCCCGGCTGGCTTTTCTTGAGGGAATACAGGCCTATGACGAGACCGCCGGAGCGGGTTTTGCAGCCTTTATCAAGCCCTACGTGTACCAGAAAGGGCAGAACCGCCGCCGCAAGTGCCTGCGCCGCCTGACGCGTGATGTGCCGGCAGATGCCAGAGCAGGCGATGAGGACGGCGAATCCCTGATCAGCCTGTTGGAAGCCCCCGACGCCGATATTGAGAGTGGCTATATCCATAAAGAGGAGCTTGAGCGTCTGAGCGCAGCGCTCAGGGAGCTGACCCCGGAGGAGCGGGCGCTTTTAACAGCGGTCTACGGGCAGAGCCAGTCCATCAGGAGAGCCTCCCAGAGTCTGGGGATTGGCTACAGCACCCTCCAGTACCGCCACAGCTGTATTCTTAAAAAGCTGAGGGGCCAGCTGTAAAAAATATAAAAGGCTTTGGTCAAAACAGTACCCAGAGACAATTTACAGGTATAAGGCAAAAACAGCGGCAGACATGCCAGAAAACAAGAGGAGGTGCGCCATGACCGGTCACTAGCGAAGCAGCAAAGATTAATAAAAGACCACCGTTTTATAAAAGGCAGCGCTGCCGCGAAAGCCTTAAAAAATAAATTGGAGGTTAAAAAATGGCATATGAGCGCGTAAAACTGAAAAATCAATTGCAGCTTATTCTGAATTATGGGGAGTTTGAGGGAAAAATTAAGAAGAAAACAAAGAGTTATCCCGACCTCGGCCTTGATGAGGCCATCGTCACCCCAGAGGCAGTGGTGCTTACCGGAAAGGCCATCGGTAAGCTGATAACACCCATTGTGACAGACAGCAACAACATTATGACTTACCAGAACATCGAAAGAGCATAAAGGAGGAAATGTAAATGGAGACAACAAGTACCAAAACACTGGAATTGGATTTTCTGACAAAGAACGGCGACAGCATGACCATGAGCCTTCCAGATTATCTGGACGATCTGACTCAGGAGCAGATTGAGGCCTCGGCCCAAACGATTGTTGATCAGAATATTTTCCAGCCCTCAGGTGTGGGGCTGGAAAAGCTGGCTGGGTACCAGTATGTGGACAAAACCGTGCGCAAGGTGGAACTATAAAACTGCCGAAGCGCGGTAGGCCAGGGCGCTTTAAAAAGCCCCTGGCCTTTTGCCTGGCGGCGGTCTGGTCTGTTACAGGGCTGGTTTTTACAGCCAGCATAAACGTGCCGGGAAAAGCCCAGGACAGGGTACAGCCCCCAGAAGCGGCGGAAACAGCAGAGGCGGCGCCTGTGGCAAAGCCGGAAAACCCTGTGAATACAGAGACTGCGCCGGAGGAGCGGCTTGTCATTGAGCATCCCCTGCCGCCTGATCCCATTATAACAGACGGCCCCTGGGCCTCTGCCCACTTTCTGATGGAGGAGTATGCCTGCGACTGTGACGGCTACTGCGACGGCTGGCCAGCCCCCATGGCGCCGGAGCTTTTGGAAAAGGTGGAAGCCCTGCGCTGCGCCCTCGGCCAGCCTGTGATCATCACCTCCGGTGTGCGCTGTGAGGCGCGCAACGCCGAAGTGGGCGGTATCCCCAATTCCTGGCACCGCTTTGGCCACGCCGCCGATCTGTACTGCCCCGGCGTGCCCTACACCGAGGTTGCCCGTGTCGCAAGGACCCTGGGCCTCGGCGTGATCGAGTATCCGGGACAGGCGTTCGACCATGTGGAGATATGGAATTAGATAAAGGTATGTACCCCTGCTGTTTAAACAGCAGGGGTTTTTATAATAAAATGATTATTTGACCCTGAATAAAAAATACAGTATGATTAAATCAAAAATAAGCGGAGGATGAGAACGTGAAAATCAGAAAGCGAAACAGGATTAACCGGACAGCGGGCATTATGGCCGCTGTGCTCATGGCGGTCTTTGGGCTGGTATCCCCTGTGTATGCGGATGAGCAGGAAAGTGCACAGCCAGGACTGGATCAGTCATATTATAATTTTAAGCAATCGGAAAACTTAAAGGAGTCTTTGCCCGCAGCTTATGATCTGCGCTCCCTTGGCAGGAGCACCAGCGTGAAAAATCAAAATCCCTGGTCCTCCTGCTGGGCTTTCAGCGGGATGTCGGCCATTGAGTCCAATGTGCTGACCCAGCAGAAAAAAGAAGGAGCGCAGGCTGCCGCAGAGCCGGATTATTCCGAACGGCACCTGTCCTATTTTGCCTACCGCCTGGCAGATGATGAAGGGGTGAATAATGGCGCGGAGGGTACGGCCCAGGCGAGCGGACGCTGTTTTATGGACCTTGGCGGCACCCGGGAGCTGCTGACCGGCACCTTGAACACCTGGTGCGGCGTGGACACCGAGACAGATGTGCCCTATGAAGGGACTCCCTACGAGTGGTATCCGACTGAAAACCCCAAAGATATGAACTGGGAAGTCGCCGAGGATAAATTTTTTAACGCGGCGGTACACCTCCAGAACGCCGATTTCCTGCCTGGAACTGCCACCTTTACAGACGCTGATAAACAGAATTTTGTCTATGATAAAAAAGCAGAGCAGGCCATCAAGGCAAGCCTGATGGAAAACGGCGAGGTTCAGGTGTACTTTGCCGCGGGCCAGAGCACTCCGCAGGAGGCAGCAGAAGATAACAGCGGCGGCGCTGAAAAGAAAGATGCCGCCGAGTTTAATAAAGCCTATGAAGCACCCAACCACCTTGTGTCCATTGTGGGCTGGGATGATGGCTATTCAGCCGGTAATTTTGCCGAAACCCCGGAGGGCGACGGCGCCTGGATCGTCAAGAACAGCTGGGGCAGCGGCTGGGGAAACAACGGTTACTTTTATCTGTCCTACTATGACCGGAGCGTACAGTCCTTTGCCGCCTATCAGGTGGATATCCCGGATGGTGACGGGCGGTTCGCCTATGACCATAATTATCAGTATGATTTTCTGGGATTAAAATCCTACGCACCGCTGGGGCTTCAGGAGCAGTCTGCCGCGGCCGCCAATGTGTTCACAGCCGCTGGAAACGAAAGCCTGAAGGCTGTCTCCGCAGTTACCATCACCCCGGGATCAGCGGTTCATACCCGCGTGTATAGAGATTTAAAGGATAAAAACAATCCAGAGAGCGGTACACTGGCTGTGGACCAGACAGAGACTGTAAATTATGGTGGTTACCATACTCTTTCTCTGGAGCAGGCCGTCCCATTGGTGGCGGGCGAGACCTTCTCCGTCATTCAGGAAATTTCAGGCAGCGATGGATATTACTGGCCCATCGAGACAGGAACGGGAATGTATGATTTCTATGGTATGGAAGGAACCTTTCACTGCATTGCAAAGGCCGACGCCGGGCAGAGCTTTATCAGAAAAGCCGGCGAGGACTGGCAGGACGTCACAAATCTGCCTGATGAAACCATTGAGCTATATGGTCAAACAGCCACCCGAAACTACGGCAATGCCATGATCAAGGCCTTTACCAGCGATTTGGCAGAAGAACCCGTCACACCAGAGGTTGATCCACAGCCTAATGAGGGTACGGAAGAACCGGATCAGAATATTCAGGAATCAGGAGCAGATATGGCCGGAGCGTCTGAAACGGCTGAAAATACACAGACGGGCATCGAAGGATCACATACGACAACGACCTTTATCCTTGTGGGGGTGCTTGTGGTGGTGGCTGTCCTGATCGCGGCTTTGTATCTCAGAAGACGTAAAAAATAGAGTGACGGTACAGGGCCGTTGTGCTTGCGGGCATCTATTCTCCTGTGATAAAATAAGAGAATGATCTTTTACGAAATAAATTGAGGAGAGTAAAACATGAAACAAGACATGATTGTCATTTTAGACTTGGGAAATACCGAAAACACAACCCTGGCCAGAGCGATCCGCAGCCTGGGCGTATACAGTGAAATTTATCCGCATGATATCACAAAGGCAGAACTGGAAGCGCTGCCGAATGTCAAAGGGATTATCGTAAACGGTGGCCCGAATAACGTGGTAGACGGCGAAAAAATAGACGTGGGCCCGTGGGTCTACGAAGCAGACTGCCCGGTGCTGGCAGTAGACCATGCACCGGCCAAAGGCGTGGATGCATTGGAAAAATGGCCAGAAGATGAAGCGGAATTAATGGGCGTTCTGGAAGAATTTGTGCTGGTACAGTGCAAAGCAGAAAAGAACTGGAATATGAAAAACTTTATCGCCGACCAGGTTGAGCTTATTAAACGCCAGGTAGGCGACCGCAAGGTTCTGCTGGCCCTGTCCGGCGGTGTGGACAGCTCCGTTGTAGCAGCCCTTCTCATCAAAGCTATCGGAAAACAGCTTGTCTGTGTCCATGTCAATCACGGCCTCATGCGTAAAGGCGAATCTGAAAGCGTGGTTGAGGTCTTTAAAAATCAGCTGGACGCCAACCTCGTCTATGTGGACGCCACCGAACGCTTTTTAACCAAGCTGGCCGGTGTGGCTGACCCTGAAGAAAAACGCAAGATCATCGGTGCAGAATTTATCCGTGTCTTTGAAGAAGAAGCCCGTAAGCTGGAGGGCATCGACTTCCTGGGACAGGGCACCATCTACCCGGATATCGTGGAAAGCGGCACCAAAACCGCCAAAATGGTTAAATCCCACCACAATGTCGGCGGCTTGCCCGAAGATTTACAGTTTGAGCTGGTCGAACCTGTCCGCCAGCTGTTCAAGGACGAAGTGCGTGCCTGCGGTACCGAGCTCGGCCTGCCAGACGATATGGTCTACCGCCAGCCCTTCCCAGGCCCGGGTCTTGGTGTCCGCTGCCTCGGCGCCATTACTCGTGACCGCCTCGAAGCCGTCCGGGAATCCGACGCCATCCTGAGGGAAGAATTTGCAGCGGCCGGACTGGATAAAAAAGTATGGCAGTACTTTACCGTTGTCCCAGACTTCAAATCCGTCGGCGTCCGCGATAACGCCAGAAGCTTCGAATACCCCGTCATCCTCCGCGCCATCAACACCATTGACGCCATGACCGCCACCATCGAAGAAATCGACTGGCCCGTCCTCCAGAAAATTACCCACCGGATTTTGAACGAAGTAAAGAACGTTAACCGCGTGTGCTACGATTTGAGTCCTAAGCCTTGTGCTACGATTGAATGGGAATAGACAATAAAACCCTCGAAAGCCGCTATATACTGTGCTTTCGAGGGTTGCTTTTATTTTTTGATAACATTTTGATAACATAAAGCTAAAAATAGCTAAAAATGAAATGATTCCTCAACCATTTTCTTTATCTTTTTTATATCGTAATTTTCTTTTTTCTTTATCACGCTCTGCCTGTAAACGGGGATAGGAATGACGCCAAAGATCGTATTCTTCCTGTGAAATTTGCTCTTCTTTAAGTGCGCTCAGCTCATCATAC
Organism: Eubacterium sp. AM05-23; assembly: GCF_003477535.1. Classification (NCBI taxonomy): domain Bacteria; kingdom Bacillati; phylum Bacillota; class Clostridia; order Eubacteriales; family Eubacteriaceae; genus Eubacterium; species Eubacterium sp. AM05-23. Next base: position 145,949 of record NZ_QUDF01000001.1, read on the forward strand.
CAAAGCCGAAGGCTATCTTTAAGACTGGGATCATCCAAAGAAAGATAGATTTGTCCATTGATCTCTTTTGGCGTTAGATGATACTGGTCTTCCAGCGAGAACAGGGCATGGATAACACCGTGGTAACTGTCAAAATCAGGATCGGACAAGGCAAAAAAGCTGAGGCCCAGGGCATCGGCGATCTTATGGACTTGTTCTTCAGAAGGGTGGCGGTTGCCCAGCTCATAATTGCGAAGAGCAGGTTCACTCATGCCTGCCATAGCCGCAAGCTGTTTTTGAGAGAGTTTTTGGGCCGTTCGAAATTTTTTTATCTTTTCTCCAATGGTCATAATAAATACCTCCGTGGATTGATTATACCACAGACCGTTCATATATGAAATCTTTTTTTGCTGAAGGTCTTGACAGCACATAAATGAACTGTTATGATGAGGACAAGAAAAATCCGTTCATGTATGAACGGTTTGGTAAAATACATAGAAAGGAGGACACCGGATGAATCAGAAAATGTTTATCAGCGCCGAAGAAATGGCAATGGAGCTCGGAATTTCCAAATCCTTTGCCTACAAATTAATGCGTGAAATGAATGAAGAGCTTCAAAAAAAGGGGTACCTGACCATTGCCGGCCGCGTGAGCCGGAAATATTTTGAAGAAAAATTTTATGGCATGGAAAGGGGATGATGTAATGTCTGCTTATAAGGATAAGGAAAAAGGTACCTGGTATGCTTCTTTCCGATATAAAGATTGGAAAGGGCAGAGCGTTCAAAAAATGAAACGTGGTTTTAAGACAAAGAAGGAGGCACTGGCCTGGGAACAAGGTTTTAAACAACAGCAGGCTGGAGATCCAGATATGTTGTTTGAAGATTTTTTAGAAATTTACAAAAGGGATATGGCATCACGGCTTAAGAAAAACACCTGGCAAACCAAAAATTATATCATTGATAAGAAGATACTGCCAGCATTTCAGCATAAAAAGCTTCGCGAGATTCGCCCCTCCGATGTCATTCAGTGGCAGAATGAACTGCTTGCGCATCGAGATAAACAGGGTAAGGCTTATTCCAGCGGCTATTTAAAAACAGTGCACAATCAGCTGAGCGCCATTTTCAATTATGCCATTCGGTTTTATGACTTGTCGTCGAACCCTGCGGCAAAAGCAGGAAACATGGGGAAAGAAACAAATAAGGAAATGCAGTTTTGGACAAAAGAGGAATACCTGAAATTTGCGGATTCTATGATGGACAAACCAATATCCTACTACGCTTTTGAGATGCTATACTGGTGCGGTATCCGGGAAGGCGAGCTGCTGGCACTGACGAAGTCGGACTTTGATTTTGAAAAAAGGACAGTCAGAATCAATAAATCCTATCAAAGAATTAGAGGTGAGGATGTTATTACCGAGCCTAAAACACCTAAAAGTAATCGAACGATCCAAATGCCTGTTTTCTTGTGTGATGAGATGAAGGATTATATTCAAAGTTTATATAAAATTAATTCAAAAGAACGTATTTTTCCGACCAATAAGCATTACCTTCAGCGTGAAATGAAAAGAGGCGCAATGGAACAAGGAATTAAGCAAATCCGAGTCCATGACTTACGTCATTCTCATGTGTCTCTGTTAATCGAGCTGGGGTTTTCAGCTGTGGCGATTGCGGATCGGGTAGGGCATGAAAGTATTGATATTACTTATCGTTATGCCCATTTGTTTCCGTCGAAACAGAAAGAGATGGCGGACCGACTGGAATTTGAAAGGAGTGCCTAAAATGGAAAAAAATCGAGACAAAAAAGGAAGATGGCGAAATTTGTATGTAGGGTTTAGAATGTCCCCGGAGGAAAGTGAAGCGTTAAACGTTCGAGTAAAACTGTCCGGTTTGACAAAGCAAGATTACATTATCAAGTGTCTGTCCTGTCAGTCGATTGAGGTCACTGGAAATCCAAGAGTGTATAAAGCACTTCGGGACCAGATGACACAAATTTATGATGAGCTGAAACGCATTTATGATGGCGATGAAATGACAGAAGAACAGCTATTCACGCTCCAGCTGATCGCACAAACACTGCAGGGACTCAAAGGAGAACAATAAATGGCCGATACAAAAGAAAAAACGACTCCTCCCGATTCATCTGTTGACGCAGATGGGGAGCAGTCGCCATTCAAAAACTATGATTTAAGTATACCAGAAACAAAAAAGAAAGACAACGTTCTAAAGAAAAAAGCGGCAGCGGCAAAGGACACTTCCTTAAAGACCGTTACAGTGACCACGTTACTAGATACACTCTATCCGCCATTGGAGCCAATTATTCATGATCTTTTGTACCCCGGAACCTATCTGTTTGCCGGTGCGCCAAAAGTAGGAAAATCTTTTATGATGGCGCAGCTTGCCTATCATACCAGCAGCGGCATCCCGCTTTGGGAGCATCCTGTTAATCCAGGGACGGCGCTGTATCTGGCACTGGAAGATAATAACCGAAGAATGCAGCAGCGGCTGTATAAAATGTTTGGAGCAAGAAATAATGATAAATTTTATCTGGCCACTGCGGCCCATCGAATGAACCAAGGTTTGGAAGAACAGCTTGAAAAATTTCTTGAGGAACATCCAGATACCAAGCTCATTATCTATGATACGATGCAAAAAGTGCGTAGAAAGGATGGCGACGATATCAGTTACAAAAAAGACTATGAGATGATCTCACAAATAAAAGCGTTTGGCGATCAGTATGATCTTTGCCAGACCATCGTTCATCATACCCGCAAGCAGGAGGCCAGTGATCGCTTTGATACGATCTCCGGAACAAATGGCTTGTTGGGGGCAGCCGACGGCGCCTTTATTCTGGATAAGAAAAAAAGAGGCAGCAACAAAGCGATCATGGAGATGGTCAGCCGGGATTTACCGGATCAGAAATTTCATTTAAGCTTTGATATTCAGAAATGTATATGGCAATTGGATGAACTGGAAAAGGAATCCTTCAAAGAGCCTGTAAATCCGTTGCTGGAAGCGGTCAATCAATTTTTAGAAAGAGAAGGAAAAAGCTGGCATGGCCGCGCAAGCGATTTAGTTGATTTGTTGGACATTGAAAAGATGAGTCCCAATATGCTCACAAAAAATCTTAATCCTGAAGTTGGACGTCTGTCCACAGAGTATGGCATTGAATATGAAAACAAACGGAGCAACAGAGGAAGTGACATCACGCTGGTAAAGAAGTGAGACAAATCAATTTACAGTGACGATAGTGACGATATATAGGGTACCGCTGTCGGGATCAAAAACAGCGTCACATCGTCACTTTAATGTGGAAAAACATAAGGTAATGTCACAAACAACAAAAAGGCGGAGCCTTTGCTCAATGATTTGTTTTGCAAGAATGCATCTTTCTATAATGGGTGCAATCTTGCATCCTTTTCCAGAGATACAAAGAATAAAGAAGCAGCCAAATGTCACAGGGTGTAACAAGCATTGGCTTTGTGTTGCCACGTCGCCGGAACAGGGGGCAAAGCCCCCTGCAACCCCCATTTCATAAAAGGAGAATACCATGAGAAATCGAAGAGAAACCATTCAAATAAGAGTGCGGGAAGATGAAAAAAACCAGATCATTACCAATAGTCAAAAGTGTGGATTAAGCGTTTCCGAATACCTGCGGATGCTGGCCAGAGGGTATGAACCAAAGCCGTTGCCCTCTTTCCAATATAGGGAATTGATGACCCTGTTATACGATATTTGGAATGCTTTAGGCGATTATGACGCCCCAGAAGCCATCGCTGTTTTAGAAGAAACCCTGCTTGAAATGCACGCCGTTTTAGCCCCGGAAAGGAGAAAAGACAATGGCCATCACCAAAATCTGGCCCGTCAAGGACAGCCTGAACCGCGTCATTGAGTATGCCAAAAACGTTGATAAAACCGAAAATCCCGACTTCCTAAACGCCGATTTATACCAGGTGCTGCACTACGCAGCCGATGAAAACAAGACCAGATTTGAGCGACAATACTACGTAACCGGCATCAACTGTGCCGTGGAAACCGCCGGCCAGCAGATGCAGATCACCAAAGAAAGGTTTGGAAAAATAGGAGGAACTCTTGCCCATCACGCCTGTCAGAGCTTCAAACCCGACGAGCTTACCCCCGAAGCGTGCCACGCAATCGGGGTCAAGCTCGCGCAAAAAATGTGGGGGGACAAGTATGAAGTGATCGTGAGCACCCACCTCAATACCCACTGCTTGCACAACCATTTCGTCATCAATGCCGTCTCTTTCCTTGACGGAAAGAAGTACAATGAACGCAAAGCAGAATACCAGCGGCTGCGGGATACCTCCGATGCGCTCTGCCGTGAGTACCATCTATCCGTGATTGAGAATCCCGCCAAGCGTAAACAGAGTCCGGGCCTTTACCAGGCAGAAAAGCGAGGAGAGCTGACACGCTATGCACTTTATCGTTCCGATATCGACGAAGCCATTGAACGCTCAATGACGATGAAAGAATTCTATGACTATCTGAGGCGAAAAGGCTATCAGATTAAAGGAAAAATTGATTCCTGCGCGCTGAAGCTGCCACATTATCCACGCTTCACACGCTTTAAAACACTCGGAGAAGCCTACTCCGTACTGCGCATTCAGGATCAGATTTACAGGCAAAGAGGACCAGAAGTTCGGGAAAAAAGCAAAGAACCCATTTTATTCTTTGTACCCACACCAAAGAAATTGCAGCTCGAAGACATACTGGGATTTGGCGAGGAGTATCGAAAACTCCGTAAACTTTACCGGTTCTTCTGCTACCAATTAGGGATCTACCCCAAAAACAAAGGACAGGTTTCAATGAGCCCCTTGATCAAAGAAGAAGTGCGCCGCATGGAAGAAATATCCCAGCAGACCATCTTTTTATGTAAACATCAGATTGATACCTATGAACAGCTCAAGGAAAAACAGAAAGAAATTCAGACAGAGCTGGATGGTTTAATCGACAAAAGAAAGAAGCTAACCAACAAAATGCGGCGGGCTGCACCGGAGGAAAAAGAGAACTTAAGCCAGCAGAAAAAAGGTTTGACGGCTCAGATTTCAGTTCTTCGGAAAGATTTGAAATTGGCAATCGGTGTAGAAAAACGTTCTTTAGATATGGTTGATCGGCTTAAAATAACAGATGAAATAATGGTTAATTCCCAGGAAAAAAACAAATATAAAGAACGTGCAAGATGATAATATTTTTACTATTATGCGATTATATAAATATTAACATAAGTTGTTGACGAGAAAGACAAGTTAGATGTTAATTTAATAAACTTTAGCCTACGACGCTTAGGTTATGAGCTTATAAGAAATAGCGTACTATCAAAGAAATAAAGAAGCATCAACTGGAAAAAGTTGTTGCTTCTTTATTTGATATAAATTTTAAAATGATCATTATCTAAATGTATTTGTTTATAAACTACGCGCATTTTTTTTAAAATAGTTTTGGAATCTTGAGTTCCAAACTTCAAAAAATCCGAAGCAAATTCCGTTTCAAATGAAACAATTTCATCTAAATCAAAGTCATCGATATTTGCGGCAATTTCGCTAGACATTTTAAAAGAAGTAGCAAAAAGAGAAATAAGGGATAGGTTAAAAGCATTTTTCCCTTTTTCATATTTAAAAGGTTTTTCAGGAAGTGGCAAGTGAACATACTCGACTAAATCATGGTAAAATTCTTCAATTGTCATATTATTTTCAATGCTAAATTCTACGTTAAACGAACGAAAATGTGAATCCTTAAAGAAAAAATGCCAATAAATAAAGTCAGCCAAAACATAACGCTCTAGAGGGCTTGAATCTTCTCCGATAAGTTTAGCAGCAATACTATATCCTTGCCGCATCATTTCCGTAAAAACAATTTTACCAATATTTTCTTTTTTCTTAAAATGATAATAAATCGATCCTTGATTAATCCCTGTTTTTTCGCTGATTTCCTTAAAAGTTGTTTTTTTATAACCTTTTTCATAAAATAGATTTTCACAACATTTTAAAATTTGCTCTTTTGTTTCAAGACCATTATCATAACGTGCCATGTTAACCTCCCTGTATATATTAATCAATATAACAGAGGTAAAAAAAAATGTCAATCTTAGGTGAACATAAAATGTGATAAAAATAAATTGAGCATCTTTTTTAGTAAATAAAAAAAATATACAAATTATTTCTTGACAAATGAAAACGGAACTCATATAATTTATGTGTGACTTAAATTAGTTATACATAAATTTGGAAGCGCGCAAAACCAAATTAAGGAGAGGGTTATGAGTAAAGAAAAACTTTTGGCTGAACGAAAAGAAAACATGATTAAAACAGCGAATCGGGATCATCCAGCGTATGTGCCGGTAATGGCAAATCCAGGCGGCGGTGTTATTTCTTTTGGCAATACGACTTTTACAGATGTTATGAATGATGAAAAAGCCTATCATGAGGCTATGTTAAAAATTTTTGATACGTTATATTGCGATGTTACCATTTCGCAAGGTGTTTGGTTTTATCCTCATGCAAATGCTGTTATGGGTGGCGTTCAAAATTATATGGGTCCAGATCATATCACGCTTCAGCATGTACAGAAATCATTGATGGAAGAAACGGATTATCCAGCATTAATCGAAGATCCAGATGTTTTTGTGAAAAATACGCTATTGCCCCGACGTTATCCGTTTTTGTTTAATGGGGATTTGGAAAAGGCAAAAAATGCGGTAAAGGTCATCGTTGATGACATTAATATATTTATGTTTGGATCGTTTAATGGCGGGTTAACAAATTTGGCTGAGCAGCGATACGGTATTTCTACGGTTTTAGATGAAATGTTAATGATGATGCATCCACTGGATATTCTGTTTGACAGTTTTCGGGGCTTTGTAGGAACTGTCGGCGATTTACGCAGGCATAAATCAGAAGTAAAAGAAGCTCTGAAACGGCTGTATGAACTGAGATGTGATCATTTTACTGAGATTGATCACAGCTATCCATATGTTCAGCAGCTGCCGCACATTCCGTCATATTTAAATATCCGGCAGTTTGAAGAATTTTACTGGCCTTATGAAAAAGAAATGATTGAAAATATTGCTAAAAGTGGTAACAAATTATATATTTTGTTGGAAGGAAGATGGCTACATCTGCTGGATTACTTTAGGGAACTACCAAAGGATAGCTGCATCCTGCATGTGGATGATGACGACATTTTTGAGGTAAGCAAAAAAATAGGGGACCATCAAGTTATTGCAGGGGGAGCTTGTCTGAACAAAGTTAAACTTTTTACAAAAGAAGAAAACAGAGATTATACCAAACGAGTCATTGATGAATGTGCAGGAAACGGTGCATTTATTTTTACAACGGATAAAAACTGGATTTGCCCAGGTGATGTAGATGAAAAAGTTATTGATGTCTATGCCTATGCACATGAATATGGAAGATATTAAGGAGAAAAAAATGGAGAGAACATTTGACGATTTAATAAAAGCCTTGATGGAAGATGAGACATGGGAAGTCCCGGTAGAGGAACGGCCAATGTTTTTGAATGGGATTGAATGGACACTGAATGATCTTTAAAGGGGGAGTATAAATGTCAATTGAAATGTCAAAAGGAAAAACGATTTTATTTTTGATTACGTTGTTATTATCCAATATTGCAATTATGGGTGACAATGTAATGTACCCGATTATCAATAATATTTATGGGCAATTTCCAGATCAAGTTGGAGCAGTCAATTATATTGTTTCAGGACCGCTTTTAATAATTTTTGTTGTATCTTTAATTGCCAGCAAATTACTTAACCGTATTTCAAAAAAAACCATGCTTATTATCGGTGGCAGTCTGTTTGCAATAGCGACAATTTTTGGGGTAGCGGTTGATTCTGCTATGTATATGGTAGCAGCTCGTACTGTTTGTGGTATTGGACAGGCTTTAGTGAATGTTGCCGCCATGGCCTTGATTGCAGAAGTATATGTGGATGAAGAAAAACGTGCTTCGATTATGGGGATTTACAATGCGGTAATGGCAGGAATTGGAATGATCTTTGGATTGCTTTCAGGAATTTTAGCAGTTTCGGGATGGCAAAATGCTTATCGTATTTACTGGTCCGCTGTGCCGATGGTCATTCTGTTTATTTTATTTTTACCATATATTAAGCCAACTGGTGCGGAGGATGTAAAATCCAAAGAAAAAACAAAAAAAGAACCCTATGGTAAAAACTTTTGGATTATGATTGTCGGTTTGTGCATTGTCACAATTGTTTTCAATATGATTTCCTTTTACGGCTCTGTTTATGTTGCAGAGCATAGTCTTGGAAATGAAGCTTATGCGGGTGTTGTCAGTGCAGTGACAGCTTGCGGGAGTATGATCTTTAGTATGCTTTTTGGTGTTATTTATAAAAAGTTTAGTGGAAATACTTTGGTTGTCTGTAGTGTGATGTTGGCCATCGCGCTTTTAATGTTGATGTTTATTCCGAATCTTATCTTAACGCCGGTTGCGATGCTTCTAGTCGGTGGCGCGTATGGAATGGCTTTTGCTTTTTCTTATGCTCACGGAACTGCTCTGGCACCAACCCGAATGGATGATGCAATCGGAATTGCCACAGCGGCTTATGCGATTTCTGGTTTTGTATCTACTTACATTTCGACGTTTTTAATGAATATCTTTCACACAGAAGGAGCCATCACACCGACCTTTATTGTTCCATTAATTGTGATTGTTGTTTTTGCTATTGTCTATCCCTTTGTAAGCAAAAAAGGTAATACTATAAACAGGTAAAAGGAGAAGGAAATGAGTAAAGAACAGATTTTAAAAAAAAGACTCGAAAATTTTAAGAGGGCAACTAATCGTGACAATCCTGCCTACGTACCAGTAATGGCGCATCCAGCCCCTGGCGTTGTCGATTATGCAGGAACAACGTTGCGTGATGTTTTAGAGGATGAAGAAAAATGCGTCGATGCTTTGCTGAAGGTATTTGATGATCTTTATTGTGATGTGACCATTTCTTATGGATATGCTTATCTGCCGCATGCAAAAGATACTTTTGGGAAAGCTCAGAATATACTGGGACCAGATGGAATTACCATTGAACATCTTCAGGAATCGTTGATGGAGGAAGATGAATATCCAAAACTAATCAGTAATCCTGATATTTTTGTCTCGGATATTTTGTTAAAACGAAAGTATCCGGAAATTTTTACGGAAAATATGGATGATGTTAAAAGAAAGATGAAGACCGCTTTGTCGGATTTTTATAATGCTTATGTCTCTGTGCCAGACAAACTGACCGAACGTCTTCAGGTAGATTATGGTGTTCCTACCATCAATGATGGTTTTCTAATGACTTTTAATCCATTGGATATTATTTTTGATACTTTCAGAGGCTTCACTGGAACAGTAAAGGATTTAAGACGACATAAAAAAGAAGTGCATGAAGCTATTGACGTTTTATGGAATACTCGCTGTAGCCATCATGATAATGTGGGTGATTATCCCTATGCGTGTCAATGGCCGCATATTCCAGCATATATGAACAGAAAACAATTTGAAGAATTTTACTGGCCTTATGAAAAACAACTCATTGAAAATCTGGCGAAAAACGGAAATAAGCTGTATATGCTGGCGGAGGGTAAATGGATACAATTATTGGATTATTTCAGAGAAGTACCTAAAGACAGCGTAATTATACACTGTGACGACGATGACGTGATCAAAGTCTCTAAAAAGATTGGCGATTACCAGATTATTGCAGGAGGTGCAAATTTAGCCAGAACAAAAATAGCGGATAAACAAACCAATATTGATCATGCGAAGCGGGTCATTGATGAATGCGCAGGTACGGGGGCTTTCGTCTTTTGCATTGATAAAAACTGGACGTGCGCCGGGGATGTTAATCAGACGCTTTTGGATGTATATCAATTTGCTCATGAATATGGCAGATACTAAAAAGAGGAAGAAGGGAAAGGGAAAATGGAAGAAAGAAAATTTCAAGATATTATTGATGCATTGATGGCTGATGAAGAGTGGGAAGTACCGGCAGAAGAAAGACCCATACTTCTTGGTGAACTGGCATGGACCGTTTTGGACGCATAAAGGAGTGGTGGATATGTCTGTGAAAAAAATGACGCCTGTTGAACGCTACATGGCGGCTGTACGCTGTGAATCGGTAGACCGAACGCCATATGATACCCCCGATGCGCTGCTTATTGGGAAATATGCAGATGAAAGCTACACTCCGGGAGATCAATATTTAAGACCAGAGTGGGCAATGGATAAAATCATCGAAGGTGCTTTAAAATATGGCGGGGATACCATGCCGAACTATAATTATTATGCAGGTCTCTTTATGAAAGACGCCAGTGGAATTACTTATCTGACACCAGGAAAAGATATTGATAAAAATTTGGGACCAATGGCAGAAGAAAGTAATCCAATGACAGCGGAACATTATGATTTTATCATTAAAAATGGCATGCAAGCCTGGGTTGATGCTGTTGTGGCACCTACATGGACGAAAGAATACGATGAAGAGGAAGCGAGAGCTTTTGAGCTCATGGAAATTTTTGCACAAAAATGTACGGATGCTGGATTGCAAGGGATTGATCTGACCGGTGTTCCCTTCACATATGGTGCCACAACTTTTCTTTCTGTTGCCAGGGGATACAATCAATATTTAAGAGATATGCGCAAACATCCAGAAGCGCTTTTACAGATTTCAAAAATTGTTAATGATTGGGAGATAGAGAATGCAAAAATGATTTTTGGAAACGGTAGCTGGCCAGCATTTTTTAAAACCTCTTTAGGTCGTTGCGATACCGAAACAGTGCGGATGACAAACTTTGAAAAATTTGTATGGGAACCGACATTTGAGTATATTAATGATATGCTGATGGAAACGGATACGATATGGATACTACACATGGACGGCAATTATGATGAGGCTTCACATCTTCTGAAGCATTTAAGATCTAAAAAGACAATTGTTCAACTGGATGGTTTCACACATCATGAGCGTGTTGCGGATACCTTTGTTAAACATCAAATTTGTATGGAAGGGGATATACCGGCAGCGATGCTGACGATGGGAACACCAGAAGAGGTATATGATTACTGTATGCAGCTCAAACGCTTTTATGGACCAGGTTTAATTTTAAATGCAGGTTGCTGCCACCCAGCAAATACAAAGCTTGAAAACCTGGATGCCGTTCGAGAAGCCGCATATAATATGAATTATTAAAGGGGAGTAAAATAATGAATGAAAAAATCGTCAATGCAATGGCAGATTTAGAAGATGATGAACTGTACGAAGAAGTTGAAAAAGCAATTAAAGCCGGCGCAGAAAAATTAGAAATTATTGAAGATCTGCAAAAAGGAATGAGCATTGTGGGAGAACGTTTTTCGACAAAAGAATAATTTATCTCAGACCTATCCATGTCGGCAGAAATGTTTGAGGAATGCCAAAAGCTTTTTCCAGAGGATGAAGAAGATGGCGAGGCAAAATATGGTACTTTTGTTTTAGGTACAGTGTATAGTGATTTGCATGATATTGGCAAAAACATCGTATCCTCTATTTTTGAATGTAATGGATTTAATGTTGTAGATCTTGGAATTGATGTAAGACCAGAAAAATTTATTGAAGCCATTAAAGACTATAATCCAAAAGTGGTGGGGATGAGCTGCCTTTTAACCACCTCTTTTGATCCCATGAAAGATTGTGTGGAAAAAATAAGGGAAGCAGGACTAGACAAAGGTCGATTGATTTTGGTTGGTGGCAGCCCAATTGATGAAGAAATCTGTCGATATGCTGGTGCTGATGACTTTGTCAATGACGCGCAAGCTGGAGTAAATAAAGCCCTTGCTTTTGTAAAAGAGCAGTAAGCAATTATGAAGGTGATTATTTTAGGTGGTTTTCTCGGAAGCGGGAAAACCACCGCTTTATTATCGCTTGTGAAGTACCTTAATGTGCAAAAAGATCCAAGCAAAGAGGTTTCTACCGCTATTTTAGAAAATGAAATTGGGGAGATTGGTGTTGATGATCAGATACTGAGTTTTGGAGATTATAAGGTTTCTACATTGTTTTCTGGATGCATTTGCTGTACAATGGCCAGCGATCTGACGCAATGTATTAACACGATTACTCAAAAATATCAGCCGGAAACAATTCTAATTGAAGCGACAGGCCTGGCCTATCCGGATCGTATAGCGGACGTTATTTCAAAATATGCACCTGACTGCACAATGATAACGATACTCGTTTTAGTGGATGCTGAACGATGGGATGAAAACATAGATGAATTGTATGGAATGATGTCAAGACAAATTCATGCCGGAAACAGTGTGCTTTTAAATAAGACCGATTGTATCAATTTAGAAGATCAGGTTCGAATAATAAAAGAAATCAAAGCAATTCATCCAAAGGGGAATGTGCTATCGGTAAATGCCCGTAACGGGATCAGTAAAGAACAATGGAATGAAATATTAGGGAATGGGCAGGAGACTTAGATGAAAGAGCATCATTATTGTGATTGTGACGGTTGTAATGCAAATATGAAAATTGTGACACACGAAGGATTTGTGGCGGGCAGTTTTAAAATGGACAGCAGTTTACCGGCCGCTGCGGCAACAGAACAGCTGAAAAGCCAGATGGATGAGCTTGCCCGAATTTTAAGAGAACAAGGCGCTTGGGTTGGCCATATCAAGGCATCAATCCAAAGAGGGGACTATTTGGCAACATTATCTCTAACAAAAGATGAAGTTAATGTACAAAGCAGAGAAGGTTTGGAAACAGGCAAAACGTACATTCATTTTGCGAGTATTATAACAAGAATTAAGGTAGATCAGCTTGAAAAATTGCTGCACGATTTATATCACACACTAGAATACCAGGAGGAAGCCGTATGATTATTATTGGAGAAAAAATAAATGGCGCAATTCCATCAATCAGAACAGCCATCGAAGAAAAAAATGAGCAGCTTATTGGGGAAAGAGCAGAAGCCCAGGCAAAGGCAGGGGCTGATTTTATTGACTGTGCGCCGAGCACATCAACAGATATTGAATATGATACGATGGTCTGGCTGATTAATATTATTCAGCAAGTCACTGAAATACCAATTTGTATTGATAGCCCAAATGAAAAGCTATTAAAACGAATTTTTGAGGAAGGTCATGTAAAAAGACCTGGCATGATTAATTCTGTAAATGAAGAAAGGAGCAAATGTGAAACCATTTTTCCGTTGATTGCAGGAACAGAATGGGAAGTCGTTGGGCTAACCTGTGATCAAGAAGGAATACCAATGTCGGTGGAACGGAAAGTAGAAATTGCAAAAAGTATGATTGATAAAGCTGTGAAATATGGCGTCGCCTTAAATAAGCTTCATATTGATCCCTGTGTAATGGCCTTGTCTACGAGTGCTTCAGCTATGGAAAATTTTGAGGAGTGTATCATGAGAATCCACGAATATGCGCCGGAAGTAAAAGTAACAGGAGCCATCAGCAATATCTCTTTCGAGATGCCTGTGCGCAGTTTGGTAAATAAAAGCTGTATTACACTTGCCATAAAAGCGGGGTTAGATTCTGCGATCATTGATCCTTGTAATTTTGAAATGATTGGCACCATTTATGCAACAGAAGCCTTGACGATGAGAGATAAAAGTGGACGAAAGTATAACAGAGCTTTTCGGAAGGGAAAGTTTGGAATATAATTGACCTTTAAAAGCAGAAAAGGAAATTGTTGAATAATAAATTTAATTAAAATCCTTAATAATGCAGGGTAGAGATAGTGGAAGGTAATAATTATTTTATACAAATACTCTATCTCTACCCTGCGGATATATAAATAATTTTTGTTCAACGCTTATTTGATACTTTTTGGTAAAATCAAGCTTTTGTTTTTACGCTTTTTTGTGTTTTGATTTTAAATAAAATTTCAACTACTATTAATACGCAGCATATGGCGATAAGGATTGGCATGATATTTCTTAAAGATGAAGTGTGGAGGATTCCTTGTAGTAAAGAAGCAAGGTAAGTTGAAGCGAATGTTCCAATGCCTGTGACGGCTGAAATGACGCTGATTCCCGTCGAAATCTGTGAGGAATTAACAAACAGTGTTGCTTCCATCATTGCACAGTTTAAACCAATACCATAAGCGCCTCCAATAATAGCACAGGTAACCAGGGCTGGTAAAAGTGCGGGGGCAAAATATAAAACAGCATAGCATGAGGCAATTAGCACAAAAGAAAGAATCATTGAATTATGCTTCAATTTGTTATAAATTAACCCAAAAGCAATCCCAGCAAGTGCGCTGCCAACAGTTCCCAGTGATGAAAGGATACCTGTGATGGATTCATTACCAATGCCTGTTTCAGCAACGTATAAAGAAATTTGAAAATATACGATACAATAAACCATATTTAGGATGATAAAACTTATACATAATAGGGTGAACCGACTGTTAAAGAGCCTTTGATGTGGTGAATTCTGACGATCTTCTGTTTGCTCTTTTTCTGCTTGAGTTTTTGGAAGAGCAAGAATTAAAATAATCAAAATGGGTACACTTATCCAGTAGACTTTAAAAACGGACTGCCAGGCAAAAGTCGCAAATAATCCAGCTACAATACCAAGTAAAGCACCTACAATGGCCATGCCTGCATTATAGATTCCCATCATAAAGCTACGTGTTTTCTCGTCCTCGAAAATTTCGGATAAAAGGGCCATACTGCATGCGCCAATTATTCCCATTGAAGCACCGACGAAGGTTCTCATAAGTGCTATATAAAATATATTTTCGATTAGAATTCCTCCAATTGAGGAAATTGCAAATACTAAAAATGATGTAACAATAAGTGTTTTTTTATCAAAGATATGCATCAGCTTCGCAGATAAAAGAGAGGTAAGAACCATGACAAGGGCTGGTCCTGAAACAATATAATTTACAAGTGTTAGGTGATTACTAAAAACATCATAAAAACTTGCAACGGAAGGAACGAGTACCATATCGGCCATACATGCAACCGTTGATAGAATCAGTGCCAACATAAATATAATTGTTCTTGCGCGGCTTATTTTCATTGTGATCACCTAATATTTACCATTTTCAAGAACATAATCAATGACAGCATTGTAATTTTCAATATTTATGCTATCTAACGTAATAATTTCCTTATCAAAATTAAAGAAGTAGTTTCCTCCAGGCGCTAAAATGTCTAGAAGTTCTTTAGCTTTATCAATGCATTGTTGTTTTGTTCCCATTTTTAAAAGTGAGATAGGGTATAAACCAGAGATAATAAATTTATTTCCAAACTTTTCTTTAATGGTTTTCGGATCACCAAATTCGAAACGGAGCACAGTACCGGCTGGTAAATCTTGAAGCTTGTCAAAATGCGGTGTCCAATTGTTTTCAACAAATAATAAACTTCTTTGACCAGCTTGCGCGTAAGCGTCAACCTGCTTTTTAAAAGTGGGCCAATAAAAACGTTCAAAATCTTTTGGCTTCATGTAAGGCCCCATATGGAGATCTAATTCAATTCTTCCAAATTTACCAACGCCACCGGCAAGTCCCATTTTTATCAAAAGTGGGAGAAGTGCTTCACATGCAGCTTCTACCTTTTCAGGAAAACGGCGAAAATCCATGCTGATGCCTTTAAAACTGCGAAGCTGATCCGCCAAAAAGTCCAATGGGGTAGCAGCATAGCCACCTGGAGAGTGTTCAAAAAATCCGTAAGATTCTGTCAGTTCAGCAATCTTCCCATAAATAATGCCCATGCACTCATTTGAGTAACTAACATATTTTCCTAAAGCGAGTGCAGATTGCATTTTATTCCCACGAAGTGATTTATAATGATTAGGGATAATTTTTTCTACTAAACAATCATATGGCTTTTCAATAAGGTAATCATAGTCGTCAACAGACATTCCGACGACTTCTGGATGTTGAATAACGCCGCTTGAACCCATTATAAAACTTTGGGAATCTAAGATCTGATAACCGCCTGCTAATCGAGAATGATAGCTTGGAAATAGATCTCCTTTATTAAAATTTTTACATAGAATTTCAAATGCTTCAGCGATCATATTCATATCATATTGGGCTTTAAGCAAATTCATGCCGGCGTATTCGATTGCAAAATCAGATGATATGCACGCGACATCAATAGGAACTCTTTTAGGTGTTTTACCGTTGAGAACATCTTCATAAATCGATTGTCTTTCTTCAAATATTTGTTTGGTTGTTGACATTTTTATTCCCTCCACATTTAAACAAGCAACATCATGATGGTGTTGAACATCAAATCTTCTGAAAGTACAAGCGTGTCTTTCATTGCAAAGGACATCTCTTCCGTTACTTCTGGATGATTTTTTAAAAATTCATCATAATTTAAATAATACTGGCTTTCCATAAAATCTCACTTTCTTCTTTTACATTTTAGTATTTACTAAATTTAGTATTTACTAAAATATTAGCAGAAATTTTTTTATTTGTCAATTGGTTTTGTCTAAAAAATATTAAAAAACTAATTTTTACTATAATTCACTATTTTTTATATGAACAATAGATAGTAAAATTTATAAAAATATAAATTTGCAATTTACTAAAATTCTTGTTAAAATATTGATTACATAAAACAGGAGATAAACCAAATGGCAGACTATAAGAATGGACTGGACACAAAGAAGCAAATTATTAATGCGGCCAAAAAGCTTTTCTATGAAAAAGGATATGAGGAAACAACAGTTTCAGAAATTTGTAGACTGACAGGCATTAATCAAGGGTCAGTCTACTATCATTTTAAGACAAAAAAAAATATAAAGCATACTTTAGCAAAAATAGTCGGAGAAGATACAATACGGAAGAATTATGAAGAAGCTAGACAGTTTACACAAGATGTTTATGAAGTTGTCCTTTTAGGAAATTTTTTCTTTTGGTATAAATTCTTTTCAGACGATCACTATAGAAAATTTTCAATCATGTCATTTAATGAGACTTTACATGATGATACCGTTTGGTATCAAGAGCTTATTTTTAGTTTTCTTCATGAAGAATCGGTTAAACGCAATATAGAAGATCATAATGAAAATAATGATGCTCTTAATATTATCGCGGCTATTGGAAGCGATGTAATGCTTGTCCAATACTTTGCTGAACATTTAGAAAAATACGATTACTTATATGTAGCAGAGTATAGTATGAAACTTTGGAGCAAAATTTTCTCGATTGACAGTAAATTTTTTCAATTAAAAATAGAGAGAATAAAGAGACTCCTTAAATTAGTAAATTTAAATCATTTAGAGTGCATGTTATAATTTTATTTTTTAGATGATTTACACTATATAATTAGCAAGATGATTCAAGAAAAAGAATTAAAGATTAGTAAACTGATTATTCAATAATTAAGTTGAATATGATATACTACAAACATAAAAAGGAAAATGTAAGATTAAGTTCATTTAATAAAACGTACGATACCAGATTGATAACAAAAAAAGAAAAACTAAAAAAATTGAGAAGAAGATGTACGATATATCGTTTAGATTGGAAATAATAGACACAAGATATAGCGAAGAATTTCTTGATTCATCGAATGGGAATAGAGAAGAAAACTCCCAAACCAAGTATTTATAAGAGGTTTGGGAGTTTTTTTTATCTAGGTTTCTTACCTTGCTTTAGAAAGGTCTTATTGTAGCATGAACATATAGAAATACAAATTGGTTTCAATTCGCAAAAGAGCTGGAGGAAAACCAAAATGAAGATTATGGGGTTATTTAAAAAACTGTAAAGAACGCAGAGGAAATATGTATTAGCGATAAATAAAGAAATATGATGAAATTATGAAAAAATAGTTTAAGAAATTGAAAACATATTGAATATTTAATGGAGGTCAGAATTTATGAAGATTATAGGTAAGCTTTTCGGTCTGGAGGATGAAGATATTAGGTTTGTTATGGTAGATGATGTAATAACTTTGATAACTGAAATGGATATTAAAGAAATGCTATTATCTTCGAGTCAAAATTTTGATCTAATATATGGTGAAACAAATACGAATAGAAATATTTTATTTTTTGATGTGAATTATCAAAAAAGAAATAATATATCAGCTGCAGGGTGGGCGATTTCTAAAAATAATTTGGAACCTGATAGCTTAAAGAATTTTGATGCAATATCTTTTTCAAGTAAGGCATTAGATGCGTTTTATTCACCCAAAAAAGCTTTTATGTGGGAAAAGAATGCAGAAAAAATGTGGGGTGATAATGAGAAAAACAGAATACCTTTTCTCATTACGCGTGAGTTTGAAGAGTACGGAAAAGATTTTGATGTAGAAATAGAAGGAATAAAAATACATATAAAATTTGATATCCGTATTAGTTATAATATGCGAAAAAATATACGTGGAATCGGAGAGGCAATCCCATGCATGCAGTTTCAATTTTCGGAATCTCAGGATATCAAAGAGTTGCCTAAATTTTATTTATTTGCATTTGATCTAATGAAATTTTTGAGTTTCAGACAAAATATATGTTTTGATAAAATAGTCTTGAAAAGATTAATAGTAGATGGAGAAAATGCTGGTAAATATAACGATAGTGCAGAAGTGCACTTTTATGCAAATTCAGAAGCAACAAAATACAACCTGACTGAAAGAGAAATAATAACAATAGATGATATTGGAGATGCTTTTCCAGTATTATTTCAAAATATAGCTAGGAGAAGAATTGATGGAATAGTTGACGATTTATATATTCCTTTAAATAATGATGATGCAAGGACTGTAAGTTATTCATCATTTTTATCGGCAGCGTTATCTTTTGAAGGAGAGTATTCAAGGTTATATCCTGAAGAAGAATCCAAAACAGATAAAGTATTTGAAGAAATTAAGAAAAATGTCCTTAATTATATAGAAAAACAAAAAGCACTGTTTGAAAATAGTTCTGGCAAAGAATCAAAAAGTGCAAAAGAAATAATTGAACAAATGGAAAACCAAATAAAAAATTTGGATTCTTCTTTAGAAAAAAAATTCAATAGAGCAATTAAGAAAAATAAAGATATTATAAAAGAATTTATTGAAAGAATTGAAAAACTTGAACTCCAAAAAATAAAAGAGATTAATTGGGGTGAGTGTTTGAGTAAAATGAGAAATCATATAGGGCATGGTAATCCATTGCTGATAGAACAAGAGCATGTTGCAGTGTTTCGTATTACTAGATGTCTGATCTATGTTTTGATATTAAAGGAATGTGAAGTAGAGAATGAGAAAATCAAATATATTATAGAAAAATTATTTTAAAATAAATTGATAAGATATCGTTTGATTAATGGCTTGATTTAACCACATAACATAGTAATCTATTGTACAATTATTAAAGAGATTGGTAAGTTTAATTGTTATGATAGACAAAGCAAGAATATAAAATAGAGCGTGAAATAATAGCAATTGAAAGTATGTAGATGAAACTGCTGTGAAATGAATTCAAATAGGAAAATCAAGAAGATAACAGCAGACTATAAAGTAAGATAGCTTTTCAAAAACAATAAGTTCTTGAAAAGCTATTTTTTAAGCCACTAGCAAAAAATTAGATTAATCCCTTTTACGCACTCGTACACCCTACCAATAATTCCTAAACGTCTCACCCCTCTGCTCTCAAACCAGCAGAAAGTAAGTAGGTATAGTCTCTCTGGTGTCAACGCGGCGGTTTCAGACAAGCCATTAAAATCTTTCCTCCCCTTGTCTTACCTTCAAAAAAATGCTAGAATGAATTTACTATAACAGGCAGGTGGTAACCCATGTTTGAAGAGCAGAGAATTGACAAAATAAAAAAATATTTGCTGGAGCACCGGAGCGCAGACTACAAGACCCTGTGTGAGGCAGTGCCGGCCAGCCTCTCGACGGTCCGGAGGGATGTTGACAAGCTGGCGAAGCAGGGCTTCCTCGAGAAAAAGCGCGGCGGTATGGTGCTCAGCGATACTCAGATCAACCAGGTGTTCTATGAAAATGCCGATGACCTGATTGGGCTGAAAACCGAGGTAGGCTACGCGGCAGCGGGACTGGTGCAGTCTGGCGATATTATATTCATCGGCGCCGGGAACAGCTGCTGGCAGATGAGCAAATTTATTACAGCCGAAAACATCACAGTGGTAACGCACAGCTTTAACGTGGTTATGGAGCTGGCGTCAAAGCCCAATATCCGTCTGATCTTTCTGGGCGGCGATGTGGAAATCGAGAGTAAGAAGTATTTTACCTCGGGCTCCTTTGCCCAGGAAACCCTTAAAAATATTTATATAGAGAAATCCTTTATAACGGTCAATGGCGTGTCCGAGGATTTTGGCTATACCATCAACAACAACTACCTTGCCGAGATATATACCATGCTCTTAAAATTTTCAGACAAAACTTATGTGCTGGCCGATGAAACCAAATTTGGCAAGCGCGCGTTTCGAAAAATCTGTGAATTTGACGCTGTTGGGCATATTATCACCACGACCGGTTATCCAGAGGAATATCAAAAGGCATTTGATGAAATGCATGTTGAGGTCATTACGAGCCGCTGACGGAGTAAAGCTCCGCAGCGGTTTTTATTTTTATAAAAATGTCAAAACATGTCAAAAATAGATCTATATATTTCAAATAATATCGTAAAAATGAAATTATTTGAAAAAATATGTTGACAATCACGTCAAAATAGACTAAAATGTGGTCATGAGATGTTGAAAAACACATCTAAATGGACAAACTGATCAGAATGTTTCAAAATGTATCAAGGAAGATGTAGTATTAAAAAATATAAGGGGATTAAAAAATGAAGGGCTATTTAACATTAGGAATCGATATCGGTACATCAAGTGTAAAAGCGCGGGTGCTGGACACCCGGACCAATCAGATTGTGGCTAAGGGCTTCCAGACGCATCCGCTGCTGCTCTCAAAGCCGGGTTATGCCGAGCAGGAGGGAGACAGCTACTGGTCCGCTGTAAAATCAGCCATCCGCCAGTGTCTGGACTGCGGCATTGACGCGGAAAACATTGCGGGCGTTGCTCTTTCAGGGCTGGTGGGGGTAATGCTGCCCATTGATAAAGACGGCCGCCCGGTGCGCCCGGGGATGATCTGGATGGACGCCCGGGCCGAGGAGGAATGTAATGAAATCCGTGAGCGTGTGGGCGAGGAGGTTATCAACTACAACAACGGTAACCGCATTGCCTGCTGGTTCATCGAGCCAAAGGCGTTATGGATGAAAAAGCATGAGCCGGGACTTTTTAACAAGACTTATAAGCTCTTATCACCTGCAGGCTACTGCACCTACCGGCTCTGTAAGGAATTTACCATCAATAAGGGGGACGCTGGTCTATTCTATCCCTTCGATTACCAAAAGGGTGAGTGGAACACAGAGCTGGCAGAAAAAATCGGCGTTCCCATTGATAAATATCCAAAGATCTATGACTGTGACGAGGTGGTCGGCACTGTGGATGACGAAGCCGCTGCCGAAACGGGCTTAAAGAAGGGTACCATCGTAGTGGCCGGCGGTACAGACATCAGCTCGGCTGCTCTGGGCTGCGGCGTCACCAAGGCTTATCAGGCGTATTACTCCATGGGCACAGGCTCCAACCTGGGGATCATGATTCCCACACCGGAGCGCAAGGAAGAATTCCGGATTCTCAAGTGGCCTCATGTTATTCCGGGGCTGACCATGTTCGATGCGCCCATGGCCTTTACCGGCGCTTCGCTCAACTGGTTTAACGGCACCTTCGGCGGTCACGAGCAGGTTGTTGCGAAATCGACCGGGCAGAATGTTTTCAGTCTCTATGACGCCGAGGCGGCAGCCCAGACTAAACCCGGCGCCGGCGGTCTTTTATACCTGCCTTATCTCGGGAACACGCT
The DNA here is from genome assembly GCF_003477535.1 of Eubacterium sp. AM05-23. Lineage (NCBI taxonomy): Bacteria > Bacillati > Bacillota > Clostridia > Eubacteriales > Eubacteriaceae > Eubacterium > Eubacterium sp. AM05-23. The sequence continues at coordinate 167,778 of NZ_QUDF01000001.1, forward strand.
TTCACCTCACTGGAACCCCAACTCAAAGGGCGTATTCTTCGGCGTTACCCTGAGCACCAGCCGTGAAGATATGATCCGCGCGCTTATGGAGGGCGTAGCCTTTGACCTGTACTCCAACATCAAGATTGCCCAGGCCTCCGGCGCGAAGATTGATGGGCTGACCTTAAACGGCGGCCCCACCAAGAGCAGATTCTGGAACCGTATTACCGCGGATGTCACAGGCATTCCGCTGAGCACCACCAATGTGGATGAAGCTGCGCCGCTGGGCGACGCCATTCTGGCAGCCAAGGGGGCAGGGCTTTGTGACAGCATTATTGCCATGTCTAAAGATATTGTCAAGGTGACCGAAACCATTGAGCCGGATATGAAAAATCATGAAATGTATCAGGATTTCTTCGGCATCTGGCAGCGTGTATATGAAAACCTGAAAAAGGAAATGGACGACCATCATCAGCTGTTATTCAAATATAATTTTACAAAATAGGAGTGAATATTGTGAATTCTAGAGAGCGTGTGCAGATGGCGCTGCACCATGAACAGCCGGACCGGGCGCCCATCAATTTCCGGTCAACAGATATTGTGGCAGAAAATTTAGGAAAATACTATGGAAAAAGCTATGACGAGCTGCTGGAATACTATCAGGTGGATTTTAGAGAGGTGATCCCGCCTTATGTGGGACCGGCTTTCGAAAAATCCGCGGACGGCACCTTTTATGACGAGTGGGGGGTACGCCGCAGGGAACGCATCACAGGCCACAGCCGTGATTTATACGTAGACCTCAACCCTCTGGGCGATGTGGAGGACGATGACGATATGGATAAGGTTCTCGGCTATAAGTGGCCGACGCCTGACGCCTATGACTACTCGGCTGTGGAAAGGCTGTGTGACCAGTACGAGGGCTACGCGATCTGTGGCCCGGGCATCCACTGCGAGGGCTATCACGGGGTTTTCCATCAGCTGACTTACCTTTTCGGCATGGAAAATGCCATGATCCTGCTCATGTCTGAGGAGGAAATGATGCAGGAGGCAGTCCGCCGCGTTACAGACTTCTGGGTGGGCTATTATGATCGGCTGCTCACCGCTTCCAAGGGCAAAATGGACTTTATCTTTTACAAGGATGACATGGGGACTCAAAACAGCCTGATGATCAACCGGGATGTCTTTATGACCTACTTTGCGCCTGGACTCAAGGAGCTGTGCGATATGGCGGACAGCCACAACGCGACACTGATTTACCATACCTGCGGCTCTGTTATGCCGCTGATCCCGGATTTTATCGACGCAGGCGTCAGGGTTCTTGACCCGATCCAGACCTCGGCTAAAAACATGGACATTCATGTGCTCAAGGAAAAATTTGGGGATAAGCTCACCTTCCACGGCGGTATGGACACCCAGCAGGATCTGCCGAACCTCAAGCCTGATGCGATCCGTGAGCTCACAAAGGAAACCCTTTCTGTGCTGGGGAAGGATGGCGGCTATTTTTTCAGCCCAAGCCACCGTATCCAGCAGGATACGCCCCTTGAAAACATTGACGCCATGTATGATGTTGCATTGAACTGGAATGAATACTAAAGAGGTGAAACCATGATTATTATCGGAGAAAAAATAAACGGCTCGATTCCATCTGTGGCAAAAGCCATTGAGGAGAGAGATGCGGTATTTTTGCAGGAGCTGGCTGAAAAGCAGAGCGCTGCCGGCGCGGATTTTATTGACGTCTGCGCTTCGGTACCGGAAAAGCGCGAGGCAGAAACCCTGAAATGGATGATCGAGGCGGTTCAGGCCGTCACAGATACACCACTGGCTGTGGATAGCCCGTCGCCGGAGATCCTAAGAGAAGTGCTGCCACACTGCAATGAAGAGGGGCTGGTCAATTCTGTGTCCCTTGAGGGGAATAAGATTGATATTATTTTTCCAGCCATCGCGGATACAAAATGGGAATGTGCGGCGCTGCTCTGCGACGATTCTGGTATTCCCAAAACAGCGGAAAAGCGGCTGGAGATTTTTGAAGCCATTATGGATAAGGCAAAAGCATATGGTATAGCGCCGGGACGTATTCATATCGACCCGCTGGTGGAAATGCTCTGTGCGTCTGAGGACGGCATTGAGACCGTCACAGAAACCATCCGGGAAATTAAAAAGCGGTACCCGTCAGTCCATGTGACCGGCGCTGCCAGCAATATTTCTTTTAATCTGCCTGCTCGCAAATACGTGAACCAGGGCTTTATGATTCTGGCCATGAACGCGGGCATGGACAGCGCCATTCTGGACCCGCTGAATGCGGACATGATGGGCCTGATCTACGCGGCTGAGGCACTGCTGGGTGAGGATGAATACTGCATCGAGTATATCAACGCTTATCGTGACGGCTTGTTTGGAAATGTGAAATGAAAAGAGGTTAAAATAATGATGAAAATTGATGAAATCAGCCAGGCGGTTGAAAAGGGGAAGAAAAAAATTATAGCCGGTCTGGTACAGGAAGCCCTGGACGAGGGCTGCGACGCAATGGATATTTTAAACACAGGCATGATCGGCGCCATGGACAAGGTAGGGGAAAACTTTAAAAATGGCGATATCTATGTGCCGGAAATGCTCATCGCGGCAAAGACCATGAAAAAAGGGGTGGACGTCTTAAAACCGCATTTGTCCACAGGCGCCACCGGTTCCATGGGGAAATACATTCTGGCTACCGTCGAAGGGGATCTTCACGATATTGGAAAAAATCTGGTGGGAATGATGATTGAAAGTGCCGGCTTTGAGGTGATCGACCTGGGCGTCGATGTGAAAAACGAAGTGATTATCGAGGCTATCCGTCAAAATCCAGACGTTAGAATTGTGGGGCTTTCTGCCCTTCTCACAACCACCATGCCCGCCCTTGGCGACGCGGTGGCAGCGATCAGGAGCTCGGATGTCGAAAAGAGTTTTAAGATTATGGTCGGCGGTGCGCCAGTCACCCAGGCTTTTGCCGATGAGATCGGCGCAGATGCTTTTGCGGAGGACGCAGGGTCTGCCGCAAAGGTAGCGAAGGAAATCGCATAGCGGTTGATTAGAGGATAAATAAGGGGATTTGATAATATGGATATTTTGATGTTAATTGCCGCCTTTGGCGGCGGCGTGTTCGGTGCGTGTATCGGCGGGGTAACAGCATTTATTTTTACAGGGATTACTGTTGTTGCAGCTATTCTTGGAGGGGCGGCCGGTGCGCCGATGATACCCTTTGTCAGCTTTGGCTCGTGGTTTGGGCCGCATATTTCTTTCTGCGGCGCGGCGGCCGCCGGCGCTTATCTTATGCGCAGGGGAAAGATGGAGAGCGGCGCAGATATTATTACGCCACTGTGTAAATACAATGACGGCGCTGCGCTGCTGGTCGGCGGGGTGTTTGGCGTTGCCGGCTATCTCATTGAGTTTGTAATCTCGGACCTGTTCGGGGTGAATGTGCTCAATCTGGCAGGCTGGACTGATACAGTCGCCATCACTGTGTTCTTAAACGGCCTGCTCACCCGCCTCACACTTGGGACGAGCGGCTTCCTTGGAAAATGGGAAGGAGAGAAGCATGTCTTCCTGCCAGATAAAAACAGATTTACCTTTCTTCTGATGCTGGGCGCCGGCAGCAGCCTGCTGGTAGGCTGTATCACCGTGGCGCTTGGGCAGATGGGGCTTGACGGCTCTCAGGAGGCCATGTACCTGTTTAACAACATGGGTTCTTTTGCCTTTGGGATTGCGGCAATCTGTTTTTTGTGGCTGCCCATGAAGCTGCCAATGGAAAACCTTCACCAGATCATTTTACCGGCGGCGACGACGGTGCTCACAGTTTTTGCGGTAACTCAGAATGCTGTGCTGTCGATTATCGGCGGTGTTATTATCGGTATGATCGGCGCTGTGCTCTGCGACATCGCGGCCCGTACCTTCAATACGAATGCCGACAGTCATATCGACCCGCCGGCCTTTACCATCGCTGTGCTGCAAATTTTTAATTTTTCGATTCTGCCAATGCTTCTGGCATAATTATAATGCTCCCTAATTAAATTATCATATAAAGAGGAACGCCTGACATCAGGCGTTTTTCTTTATGTAGCGCTTTACGCGGTAGGAACAATATCGAAATGGGTATAAAGATAATAAAAGTTGAAAATAAGGAGAAATACGATGCTCTTATATGTGATTAATCTCATTTATCTTTTATTCTTTCTGCTTGTGTACTTGCAGGATAGAAGAAGGCTGATCAATGGATTTTTGTTTTTTATCTTATTGATGATCAGCGGCCTTTCACTCATCATGCTGGCCAGTGAGACGGGAAACCCGTTTTTATTTTTCCTGGTGGTCATTATCGGGATAATTGTCACCCTGATTTTACTGACGGGTGTATTTATTATTTTGGCGATTTCCTTTTACAGCGCGGTGACGCTGCTGAGAAAGGAAGGGCGGAGCAAAGCCAATCTGCTCAGTCTTCTGGTGGGCATTGGTATTTTGCTGTGGCTGTTTTTGGGAATGGTTTCCTTTAAAAACGTCGAGATCAATGATGTGCTCTCAGTTATTATGCTGCTGGTCAACACAATTTTATTATACCTGCTGCTGATATTTTCGAATTTTATCCTTTCGTCCTTTATTTATGGGATTTACAGGCCGCTTCTCAGGCAGGACTATATCATTGTGCTGGGCTCTGGCCTCATCGGGGGTAAGACCGTTTCGCCATTGCTGGCCGGCCGGATTGACCGGGCCCTTAAGGTTTACAGAAGACAGGCGGCCAGGAAAAAGAATCCGCCCATGCTCATCATGTCTGGCGGCAAGGGAGGCGACGAGCAGATTGCCGAGAGCGAAGCCATGAAACAGTACGCCTTGGAGCAAGGGATTTCAGAGGATCATATTCTGGTCGAGGACCAGTCTAAAAATACCTATGAAAATATGCTGTTTTCCAGACGGATTATCGAGAGCCGGGAGCAGGATATGAAGCATCTGCGTATTTTGTTCTCAACTTCGAATTACCATGTGTTCCGCGCGAGTATATATGCCCGAAAGGCAAATCTCAAGGCGCAGGGGATTGGCGCGAAAACAAAATTTTATTTTTGGTATAACGCTCTGCTTCGGGAGTATGTGGCCATTCTGGCAATGCATAAAAAGACCCATATTATCTGCATTCTCATTTTAGTGGTAATTGTGGGACTCGCAAGCCTGCTGATGCACAATCCGGAAATTGTGACTCGGTTTATTTAAAAAATTGTATTGCTTTTCTTCTGAGACTATGCTAATATACCTATTAAAGAACTTACGTTATTATGTAATTACATTAAAACATGAATCTGCGTGTTGTTTTCATTAGGGGAAATACAATAGGGCGCAGGCATGATCCAGAGGAGGAGTTAATAATGAGAACATTCGTTGTTGGAAAAGACGGAAGCATGTCACTTGAAGAGGTAAATAAGCCAAAATATGATGCGCATCAGGCATTGGTTAAAACAATTGCCTGTGGTATGTGCGGTACAGATGTAAAGCTGCTTCACCGCACCTTTAAAGGCTTTCCGGAATCGGTATACCCCATTATGCTGGGCCATGAAGGCGTGGGCGAGGTCGTTGAAGTCGGCGCAGAGGTAAAGGGGTTAAAACCTGGCGATAAGGTGCTGCTTCCCTTTGTTGATCCAGACCCGGAAAACCTGCCCGGACTGGGCTCGGGCTGGGGTGCGCTGAGTGAGTACGCTGTAGTATGCGACCCGCTGGCTTATCCTGAAGGAGAAGCGCCGGAATGCGCCTTTGCCCAGACAGTGCTTGATGACGACTTGGACCCGGTAGACGCGGTCATGATCATTACCTTCCGCGAGGTTTTATCCTCCATCCGTTACTTCGGTATCCAGCCCACCGATTCTGTTGTGGTCTTTGGCTGCGGTCCGGTTGGGCTGACCTATATGAAGTTTATGAGTCTGCTGGGGGTTAAAAACCTGATTGCCTGCGATATTGTGCCGGAAAAGCTGGAGCAGGCCAAAGCGCATGGCGCCACATATCTGATCAACAGCAGGGATCAGGATGTGCGGGAGGAAGTGCGGAAGATTTTCCCGGAAGGCGTAGATTTTGTACTGGACGCTGCCGGCTCACCGGCCATTGTAAACCAGGGCATGGGGTTGATCAAGGACCGTGGGGCAGTGCTGTGTTACGGCGTGCCTGAAAAGGAAGAAATTACCATTGATTTCAGCCAGGCCGATTACAACTGGCGTGTTATTTACCAACAGATGCCAAGAAAAAGCGAAGAAGGAAAAGCCCATGAGCAGGTTCTGGAATGGATGCGCTCTGGGCAGCTGGAAATTAAAGATTTTATTTCGGATTACTTTAAGTTTGACGACAGCATCGCAGCCTATGAAAAGCTGCTGGACCGCAAGATAATGAAAAAAGGGATTATTACATTTTAGATGACGCGTATGCAAAAGAGGCAGCCGCTCTTTCACAGGGCCGCTGCCTCTTTTTTTACTCTTTTGCAGGTATTTCCGGTGCTGGAAACTCCGGAGTTTCTGCTTCTGTTTCCTTTACTATTTTATCTTCGACATCATTGCCGGACAGCTTCCAGCCATTCTTTTTAATATCCTTGAAAAAGGACAGAGCCATCAGCGCGATGATCGCAAGGGCGGGGACGCCGCAGATGACTGTGATGGTCTGGAAGGGTCGGATGCCGCCGATCATCAGCAGGGCGATGCTGATGACGCCAATACACAATGACCAGAAAATTTTGATCCAGGAAGGCGGTTCCTGACCGCTTTTCAGTACCTTGGTAGTGGACATGGCCATGCTGTAGGCGTTGGCGTTTAAGAGGGTCTGCATACAGATATTGGCAAAGATAAAGAGTACAGGCATAAGGATACCGGCAAAGGGGAGGTATTTCCAGATGGCTGCGATGGCAGCGCCCTGTCCGCCCTCAGCGAGGATCGCACCAAGATCCAGCCCCTGCTCCAGGAAGGTATTGATAGAGAAGCCCTGGAACACGATAAAGAACATATATGTACCGATGACCGTGGCGCCCAGAAGCCCCAGAACAAGCTCACGCACAGTACGCCCCTTGGAGATACGGCCGTAGAATACCCCGTTTTGGATGGACATGGTAATGTACCAGGCGTAATAAAAGACTGTCCAGTTTTGGGGAATGCCGGATTTGGCATAGGGGTCTGTGTTGCAGACAAGGTGGAGGGTGTTCTGCATGAGCATGCCCAGACCGTCTGTAAAGCTGTTGAGCATGAAGAAGGACGGCCCGAAGAGCAGAACGAAAACCAGAATCCCAAAGCCAACGTACACGCGGATATTGCTGAGCAGGCCGATGCCCTTTTTAAGCCCGGCGAACAGAAGGATCGCCATGATAATGCTCCAGGCCATGATCAGGACAATAGAGACGATAAAGGGCGGTTCATAACCGATAATGTTGGTAATGATGGCGACCAGAGTAGGGACATTGACGCCCACGCAGGTCACGACAGAGGAGAGCAGGGCGACAATATAAATGATGTCAATGGTTTTACCAAGACCGCCCCGGGCGCGTTTTTTGCCAATCAGGGAAATGCAGGCTGTGCTCGGCAGGGTATCGTCCACCTTTTTACAGTAAAACTGATAGGCGAAGAGAACAGCGATCAATGCATAGCCCAGGTAGAATACAGGTCCCCAGTGAAACAGCGGCATCATGGCAGCCTGCTGGAGAGCTTCCACTGTGCCGGCCTCAACGCCCCACATGGGCGACTGGTAGGTGTAAAGCCACTCCACGCTTGTCCAGGTGAGCACGCCGAGCCCAGCGGCGCCGGTAAAGATCATACCCAGCCAGGAGAGGGTAGAATACTCAGGCTTTTCATTGCCGAAGCGTTTCTTGCCGAGCGGTCCAAAGGCCAGGATGAGTACAACGACGATGAGCGCCAGATAGTACCAGTCAAACAGCCAGGCAAATTTATCTGTGATAAAGGAAAAGACCGTTTCCAGTACATTACCGGCCACCGTCGGGTTGGACATAACCACAGCTGTCAGCAGTACGGTAAAGATAAGCGGTGGAAAAAAGGTCCAGCCGTTAACCATGGAAAAAGGTGATTTTTTGTCAGATTTCATTTTGTTTTCAGGCTGCTGCAGCTTAGGCCCGCAACAGCCTTCCCCCTTCTTATATTTTCTTACTGACTATCTATAAACACGCAATAAACATGCCAAAGCAGTAAAGGGGAAAAAGGGGGAGATTTCAAGGATTTTAAAATGATTTTCCGAAAAGTGATGAGTGAAAATCACTCGAATGAATGATTTTTACTCGCATCAAAGCAAATATGGACTGGTCTGTATTTGAAAAAAAGCGTCTAAACGCCCTGCAATGGGCTTTTTTGATTTTGGCATAAATATTGCATTATCTAAACAGCATCAAATACTGGAGGTATCAATATGTATAAACGGAATTTTACAAGAAGCTTTGTCACACAGGAATCCATCGAGCTCATTCACGAAAAATCATTGTACTTATTAAAGAATAAGGGGATACGGTTTTGTTCGGAGGAACTGCTGGAGATGTTTCGGGAAAAAGGGTTTAAGGTTGACGGCGAGCTTGTCTATATAACAGAGGAACAGGTCGACGATGCCCTGGCCTCCTGCCCGAGAAATTTTGATTATGTGTCCAGAGGACACAGACACCGCGTCGGAACAACCCAGAAAAAAACCATTGGCCAGTCCTCGCTTGGGCCTGTTAATGTGCTTAAGGAGGGAGAACACCGCCCGGCTGCCGCAGAGGATTTCGTCAATTTTGCGAAGCTGTTTCAGACAAGCGACGTGATCGATGTGATCGACTGCGAGCTGCTGCACCCAAACGATGTGCCGGCCCAGTACAAAACGGATTTTATGACGCTGACCCCGATGATCTATAGCGATAAGCCATTGGCAGGCCTGAACGGAAGCCGGGAAACCTGCCGCCGGGCGATCCAGCTCGCCAAAGAATTCAACGATATTCACGATCAGGTGCTCATGTCAACCTTAATCACCAGCGCGCCGCCCTTTACCTGGGACCGTCTGATGTGTGAAACCATCATCGAATACGCGAAAAACGGACAGTGCAGCTGTATCGCAGGCGTTGGCCTTGCAGGGCTGACAGCGCCGCCATCTCTGTCTGGCGCGATTATCCAGAATAATACCGAGCGCCTTGCGGGCATTGTGGCGACACAGGTGGTAAACCCCGGCGCGCCGGTTATCTACCAGTTCTGCGCCCTGGAAACAGACCTCCGCTACTCACTCTGTGTATGCGGCGGGGCTGAGACAAGCGTGGAATGGTTTGTCGAAAATGAGCTCGCCAATTTTTACGGTCTCCCCAAGAGATCCCACGGCTGTCTGTCCGACGCCAAGCAGGACGACTACCAGTCCGGCAGAGAATCCACCATGGTTGGCCTTTCTGCCCTGATGTGTGAGCCGGAGCTGGTCTACATGCTGGCCGGGATCATGGATTCCTTTAATACACTGGGCTATGAGAAATTTATGCTGGATGAGGACACCTATAAAATCTGCGGCCGTTTCCTGAGAGGCGTCGAGTTTAAGGAAGAAAATCTCTATATGGATAAAATGGAAAAAATTGAGCACTCCGCCAATTATCTGGCCAGAACCTCCAAGATTTACCGCAACGATTTTGTCTTTCCAGAAATCGCCAACCGCAAGGCGTATTCTAACTGGGAAAAAGAAGACAACGCCATCAGCGTGCAGGAACGCGCGACCCTGGCCTGGAAAAAACGGCTGGAGGAATATGTACCGCTGGAACTGGACAAAAAGCAGCAGAAAATGGTCGAAGAGCTGCTGCCAAAGGAATGGAGAGTATAGCCATCCCGGCTATCAGGCTGTCACGCATTTGCGGACAGCCTTTTTGAATGGGAAAAAGTATTTAAACTGTTCTGGAAGACGTCTCTGAGGTATAATAAAAGAAGTAAAGCCTTGAAAAGAGCTGATGGAAAATTAAGTAAAGGATCGGTACAAAATTATGCTGGATATATCAAAGTCATCCCATTCCCAGGAATATATTGACTATTTAAACGCCATACCCCGTGAGACATTGCTGACGATTCTGGAAAATGCCTTTTCTGAAATTTACGTTCTGGACAAAAATGGCCGTATTATTTACATCAATCCCGCGGCCATACGTTTGTATGGGGTACCGCCTGAGGACTTGATCAATAAAAACAGCAAAACGGCAAAGAAAGATCTATGGGACCCTTACAGCTTTGATATGACAAAGCAGGCCCACCGGGCGATCGTGACAGAAAGTATTTATTATAAAACAAACCGGAGTATGATCTGCATCAATGTCCCGGTCTATAATGACAACGATGAGTTTGAGCTGATGGTGTCCACCTCTCTGGATAACATCCGCGCTGTGGATTTAAGCTATCGTGATCTGAGAAATCCCATTGAGTCCATTAACCTGGACTTTTCAGATGAGATTATCGGGAAGAGTATCCTGTTCGAGCAGTGCCTGACAGACCTTGAAAAGGCAGCGAAGTTTGACTGCAATATTTTGATTTTAGGTGAGAGCGGCACAGGAAAGAGCTATCTGGCCCAGATGGTGCACGAGGGCAGTCCGAGAAACCATAAGCCCTTTGTGGCCATTAACTGCGGTGCCATCCCGGACGGGCTGTTAGAGAGCGAGCTGTTTGGCTATATGCCCGGGGCCTTTACCGGCGCCAACGTCAAGGGGAAAATCGGGCTTCTGAAAAACGCCGACGGCGGCACCATTTTTCTCGATGAAATTGGGGAGCTGTCCCCGGCCATGCAGGTTAAAATTCTGGATGTTCTGGAAAATAAACGTTTTTTCCCGGTGGGGAGCAACAAGCCCGAATATGTCAATATCCGGATTATCGCCGCGACCAATCAGAATTTGATGAATGCCATCCGGGAGAAAAAGTTCAGGGAGGATCTCTATTGGCGGCTCAATACCGTAAAGGTTGTGCTGCCGCCTCTGAGAAAAAGAAAGGAAGATATCTTCTATCTGGCGACCGCTTTTCTGAACGACTTTAACAAGCGCTACAATACCAATAAGGTATTCAATGAAAAGATACTTTCCTGCTTTAATAATTATGATTGGCCAGGCAATGTGCGCCAGCTCAGGAATGCAGTGGAGCGCATGATCATTTTGTCCGATGGCATTATTATTAATGAGGAGCTGTTTTTCCGCTATCTGGACCAGGAGGAAGACCGGGAAGAAACTGACGGCGAAACCTACAATGTCGAGGAGTTTAAAAAACAGACGGTCATCAAGCTTTATGCAAAGCACAAATCGAGCCGGGCAGTGGCCAGGCGTATGGGCATCAGCCAGTCCACCGCCAATCTTTTGATTAACAAGTACATTAAAAATAAAGCGTGATGCAGTGAAAGCTGAACGCTCTCGGAAGAAGAAACCTCCAAGCGGTCTCTGGCCGTGAAGGAGGTTTCTCTGCTTTTGGAGGACGCCCGGACAAAAAGCGCAAGCAAGAGCAAGAAATATTAAAACACCTCCGATATAATGGGGTATAATGCTCTGAGAAAGGAGTGGCAGTAATGAATAACATCGAAAAAGTACAGGCCGCCATTGATTATATAGAGGACCATCTAACCGAAAAGCTGGATCTTGATGTCATTGCCGGTGCAGTCCATTACTCAAAGTACCATCTGCACCGCGTCTTTTCAAAAACTGTGGGGCTGACCCTGCATGAGTACCGGAACCGGCGGCAGCTGACAGAGGCTGCCAAGCTGCTGGTGTTTTCGGAGAGAACCATACTCGACATCGCCCTGCAGGCCGGGTATGAGAGCCAGCAGGCCTTTACAGCCGCCTTTTCGGCCATGTATAAGCAGTCCCCCAGCCAATACCGGGAAAACGAAAAGTTCTATCCGCTGCAGCTGAGGTTTCAATTTGAAGGGAGCTATAATATGCGAAACAGCTGGAAGATCACCTACGCTGACGAGGGCGATATCCCCTGCTGGATGGCTCTGGTCCACCTGGTCATCGACGGTTTTCCCCACTTGTATGAGGAGGAATATGTCGGTGAGCTTAAACGCCGGATCCGCAAACGGCAGGCATTGATCCTGAAGGATGGCGAGGTGGCTGTCGGCGCAATGCTTTTTTCCGGCGAAACCGGCAGCATTGATTTTATGGGGACACATCCGCTGTACCGTAGCCAGGGAATCCCCAGGGCGTTTCTGGATAAAATGATGAGCGAACTGCATAAAGGCAGGGAGATCAGCATTACTACCTACCGGGAGGGTGACAAGGCCGACACCGGTCACCGGCAGGCCATAATGGAGCTGGGCTTTGCCGAAGCCGAGCTTCTGGTAGAGTTTGGCTATCCAACCCAGCGCTTTGTCTTGACAGGGGAGGGCAGCAATGAGTCATGAAGAAAGCCATAAGCCAGAGCGTGGGACCAGCGCCGTCCCCTTTCCAGAAGAAATCAGCCATCTGGAAGCGGTTGCCGGCCGTCTGGACGCAGCGCTTAAAGCCACAGAGGACAGAGTGGGACGGGCGGATGAGCAGTATATGGAGACAAAACGTTATATGGTTGAAAACCGGGGAGAGATTGACCCCCACGAAATGTTTCAGAATGAGCTGGCCTTAAAGCAGCTGGACAGAAAAGGGGCCTTTACTGTGGGCGTCCGGGAAAAGCTGGCGCGTCTGAAGGCTTCGCCCTACTTTGCCCGGATTGATTTTCAGTATGAAAATGAAGAAGGCACGGAAAAATATTATATTGGGCCGGCGTCCTTTAATGATAACAATGAGCTGCTGATCTGTGACTGGCGCGCGCCGGTGGCAGGCATGTTTTATGACTGCGAGGTGGGGCCGGCAGGCTATGAAGCCCCCTCGGGTAAAATCAAAGGCCATCTGACCCGAAAGCGGCAGTTTAAAATCAAAGATGGAAAAATGGAGTATGCGCTCGAAAGCTCGGTCAATATCCAGGATGATGTGCTGCAGCGTGAGCTGAGCCATACCTCCGATGAAAAGATGAAATCCATCATTGCCACCATCCAGAAGGAGCAGAATCAAATTATCCGAAACGAGAGAGCCAGAACCATGATTATCCAGGGAGTGGCCGGATCGGGTAAAACCTCCATTGCCCTGCACCGGATCGCCTTTCTGCTTTACCGCTTTAAGGATCACCTTTCAGCGTCGGACATCCGAATTTTATCTCCTAACAGGGTGTTTGGGGATTATATCTCAAATGTTTTGCCAGAGCTGGGAGAAGAGCCTATCTACGAGATAAGCTTTGAGGATATTGCCGAAGAACAGCTGGAAGGAAAATTTCGGTTTGAAAAGGAAAAAGATCCGCTGGAGACTGAGGACACGCGCTGGGCAGAACGGGCCCGGCTGAAATCAAGCTATGCGTTTAAAACGGAGATGGACGCCTATCTGAAAAGCCTGCCTGAAAATGTGTTCGTACCTGAGGATTACTGCTTTGGCAGGTTTAAGGCAGAGGCAGATTGGATAAAAATCCTGTTTGAGGCGGACAGCGGTCTGCCGTTTAAAAAGCGTCTGAAGCTCATGGCAGAAACGATCCACGAGCGGTTTGAGGCGGATAATATCCGGGGAGAGGAGCTTCCAAAGCCGGGTGCGATTTTGAAAAGCCTCAATGCCATGCTCAGAGTGAAGAACACCTTTTCCCTTTATAAGAATTTTTACCGACAGGCAGGGCTGTCACATATGCTTGTCCTGCCTGAAAAGAAGACCTTTGAATGGGCGGATGTTTACCCATATCTGTATTTTAAGAGAGCTTTTGAGGGCTTGAGGGAGAATAAGTCAATAAGACATCTGGTGGTCGATGAAATGCAGGATTACACGCCGGTCCAGTACGCGGTGATCAACAGTATTTACAGCTGCCCCAAAACCCTCCTGGGCGATTTTGGACAATGTGTCAATCCTAATTATCAAAATACACTGGACGATATGAGAAGGCTCTACAGCGGCGCTGAATTTATAGCGCTCAACAAAAGCTACCGTTCCACCTATGAGATCATACAATTTGCCGGAAAAATACAGCCGGTCAGTGCATTGGAGCCCATGGAGCGGCACGGTGAACCGCCAGAGGTTATCCGCTGCAGTAACCAAAAGGAAATGCTTGAAAAGCTTGTGAATAAAATCCGGGCTTTTGAAAAAAGCGGCTGGGCATCTCTGGGGATTATCCTGAAAACAAATCGCGAGGCGCAGGCATTATATGCTCTGCTCTCAGAAAAACACAATGTCCATCTGATCATGCCAGAGGGCACGCGGTTTAAAAACGGCGTTTCCGTTACTTCTATCCAGATGGCCAAGGGGCTGGAATTTGACGCAGTCCTTATCCCAGACGCAGACAGCAGGCATTACAGCGACGCGTATGAGAGAAGCCTGCTGTACGTTGCCTGTACCCGGGCCATGCACAGCTTAATGCTTCTTTACAGCGGGGAGGTAAGTCCTTTGTTAAATCTTCCTTAATCCCCTTGACGCTTGCAATTTTTTTATGTAAAATTTAGAAAATATTTATTTTAGATGTAAAGGAATTTTAATTGATGGACGACAGTGACGAGAGTGACACCGACCGAAAAATCAAAATCTTAAAAGCGAATAAGCCTCAGAGTATACAAGGCACAGTCACGCCCATTTGACACATGGGTGGTTTGACTGTGCCTTTTTTACATTCTGGCTTAGATAAAATTTTTATATGAAAGGGGTGGTTTATCCAATATGGATAATCACAGACAGAAGCCTTGGCACGCGCTGCCGGCAAAAGATGTTTTTGCCGGCCTGCAGACCTCAGAGGAAGGCTTAAGCGATGCTGAGGCAGCCGAAAGGCTAAGAAAAAACGGACGCAATGTGCTGCGTTCAAAACCGCCGAGATCCATTGCACAGATGCTCTGGTCTCAGATCACAGACCCCATGGTCCTTATTTTAATTGGCGCTGCCATTTTTTCAGCAGTGCTGAGAGAATGGACCGAGGCAGGGGTCATTTTTACCATCGTTGTGCTGAATGCCCTTATTGGCATTGTTCAGGAGAAAAAAGCCCAGTCCTCTCTGGAGGCGTTGAAAAATATGAGCGCACCCACAGCCCGCGTACTGCGGGAGGATGAGGAGAGCGTTGTGCCTGCCAGTGAGCTGGTGACCGGGGATATTGTATTTCTGAGTGACGGGGACATGGTGCCCGCAGACCTGCGGCTCATCGATTCGGCCAACCTGAAGGTGCAGGAGGCGTCCCTGACCGGGGAGTCTGTCCCGTCAGAAAAGGACGCGGATGAGCTGTTTCCAGAGCGCTGCGCGCTGGGGGACCGGGGCAACATGGCCTATACCTCCTCCATTGTCACCTATGGTCGCGCCACTGGTGTGGTGGTGGCAACCGGGATGGATACAGAGGTGGGAAACATTGCCGGTATGCTCGACAGCCAGGATGAGACAGATACGCCGCTTAAGCGTAAACTGGGCGCTGTTGGCAAAACACTGACCATCATTGGGGTCATTGTCTGTGTGCTGATCTTTGCCATCGGCGCTCTTTACCACCGGCCGCTGATCCCACAGTTTCTGGTGGCGATTTCTCTGGCCATTTCCATCATTCCGGAAGGCCTGCCCGCTACGGCGACTATCGTTATGGCCCTGGGGGTTCAGCGTATGGCCAGTAAAAACGCGCTTATCCGAAAGCTGCCTGCTGTGGAAACCCTTGGGAGTGCTACGGTTATCTGCAGCGATAAAACCGGGACCCTGACCCTGAATCAGATGACGGTTACTCAGGTAGCGGTAAACGGAGATTTTGAGGCGGGCCGGGCTGTTTCAGTTGATGCGGCGGCCAAGGCCCATCCTGAGGTATACCGTGAGCTGATATACGCCGCGGACTTATGCAATGACGCCAGCTTTGACCCTGACCAGGAGGGCGCGATAATCGGCGATCCCACAGAGGGCGCACTCCTGCACATGACAAGGGCTTTTGGCCTGGATCACGATAGTATGGAGGACACCTGTCCCCGGGTTTTTGAAAATCCTTTTGACTCTGACCGGAAGCGTATGACCACAGTCCATCTGGTGGAGGGCCGGCTGACAGCTTACACTAAGGGCGCAGTGGATGAACTGCTTCCCTTTTGCACGCAGATGCTCACCGGGCAGGGAATCCGCCCTATGACGGAAACCGACCGGGAAAATATTCAACGGCTTTGTCTTGAAATGTCAGAAAAGGCGCTGCGTGTGCTGGGCTTTGCCACCAGGCAGCTTGAGGAAATCCCGGAGGATGAGGAAGAAAATGTGGAGCATGACCTGACCTTTATCGGTGTCGTGGGGATGATTGACCCGCCGAGAAAGGAAGTGGCGGAATCCGTAAGAACATGCCGGAAAGCGGGCATCCGTACGGTGATGATCACCGGCGACCACAGGGTCACAGCCATTGCCATAGCCCGGGAGCTGGATATTTTCCAGGAGGGCAACACAGTGCTGACTGGCGATGAGCTGGAACGCCTGTCGGAGCATGAGCTCGATGAGGCGGTTAAAACCACAACGGTCTATGCCCGGGTATCGCCAGCGGACAAGCTGCGAATCATCAAAGCGCTCAAACGGGGCGGGGAGGTCGCGGCCATGACCGGGGACGGCGTCAACGACTCACCGGCCCTTAAAGCAGCGGACATCGGTGTTGCCATGGGCGTCACAGGAACGGATGTGGCCAAGGAGGCCGCAGACATGATTCTTTTGGACGACAGCTTTACGACCATTGCCTACGCGATTAAGGAGGGGCGGCGTGTTTACCGGAACATTCAAAAGGTTATCCAGTTTTTGCTGGCCGGCAACATCGCCGAGATTTTAACCCTTTTTGTGGCAACCGTCTTTAACTGGGATGCGCCGCTGCTGGCGGTTCATATTCTGTGGGTTAACCTGGCAACCGCAACTCTGCCGGCGCTCGCTCTGGGGGTAGACCCGGCCAGCAAAAATATCATGCGCCATCCGCCAGTCAAGTCGGGCACGCTGTTTGAACGAGACCTTATTTTCAGGGTGATCCGCCAGGGGGTTTTTGTCGCGGCCATGACGCTTGTGGCTTACTGGATCGGCTTTAAGACTGGCAGCCACATCACTGGCCAGACCATGGCCTTCTGTGTGCTGGCGCTTTCCCAGATGCTCCGGGCCTTTAATCAGCGTTCTAATACTGAGCCGGTCTGGGTGCGGGCCGAAGGTGCAAACCCATGGCTGATCCTGTCCTTTGTGGCATCTGCCGCGCTGATGGCCTGTATTCTCTTTATTCCGCCGCTGCAGGCAGCCTTTAAGGTAACGCTGCTGAGCGGTAGCCAGTGGCTGACTGTTATAGGGCTTTCACTGCTCTCTGTTGTCCAGGTAGAGGTTGTTAAATGGATTAAACGGATGCGGGGATCAAAGGCCAGCCGTTAAGATAAATAATAAAGGGTCCTGTGGTTTTTATGCCACAGGGCCCTTTTTAGCTTGCGCGTTTACAGCCTGTTTTCAATCCAGCGGATTACATCTGCCATGACCTGGTCTTTGACGGCTTCGTTAAAAATTTCGTGTTGGGTGTCGCCGTAGATTTTAAGCTGTTTGTCTTTGGAGGCAATCTGCGCAAAAAAATCGGTGGAATCGCTGGGATCAACCAGGGTGTCTTTTTCGCCGTGCAGCAGAAGCACTGGGAGATGGAAAACAGGATTTGCGGCTAACTGCCGGATACCGAGTGTCAGCTGCTGGCTCAGGCCAGCCGTAAAGTAGGAAGCGTTTAAGGGGTCGGCCTTGTAGGCGGCAGTAACTTCGGGATTTGAGGTCAGCCGCTTTGCCAGCTTGTTTGGAAAGCGGGTCAGCGGGTCAAGGGACTGGGAGACACGGCTGAAGCCGCCCAGATTATCCCGGGTGGCAGCGTCAAACAGAATGGCGCCGTCTGCCTTGTCGGGATATTTTGTGCCGAAGTCAGCTACGGCAAAGCCGCCCATGCTGTAGCCCAGCAGGAAGCGCTTAAGCCCAGGACTTTCCGCTGTGACAATGTCCACAATGCGGTGCAGGTCCTCAGTGATTTCATCCGGTGTGCTGTAGAAACCCCGTTCGCCCTCGGATTTGCCGTGTCCCCGGAGGTCGTAGCGGTACACCTTAAACCCATGGTCGAAAAGCTTCTGGGTGACTGCGGCGTAGCGTCCAGAATGCTCGCACATGCCGTGGCTGATGATCACCACAGCCCTCGGGGATTCGGGCGTATCGGTTGTCATATAAAGGTTCAGTCCATCATAGGCCTGTATCATTTGCATGATTTTTTCTTTTTTCATGGTTCACCTCATTTGAAAGCGTTTCAAATATTATATCAGGCCTTTCTTAATTAGAGAACGAGGGTGAGCAGTAAGTACTATATAAAAATAGAAATAAAAAACTCCGGAAATCTGTAAATAGATTTCCGGAGTTTTTTATGCGGTGATTTTGTCAATTTCAGCGTTAAAACAGCGGACCCAGTTCTGCCTTTCGGCTTCGGTGATATCGCCTTTTTCCAAAAGCTTTAAGGCGTTTTCAAAGCCATCCACCAGGAGATGGTTGATGGCCTGATACCGCGCCACCGTCTCGGGATCGCCCGAGGCGCTTTTCTGCCAGGTGTCGTGCATATAGTCAAAAATATGGTTGGTAATATCCCGCATTATTTTTGCCATAGTGGCGATGCAGGGGTTGACATAGTCGGTATTGGCCTCGTAGGTGGAGTGCTCGGATATGTTCAGCCTTCCCGCAGCCAGAAGATCATGGTAAGAGCTGCTGCCCGCCAGAATAATCTGGTGATGGTAGAGCACATTGACCGAGATTTCCAGTGTTTTTAAAAGAGCGTTGCGCTTTAAAAATTCCAGGTTGATTTTTAAGTCGTCGATGGTAGAGTCCGGTTCAAAC
The DNA here is from genome assembly GCF_003477535.1 of Eubacterium sp. AM05-23. Lineage (NCBI taxonomy): Bacteria > Bacillati > Bacillota > Clostridia > Eubacteriales > Eubacteriaceae > Eubacterium > Eubacterium sp. AM05-23. The sequence continues at coordinate 186,565 of NZ_QUDF01000001.1, forward strand.
ATGATAAAGCCCACACTGGGCTCGATACCAGCCTCGCGCAGCACCCGCAGCGCGTTTTCGTTGTCTGCTACTGTCGTATATTTATTGAGCCGCTTCAGGGAGGCGTCCTTGCCGGATTCCAGGCCGACAAGGATATTCTGCAGCCCGGCGTCCACCAGTGCCCTGGTGGTTTCGGGCTCGATATCGTTGGCCCTTGCCTCAATGCCAAAGCGGATATTGCGCTCTTTTAAGAGGGCGGCCAGTTTGAGTACGCGTTCCTTTCCAGCCTTTCCCGGACCATAAAAATTGGGGTCGGTGAAGTAGAAATAGCGATAATCGGTCTGAGCGATGATCGTGTCGATTTCAGCGATGATATTTTCAGGAGAGCGGCCGCGCCACTTGGGGCAGTGCATTTCCTCTGCGCCATAATAGGGGTTGATGTAGCAGAAGGTGCAGCCCCCGTAGCAGCCGCGGCTCCCAAAGATATTGACCTCGCCGCCGGGGTAGGAGCTCGCTTTGCGAAGGGGAAAGGGCAGGCTGTCCAGATCGCGGACGAGCTCGCCCCGGCTGGCCTCATAGCCGTCCCCACTCCGGTAAGCCAGGCCCTTTAAGCCCTTATAATCCGGGAGATTTGCCATGAGGTTTATGATGGTTATTTCATTTTCTCCCAGCATACAGGTGTCGATCTCCGAACACCGGTCCAGGATTTCTTCATAGGCAAAGGTGGGGTAGTAGCCATATACGGTCACATGGCTGATCTGATATTTCGCTTTCATTCTGGCGATGAAGGCATAGAGGGTGTGGTTGTCCTCCCAGTTATAAACCAGGTGGATTCCAAGCACCTCAGGCTTGTGGGCGGCAATGCGGGCTTCGATGGCTTCGTAGCTCAGGTTTTCCATATAGCCCTCTACAATGGCCGGCTGATAGCCGTTTTCGAGCAGAACGGCGGCCAGGTAGCCGCTGTTCAGGCAGGAGGACAGGGTGGTGTTGGCAATGTCATTCTGACGGTCCTCGCCGGGTGTTCTGGGATGTTCGAGTAGTAGGATTCGTTTCATTTAATCGCTCCAGTCTTTGTTATTAGGCGTCCTGCCACATAAAGATATTTCGTTTGTTATGGTAGATTTCAAGGTCATACCGCACGGTTTTAAAGGGATCGGGATTATAGTAGGTGGGGAAAAGCAGATCTGTTTCGGGTGTGATCACGCCATTCTCCAGCGCGAGTTTCTCAACCTTGGTTCTTGGCATAATGCGGATCAGGTTGAGCACGATGGTGCCGATGGTTTTGGAGGCAGCGTGGATGTCATAGATCTGGTCGATGAGCGCTTTTCCCTCATCCACTGTTTTCCAGGTATCACCGGGCGTGTTGACCAGGAAATGGTAAACCGTGGTAATGCCAACGTCTGACAAGACCCTGGCGGTGTGAAGAATCTCATCGATTGTCAGGTGCTTGTCCAGAATATCCAGCGCAGTCTGGCTGAGCCCGTCGGGCGACAGGGAGAAGCATTCACAGCCCGAATCACGGTACAGCGGGGCGTTTTCGGGGGTCAGCAGGTTCTCCCTGAAAAAGCCGCTCCAGTGAATATCCAGCCTGCGCCGGATCAGCTCTTTGCAGATGTCGTCCAGGTGGTTTACCGGAAAGTTGACAATGGAATCGGTGAGGTGGATACGGCTGACACCGTACTCTTTGTGTAAAAATTCGATTTCATCCACCACAGACGCTGGCTCGCGGCAGCGCATGCCACAGCCGGAGAGAAGCGGATAGGAGCAATAGCCGCAGTTATAACAGCAGCCGCGTTTGGTTTCAACCCCTACGCTCTCCACATATTTGTTGACCTTCAGGTATTCCCGCGGGTCTAAAAGCTCGCGGTTGGGCATGGTGTAGCTGCCCATGTCAAATTTTCCAACAGGCGGAATGATTTTTACCGCTCCGTTTTCACGGTATACCAGCCCGGGCAGCTTTGGCGGATCGTCAATGCTGTCCAGAAGCGGCAGAATAATTTCTTCGGCCTCGCCGGCAACGCCCAAGTCGATTTCAGGGAATTCCCGCATCAGGCGTTCTGGAAAAAGGGAAAAGGCGGTGCCGCCGGCCATCAGAGTGACGTTAGGCAGATAGCGTCTAATAAAGGACAGGGTAATGGCAAAGGGAACGATCAGCGAGGTGGTCCGGTTGCCCAGCGGGTCTACGTTTCGCAGGGAAATACCGATGATGTCCGGCTGATAGCTGAGCATTTTTTCACGAAGCTCGCCGTAGGGGTCCGCGGCCATATTCATGTCAAAAATTTCCAGGCTGTACCGGCCAGCCTTTTCAATACAGGAGGCCAGGGTCACAATGCCGATGGGATAAACCCGCTCGATGTCCATACCTTCCATGGATATGGCCTGAATTAGTAGGATTCGTTTCATTTTCAACTCCGTTTACTCCAAAAGCAGCAGTGCATAATATTTAATGACCTCGCCGCGTTCGCTCAGGGTTTTCAGGGACTCTCCAGCTTTTTTTACCGTGGCGAAAACATCGATACCAGACCCCTCCATGGAGGGGCGTGAATGGGCGTGGTTATTGCAGGGAGCGGTGAGATCGCAGTCCGGGCAGATGCTGCAGGGGCCGGCCCAGAAAACAAAGGCCTTGTAATAGCCGGCTTTAAAAGCCAGGGTTTCTGCTCTCAGCGCCTTGCGCTGGAAATCGCCGGTAGGCGGCTCGCTTTTTAGCAGCAGGGCCTTGCTGAAGCTGTTCACGAAAGCTTTTGTCTCGTCTGCGCTCATTTCCTGGTTGGTGCTGCAGTGCTTTTTATCCCAGGAGCGGCACCCGAATTTACATTTGTTTTTGGCAAAGGGGGCGACCACCACGTCCTTGGGGTTGTAAGGCATCACCCTGTCAAAACCGATGGCCTTGATGGGTTGTAGAATTTTCTGAACCGGCGTAATGGTCAGACTCTCAAGGGCGTTTGGCTCTCTGGCGGCAAAGATAACCGCCGTATCGGTTTGCAGCGGGATGAGCCCTGTGGTGGACAGACCGTTGTTTTTAAGGGTCTGATCAACCCATTTTGAGTCAAAGACTTTGCCGTTGTAGGTGTTGATGAACATATTAATATCTGAAAAGGCAGCCTTGATGTCCCAGTGATCCAGAAAAAAGTCGTGAATCAGCAGGATGCCGCCCTCTGAGAGAAGCCTGGATACGGTTTTTATGATGCCGCTGATTTCTTCTTCGGCATAGGCGTGGACAATGTTGGACAGGATGATGAGGTCATAGCTGCCCTCAAGCTGCCAGTCTGGCTCCAGGATATTCTGTTCATGAAACAGGACGCGGCTTTTATCCCGGAGACTGCTTTTTTCAACCAGCTTTTGGGTCTGCGGCAAGACCTGGCGGATATCTAAAAGCGTAGCCTGGGCATCCTCGAACTGTTCAAGAAAACCAAGGGCAAAGGCGCCGCTGCCAGCGCCGACGTCCAAAATGCGGGCGTTGGTTTTTAAGCCATTGCCAAAGAATTCAAGCACCTCCGGCACCTTCAGCCGGATAATATTGTCCATGGCAGTGATGTACTCCTCGCGCCGGGCGTCCATTTCGGCTTCGCTGATATCTTCTGTCGGGAAATGGACACGTCTGCCGGCTTCAAGGGCCGGCTTTAAGGTGTCCCAGTCGGCTTTGATCTCACGCCGCCACAGAATAGAATTCCCCTGATAAAGCGGCTTTCCTTTAATGAGATAGGTGCTTGAGAGCGTGGTATTATACCAGCTGTTTTCATAGCAGTCTACGAGATCCAGTGTTTTTAGCAGATGCAGATAGCGGGCCAGGTTGGGTTCGTCACAGTCCAGAGCTTTTGCCAGTTCGGGAAGGGGGGTGCTGCCTTCCTCCAAAAGTTCAAAAAGGCCCATGTCCAGGGCCGTGAAAAGTGATTCCGAATACCAGTAAGCAGTGGACAGATCTTCAAGATACTGTCCACCGGATGTGTTGGGGTCCCATTTAAGCGAGGCCATTGGTGACTCCTGCGTCTTCAAAGGTGAGCATGTCGTTCATGCACCGGGCGGCGCACTCTACGAGATGCATGGCCACCGCAGCACCGGTGCCCTCGCCAAGACGGAAATTAAGATTTAGAAGCGGATGCATTCCCAGGGTCTGCCACATCATTTGATGCCCTGGCTCCTCGGACTGGTGAGAAGCGATCATATAGTCTGCGCAGGTGGGGCAGAGTCCCTTTGCGATTAACGCTCCGGCAGTGGAGATAAAGCCGTCCACAACCACCGGAACCTTATGGTAGGCTGCGCTCAGGATCATGCCGGCAATACCGGCGATGTCGTAGCCGCCCACCTTTGACAGTACGTCCAGGGCGTCATTTTTATCGGGATTGTTAAGCGCGATGGATTCGCGGATAATTTTAATTTTATGCATAAGGCCGGCGTTGTTAAGCCCTGTGCCCCGTCCCGTAATGGAGGTCAGGGGATATTCGCCCATGACGGCGAGTATGGCCGCGCTGGGGGTGGTGTTGCCAATACCCAGGTCGCCGGTGCCCAGCAGCTCGACGCCTTCCTCCTGAATCACTTTAGAAGCGACGTTGATACCTGCCTCCAGGGCGGCGGCAGCCTGATCTCTGCTCATGGCCGGCCCCTTATGGAAGTTTTCGCTGCCGTGAGCGATCTTGGCGTCGATGACGGCGCCCTTTTTTACCAGCTCGGGCATATCCTCCTTAACGCCCATATCCACCAGCCGCACCTCTGCACCGGAGGCTTTTCCCAAAACGTTGACGCCTGCCCCTCCGGCGACAATATTGGCGACCATCTGCATGGTAACCTCCTGAGGAAAGGCCGAGACACCTTCCTCGGCGATGCCGTGGTCAGCCGCCATGGTTAAGATCATTTTTTTATCCACACAGGGGTGGATGGTCCGTTTAATTCCAGCCAGCTGGACGCCCAGGGTCAAAACCTGACCCAGGCTCCATGGCGGAATAGCGAGTGACTCCACATGTGCGCAGGCCCTGGATTCCCAATCGGGGTCTTTTGGTTCAATATTTTCAATAACTTCTTTTAAAGTTAATGCACTCATGATAATTACCTCGTTATTTGAATTTTACAGATTTCAGGTGATCTTCAAGCTTCATTATAGCACGAATCTCAGTGGTCATGAGGAAGATTTACCTGATTTTTAAGACACCGTGAACGGTCAGGCAATGCCGAAAAATTCAGCGGCGACATCTGCCGGGCACTTGCTTTTGCCGCAGGCAGCACAGCCGTGGCTTTCGGGCTCAGCTTTCAGCTTGCTTTCAAGGTATTCTGGATCAAGAGCGTTGGCAACCTGGGCTTTTTCATCCCGCGCCACCCGCGCCTTGGACATTGCCAGAGAGCGGTTCCACGCATTGCCGCCACGTTTTAGGACATTGGCGGCGTCCGCCGCAATTTTGGTTGTACGGACACCCATGCGCACGTCATCTTCGTTTGGCAGGCCAAGGTGTTCGGCCGGAGTCAGATAACAGAGGAAATCTGCGCCGTGCATGCCGGCAAAGGCGCCGCCAATGGCCCCGGTAATATTATCATAGCCTGGCGCCACATCGGTTGCCAGGAAGCCTAAGATATAGTAGGGAACACCGTAGCAGAGCTGCTTCTGCAGCTGCATGGTGGTTGCGATCTGGTTAAGCGGCACGTGACCAGGCCCTTCGATCATGACCTGCACACCAGCCTCCAGCGCACGCTTGGTCAGCTCGCCGGCAACGATGAGGCCCTGTACCTGGGCGGAGTCCAGAGAGTCTGCATTGGCACCGGGGCGGATGGCGTCACCGATGGATAATACGGTATCCGTAGCCTTGAGAATTTCAAGGAGACGGTCAAAATGCTCGTACAGCGGATTTTCTTTTTCGTTGTGGAACATCCAGGCTGTCAGGAAGGAGCCGCCACGGCTGACAACATCGGTGACGCGGCCGCTTTTTTTGAGGGCATTGAGAACAGACCAGTTTAAGGCAGAGTGGATGGCCATAAAGTCCATGCCTTCCTGGCATTGCTTTTCAACGGTGTCAAAAAGCTCATCCTCGGTCATGCCAACCATGCTGCCGTGCTTTTCAATGGCTTCAACGCTGGCCTGATAAACAGGCACACAGCCTGCCGCAATATTGGAGATTGTAAGACTCTGTTTGCGCATGGCGTCAATATCGTCGCCGGTGGATAAATCCATAAAGGCATTGGCGCCGCATTCTTCCAGAATACGAAGCTTCTTTGCTTCCATTTCCATATCGTTACGGTCGGAGGAGGTTCCCATAAGACCGTTAACTTTTACGTCCAGACCGCCGCCAATACCGCAGATTTTATCGCGGCTGCGAAATTTATTTTTGGGGATAACGATGTGGCCCTTGGCGACCCCTTCGCGTACAAATTCCGGGGTAACCCCTTCAATCAGGGCGACCTTTTCCATTTCTTCTGTAATGTGGCCTTTGCGGGCTTCTAGCATCTGTGTCATTGTCTTGTCCTCCTTACTCTGCTCTCAAATATTTTTCAACAATTTTCATGGCGCAGTATTTACCGCACATGGTACATTCCGATGTAAAGCTGGTGCTGCGTTCACGCCAGACACGCTCGGCGGTTTCAGGGTCGATGGAAAGCTTGAACTGTTCTTTCCAGTTCATGGCCCGGCGGGCGACAGACATATCCAAATCCCATTTGACAGCCTGAGGATGCCCTTTTGCTACATCGCCGGCATGGGCGGCAATGCGTGAGGCCATGACGCCCTGATAGACATCATCGACATTTGGCATACCAATATGCTCAGCCGGGGTGACATAGCAGAGAAAATCTGCACCGGCGTAAGCGGCAACCGCGCCGCCGATGGCAGAGGTGATGTGGTCATAACCGGCAGCTGCGTCGGTGGGCAGACAGCCGAATACAAAGTAAGGAGCGCCGTAGCAGAGCTTCTTTTCAAGCTGTACAGTCGTGGCGATTTCATCGAGCGGCACATGGCCAGGTCCTTTAACCATGACCTGCACGCCGGCTTCTCTGGCACGTCTGACCAGACCGCCGAGAATGACCAGCTCCTCAACCTGGGCATGGTCGAGGGAGTCTGCAATACAGCCCGGACGCATACCGTCCGCAAAGCTCAGGACAACGTCGTATTTTTTACAGATTTCAATGAGACGGTCAAATTCAGTATATAAAGGATTTTCGGTATTGTTATAGAGCATCCAGCCAATGAGGTGGGAGCCGCCGTAGCTCACAAGGGGATCGATACGGCCTTCATCCTTGGCGCGGTGAATAACAGAGAGGGTGGTTCCGGGGTGCACTGCGATGAAGGCAACGCCCTGTGACGCCTGTTTTTCAATCATGTCGAACATATCGTCCGGCGTCATATCCAGCGCAGTGCCATATTTGGCTTCGGCGACAGACAGGGTTTCGTACATGGGCAGCGTGCCGACTGGACGGTCAACCGTGGAGAGTACCTTTTCGCGCATTTCTTCAATGGGGCCGCGGACAGAGAGATCCATAATGGTATCGGCGTGAGCCTTGACAGCCGCGTCGATTTTTGCCATTTCACCGTCGACGGTGTCGGCTTCCTCATACATTCCCACACTGGCGCTGACCTTGGTAAACAGGCCCTTACCAACAGCCACGGGATGAATGTTTTCTCTTGAGCTGTAAAGAATGACAATATCGCCGTTAGCGACGCCCTCGCAGATAAACTCTGGGCGAACGCCTTCTTTTTCAGCAACGTACTGCATTTCTGCGGTAATTTCACCGCATTTCGCTTTTTCCAACAAAGTCATGGTTTTTAAATCCTCCTAAAACAAAAATGAACTTGTCGTAAAAGCAGCTGGAAATTAAAAAATGGTAAAATCCATAGCTGCTTTACCAGCTATGAACTTTACCATCGTTCATACGCGTTAAGAATCATAGGCAGGTCTCCTGACTTACGGATTAACATAAACCGACGCCTTCCCTTTCAGTGGCACTTGCCGGTCACTACCGCTTACAGTGATGGGTTCGCTCAGGACTTTCACCTGATTCCCTATTCTCCCCTTGTGGGGCACCATATCATTCACAGTTATTAACTTGGTTTTATTATAACGGCATTTTTTTCTTTTTGCAAGCGTTATCTGCAATTTTTGATGTACTATAAAAAAACCATTTCAGGAAAAGCCCACTGGGAGTTGCCCTCAGAGGGTTTTGCGCGTATAATTTTATTATGAGAAAACTTTAAGAATTTACCAGGCATATTTTGGGACAGACGAGAAAAAAGAACCGCAGGTAAAGGCTTTAGAGAGAAAACTGGATAAAAATATCATAAACCTTACCCGCCTGGTAAATATGGCGAAAAATGGCTGACTCAAAGGGATAAGAAGGAATTTGTTGTTTTAAGATCGGCTTGTTTGCTATGGTTGAAGTTTAACATGAGATGTATTTAAATGGTATTTCCAGTGTCGTGGATGAACGAACAGATCAAAGTTGAAGTTTAACATGAGATGTATTTAAATCGTCTTCAGAGATTTCTTCAAATTTTCCTTTATAGGTTGAAGTTTAACATGAGATGTATTTAAATGCTTGAAAAGTTCAAGTCCTGCGTCTATTGGTGCATGTTGAAGTTTAACATGAGATGTATTTAAATCCTAAATCCCACTCGGCGCGATAGTCGTCTGTTTTTGTTGAAGTTTAACATGAGATGTATTTAAATCAAGTCTGGAGCCCTTTTATAAAGTCAATCATGGCAGTTGAAGTTTAACATGAGATGTATTTAAATAGTTTAGGAGGACGAAATGGAAAATTTTACCGTTAGGTTGAAGTTTAACATGAGATGTATTTAAATTTCTTCTTTCTTGTTTCAAATATTCAACTGCATCCGTTGAAGTTTAACATGAGATGTATTTAAATGCCTGGCCATGGCCGGCCTGGTCAGCCAGGGCAAGCGTTGAAGTTTAACATGAGATGTATTTAAATAGAACTAGCTGACCAGATTCTGACCTATGGTATCCTGTTGAAGTTTAACATGAGATGTATTTAAATAAAACAGCGCCATTATCCGATGGTTATTGAAGTTTGTTGAAGTTTAACATGAGATGTATTTAAATAGATACATATCAAGTACAGCCTGCATTTTTAGATGAGTTGAAGTTTAACATGAGATGTATTTAAATTATTTTGGTGCATTCTTACCCAACTTTCCAGCCGGTTGAAGTTTAACATGAGATGTATTTAAATTTTAAACATCGTGCATTCGTTTCTTGTTGGTACGTTTGTTGAAGTTTAACATGAGATGTATTTAAATTATGGCATTAAGAAAGTCTCAAAATACTGGTTTTTCGTTGAAGTTTAACATGAGATGTATTTAAATTCAGCAACTCAGGTTTATTTGTTTATATACACTGGTTGAAGTTTAACATGAGATGTATTTAAATAATAAAGGAGAAAAACAAATGAAAACAACAGTAGAACGTTGAAGTTTAACATGAGATGTATTTAAATAATAGTTTGCATTATTGTAAGGTGGAATGTATAATGTTGAAGTTTAACATGAGATGTATTTAAATAACAGCCAATGCAGATGTAGCAGCCCTGTCCTGGATAGTTGAAGTTTAACATGAGATGTATTTAAATGCTGATTCAGGAGGCGCTACCCTATACCGCAGAAATTGTTGAAGTTTAACATGAGATGTATTTAAATTTTTCAAGCATTGAACGCGTTTCATCTTTGATGTCGTTGAAGTTTAACATGAGATGTATTTAAATAAGTAAAGGGCTTCAGCGTCTTTTCGGGTTTTCACGTTGAAGTTTAACATGAGATGTATTTAAATTTAATCAAGCTTGCTTCAAGCCCCCCTTTAAAACAAGTTGAAGTTTAACATGAGATGTATTTAAATTATGCTAACAGAAATCGAACAAAAAGTATTGTATAAGTTGAAGTTTAACATGAGATGTATTTAAATCGTTCTTTAAAAAAGGTTGGTACATCCATCACTCCCGTTGAAGTTTAACATGAGATGTATTTAAATAAGGATATGTTGAAATCCCTGGATTGGGCAAAGGGGTTGAAGTTTAACATGAGATGTATTTAAATTAATAAAAAAGCCGCACGTTAAGTGCGGCGTATTCGTTGAAGTTTAACATGAGATGTATTTAAATCCTTTTTGCTTCCCTTTATACTTTCGACTTCTTCTTGTTGAAGTTTAACATGAGATGTATTTAAATCTGGTAATTTGTCTAAATAGTAATGAATACAGCCATAGTTGAAGTTTAACATGAGATGTATTTAAATGTAATCATGCGTTTAAATTCTTTTCTTTTTTGCGGAGTTGAAGTTTAACATGAGATGTATTTAAATCATCTACATTTAAACAGTGATCTGGTTTGGCCACTGTTGAAGTTTAACATGAGATGTATTTAAATTTGTACTTACTCAGCCATGACCCAGTAGAATAAAGTTGAAGTTTAACATGAGATACCTTTTTATTAAACAATATTTTACGAAGCTTTTCAGATTAGATTTTGCGAATGCTCAGCATAGTCTTTCTGGCTGTTGTGATATTAGGGTTCCATGTTTTAGAAAGATTACGAAACAGAGGAAGAGATTGGGCTGGGTTTAAGCATAGTGTCGGATAATGGATAAAAAGATGAGGAGGGAAGTGCATGCTTTCGAGGGAAGCTTTTCTGGAGAAACTGAAAAAAGAAATTGAGGCAGAGAACCATTTGATTGCAGTCGCATCTGGAACAGGACTGACAGCAAAATACGCAATTCAGGGCGGCGCTGATTTTCTTCTGGCCTTGAACTCAGGCATTTTCCGCGGGATGGGGCGAGGTTCTCTCGGCGGGCTTTTACCCTACGCCAACAGCAATGATATGGTCTATGAGTTTGGTGTACGGGAGCTTATTCCGCTGGTAGGCGATTTTCCTGTTATATTTGGCTTAAACGCCACAGACCCTACAAGGGATATGACCGCTTATCTGGATAAAATTAAGCGGAGTGGGTTTATCGGGATTAATAATTATCCGACGATTGGTCTCATTGACGGTAAATTCAGGGAGGCACTGGAGGAAAGCGGCAGCGCTTTTGAGTATGAGGTAGAGGCCTTTCGTATAGCCCATGAGCAGGGAATGGTGACGGTAGCTTTTGTATTTGATGAAGACCAGGCGGAGGCGATGCTGGACGCTGGAACAGACATACTCTGTGTACATCTTGGTCTTACTCAGGGCGGTATGCTCGGGGCGGCAAAAGCACTGTCTCTGGTAGCCAGCAAAGACCGTGTTGAAGCAATTTATGCACTTTGTGACCGGCGGCGCCCTGAAGTGATTAAAATGCTCTATGGCGGCCCGGTAAAAACGCCGGTGGATGTGCAGTATATGTATCAAAACACCACTGCCCACGGTTATATCGGAGGCTCAGCCTTTGACCGGATTCCCACTGAAAAGTCTCTTATGAACATTACCAAGGCTTTTAAGACAACTGACGACATCGATGAGAGTGATCTGATGTCCAAGATGCTCAATGGGATTACCAAGTATTATGACTATACGGGTTTTATAAAGGAATATGTGAAGGAAAACTATATGAATGAGATATCCTTTCTGGATCTCGCAAAGGTCTGCCATGTTTCCAGAAGCCATTTGAGCGCTCTGTTTAAAAAGGAGGTGGGATGCAGCTTTCCGGAGTATCTGGTCAACTTCAGAATTCATAAGGCGGCCAAGCTGCTGAAAGAAGAAAACTTAAGGGTTTCTGAAGTGGCTGAGCTGGTAGGTTATCAGGATGTAGCCCATTTCAGTAAAATGTTCAAGAAATATATGGGGGTTTCACCGAAAACGGTTAAACATAAGACATAAACACAAATTGGAAAGACATAAGCACATGTACTTTGTAAAGGTTTGGCAGTATCATATAAGTACACCGGATAATACAGATGCTCGTCATTGGCAGACAGTGGCTGTCTGGAAATCATCTGGAATCTTTTACAGGGGGTAAATGCATTTGAAGACAATCGCAATTGCAGGAACATTTGATTCTAAGGGTCATGAATACGCGTATGTCAAGGATCTGATCGAAAGCCTTGGACTGAACACACTGACCATTAATACTGGCGTTTTTGAACCGGTATTTGAAGCAGATGTTTCCAACGAGGAAGTCGCGAAAGCGGCGGGGGCAGACATAAAGGAAATTGCAGCTAAGGGTGACCGTGCTTACGCGACAGAGATTTTATCAAAGGGAATGGAAATTCTTGTTCCACAGCTATACCAGGAAGGTAAATTTGACGGAATCATTTCTTTTGGCGGAAGCGGCGGCACCTCTCTGGTAACACCGGGGATGCGTAAACTGCCCATCGGCGTTCCCAAGGTAATGGTATCCACCATGGCCTCTGGCGACGTGTCAAATTATGTCGGTACCAGCGATATTGTCATGATGCCGTCTGTTGTGGATGTAGCGGGCCTAAACTCCATATCCACTAAAATCTTTGCCAATGCGGCCTTTGCTATTGCTGGTATGGTGAAATTTGAAGATACTCATGTGATCGAGAAAAAACCACTGGTAGCGGCCACAATGTTTGGTGTTACCACTCCATGCCTCACAGCAGCCCAGGAATATCTGGAAGACAGAGGCTATGAAGTGCTGATTTTCCATGCAACGGGTACAGGCGGACAGTCTATGGAAGCCCTGGTGGAAGGCGGCTTTATCGAGGGTGTCCTGGATATTACGACAACGGAATGGGCCGACGAGCTGGTCGGCGGTATTTTAGCGGCAGGCCCGCACCGTTTGGAAGCAGCCGGTAAAATGGGTGTTCCACAGGTTGTTTCGGTCGGCGCTGTCGATATGGTTAACTTTGGCCCAATGGATTCTGTCCCGGAAAAATTCAAGGGGCGTAATCTGTATAAGCATAATCCGATGATTACTCTCATGCGGACAACCGTAGAGGAAAATAAAGAAATCGGCCATGTTATCGCGGAAAAGCTGAGCGCAGCCAAAGGGCCGGCAACCATCATGCTACCGCTTAAAGGGGTATCAGGTATTGACGCTGAGGGTGAGCCCTTTTATGGTCCAGAAGAGGATAAAATGCTCTTTGATACCATCCGCAATGAAGTTAACCGCGATGTAGTGGATCTGGAAGAATTTGACATGCATGTCAATGATAAGGAATTTGCAGAAGCGGCAGCTCAGAAATTAATCGACTTAATGCAGGCTGCCAAATAAATAAAATATTTAAAGGAGAACGATAATGAATCAACAAACAAGAGCGGAAATTGTTAAAATGTATAAGGAACAGAGAGCTAAAGGCGATATTTTAGTTGGTGTCGGCGCAGGTACCGGGATCACAGCTAAAAGCAGTGAACGCGGCGGCGCAGACATGCTGATTATCTACAACTCCGGCCGTTACAGAATGGCTGGACGCGGCTCTCTGGCGGGCTTGCTGTCCTATGGCGACGCTAACCAGATCGTTGTTGAAATGGCATCTGAGGTACTGCCGGTTGTTAAGGATACCCCAGTACTTGCTGGTGTCTGCGGTACAGATCCTTTCCGTGTTATGGATGTTTTCTTAAAAGAATTAAAAGACATGGGGTTCAGTGGCGTTCAGAACTTCCCGACTGTTGGTTTGATCGACGGCGTTTTCAGACAGAATCTGGAAGAAACAGACATGGGTTATGATCTGGAAGTTGAAATGATCCGTAAAGCGCATGAGCTGGATCTTCTGACGACGCCTTATGTTTTTGATCCAGACCAGGCACGTAAAATGGCAGAAGCCGGCGCGGATATTTTAGTTGCACACATGGGGTTAACCACTAAAGGAACCATTGGCGCGAAAACTGCTTTAACGCTGGATGACTGTGTTGTAAAAGTACGCGACATCATGGAAGCCGGCCGTGAAGTTAATCCGGACATTATGGTTATCTGCCATGGCGGCCCGATTGCAGAACCAGAGGATGCCAAATATGTTATTGACCGTATTGACGGTATTGACGGTTTCTTCGGCGCTTCCAGCATCGAACGGTTTGCGGCGGAAAAAGGGATTACCGCTCAGACAGAGGCCTTTAAAGAAATTAAAAAATAAACATTGAATGTAATCAGTAATCTCTTTCGGGGACTATAAGAGATTTTTTACCCGGCAGCCAGTATTGGCTGCCGGGTTTCTTAATTTTACCAAATGAGTCCTGTTATTACTGAAATTGACTGTGATTTTCACTCGTTTTGGGGTACAATAAAGTTAATTGAATTCTATAAAAAGGGGGAATGCGATTTTGAAGAAAAAATCCATGGCAACCACTGTTGCTGTCATGTCTGTCATTGCTTTGTTTGTCTTTGGCTGCGTGCAGTATGTTAGCGCCAATGATACCAATGAACCAGTCACCGCTGCCGACGGGTCTGTGACCCTGACCAGTAATGAAAGGGTTCAGGGCGATATGACCATTAGGGAGGGGAGTGCGGAAGGTGATATTTATGTCCGCAATACCCAGGTGGATGGAGACATTTTCGTTATTCCCGATGCAGACAGCAAGATCGTCCATCTGGAAAATACCAGTTTCCAGGACCTTGTCGTCAATAAAACCGGAACGATTGTAACGCTCGATAAAGCATCTCGCGGCAACAGCTTTTTTGTCAGCAGCCCGGCAGCAGCCGAAATCGGCGGAAAAATACCGGAGGTTATGATTTCTCAGGTAGCTGGCGGCAGCAATCTTACCGTCACACCCGATGCCGGCGTTGATCAGATGGTCATTGATGGACAGCAAACAGAAGTTACCATTAACAGCAGTATGAAAAAGATAGTGGTCAGTCCAGGCGCCGCAGGGTGCCGCCTGAATATTAACGCTCCGGTAGAAACCCTTGATTTGAACGCGAGAGTGAATGCTGTTGTGGGTGCAAATATCCAGACCATGCTGCTGACTAACGGCGCCAAGGGTAGTAATGTTACCCTGGCAAACGGCGCTGTAATTGATAATTTTGCCTCCGAGGCGCAGATGACCCTTGGAGGAGACGGCAGTATTAATACCATGTATGTCAATTCGCCTGCCAACATTACTGGCGGTGTGGCAACCGGTAAAATCAATGTGCTGAACCACCCCATCGAACGTAAGGCAGAGGGTAATGCCATCAATATGGACCCCAACGCCAGCCCGTTTCAGATGTCACAGCCCCCGCTGCCGATGATCACACAGTCTCTGGAACAGCCTGAAAACCGTAAAGAAGAGCCATCTTCAGCTTCTCAGAGCACAGAAACCGCAGCACCAAGACAGGAAGTCACTGCTGCGCCTGAACAAACGGTAACGCCATCAGCGCCGGAAACACCGGCAGTGACGCCAGCGCCTGAGCCTGAACCAGCTCCCGCGCCCACTCCGGAACCAGCGCCTGAGCCTGCTCCAGAACCTGAGCCAACACCCGAGCCTGCTCCAGAACCTGAGCCAGAACCAGAACCTGAGCCTGCTCCAACGCCAGACCAGACGCCGAGTAATGATGAACCGGAAGCGGCTCCGCAGCCAACCGCAGTGGTTGTAGAAGCGGATGACGCTGCAGTTAGTTAAATCTCTTTATTAAAATAAAAACCAGTTTTGATCCATGTGATCAAAGCTGGTTTTTATTTTGAAGATTTGCTTGACGAATTGTCCTGAAAAGCTTAGACTGGGAAGTACTTACCTAAAAACAAAAAAGGCCGGCCGGGAAATGGTGTGTTGATGAAAAATTCAAAAAGTATTGTATACGGAAGCTTTATTATTTTGCAGTGCATGTTCTGGGGACTGGGGAATCCTGTTGCTAAAATAGGGATGGAAACGATCCCCCCTTTTTATTGTCTTGCCCTGCGTTTCTTGATTGCCTTTATCATCTGTTATGGTTTATTTTACAAAAAGATCAAGGCACAGATCAATAAAAATAATTTTAAGGACGCGGTGGCTATCAGTATTTTTAATTCTGCGGCCTTTATTTTTTCAACGCTGGCGCTCATTTACAGCAGCGCCACCATTGCAGGGTTTTTGATGGCACTGGCGGTTATTTTTACTCCATTCATGTCCTACATTGTTCTGGGCAAAAAATTAAAAAAACGGACGCTTCTCTTTGTCGGGCTGGTCGTGCTGGGCTTGTATTTTCTGTGTGGAAGCCAGGGGAGCTTTAGTTTTGGAATCGGTGAGCTGCTGGCTCTGCTCAGCTCGGTTTCCTACGCGGCGACGATTACTTACAGCTCAAAGCATATAACCAATATCGGGCCAGAGGTATTGTCGACCATTCAATCTGGTGTGGCAGCAGTGATCTGCTTTATTTTTGCGTTTCTTCTGGAGGATGGACGGGTGCTTACCCAGGCCGGACTCGCTGGATGGTCCGCCGTGGTGTATCTGGCTATTGGCTGTACGGTAATAGCTTACCTGCTTCAAAATGTTGCCCTTAAGCATCTGTCGGCTGTCTTTGTATCGCTGGCGCTTTGCTCGGAACCCATCTTTACAGCCTTTTTCTCATTCTTTTTACTGGGGGAACGCCTCACGCTCAGCGGTATTTTTGGCGCTGCTCTGATCATGGCAAGCATTGTGCTGGCCTCGCTCTTTAACGGAGAGTGAAGCGGCTTATTTTTGGGACTGTCCTATCTGCGCTTTAAAGCTTTTGAGTTCTCGTACCAGCCGGCTGATGGGCAGGCCGACCACATTGTAGTAATCACCATCAATCTTTTCCACAAGCAGGGCGCCTTTTCCCTGAATGCCGTAGGCGCCGGCCTTATCCATGGGTTCTCCGGTGGCGATATATGCCCGTATTTCTTCCTCAGACAGAGGAAAGAAAGTAACATCTGTGCGTGTGCAGAAGGCATTTCGATGGCCGGATTTGGTGTAAATACAGACGCCTGTAAAGACCTGATGCGTTTTGCCGGAGAGCGCGGAGAGCATCTCAAAGGCCTCTTCACTGGTATCAGGCTTACCGTAAATGTGCTTACCGACCGCGACGATGGTATCCGCGCCGATGATGAGATCATCCGGGAAATGTTCGGCGGCCAGCTGGGCTTTTCGGGTGGCCAGCATCATGACCGCGCCCTCTGGCGGGGTGCAGCAGAGAATGGTTTCATCAGCGTCTACCGGGCGGGCTTCAAAGGGAATGCCGGCCAGGGCCATGAGCTCTTTGCGCCGCGGTGACGCAGAGGCGAGTATGATTTTCATAAGGAACTCCTTTTTATTGCGTGTTGGTTAGCCTTATTATATGCCTGGAAAGCTAAAAAAACAAGCCTCTCGCCCAAAGGCAGAGAGGCTTGTTGAAGGAGAGCGAATTTAACAGTGGTTTCTGATGCTTTAATATTTACTGGATTCTGCTTACAAAGTCTGCATAGGCCTCGCATCCATGCTCATGAACATCGAGCCCCTCAATTTCGACCACCCGCGGAACCCGGAGACCGTGGCATTTTTTAATGATGAAGAACATTGCGCCAGAGGTTAAAAGAGCCCAGGCGGCCACTGAGATAATCCCCAGAAGCTGAACACCCAGCAGGGTGAAGCCGCCGCCGTAAAGCAATCCGGTGACAGCGTCCTCGGTGCCGGGCGCGTAGTTGGCTAAAAGGCCAACCAGCAGAGTACCCATAACGCCGCAGCCGCCGTGGACGCTGATGGCGCCCACAGGATCGTCGATTCTGAGCTTTGCGTCGATAAAAGGAACCAGGAGAGAGACGGTGATGCCACAGATCAGACCAACGAGAAGTGCGCCCCACAGCGTGATGACCTGACAGCCGGCAGTGATGCCGACCAGTCCTGCCAGCACACCGTTGAGTGTCATGGAGACATCAGGCTTTCCATAGCGCAGCCAGGTAAAGAACATGACGGTTAAACCGCCGACACAGGCAGCCAGGTTGGTGGTCATGGCAATATGGCCGATATCGCCGTTTACAGCCAGTGTGGAGCCGCAGTTAAAGCCAAACCATGCAAACCAAAGGATGAATACGCCCAAGGCGCCCAGTGTCAGAGAATGGCCTGGAATGGCGTTGGCTGAGCCGTCCTTATTGTATTTACCGATGCGCGGCCCAACCATAATTGCGCCCATCAGTGCAACCCAGCCGCCCACGGAGTGGACAGCGGTGGAGCCGGCAAAGTCGATAAAGCCCATTTGTGCCAGCCAGCCGCCGCCCCAGATCCAGTGGCCTGAAACGGGGTAGATGATGAGGCTGACAAAGGCAGAGCAAATACAGTAGGCGGTAAATTTTGTTCTTCCGGCAACAGCGCCAGACACGATGGTGGCTGCGGTTGCGCAAAAAACCGTCTGAAAGAAAATGAACAGCTCTGGCGTAACAGCGTCAAACTGATCCAGAGACAGGGCAGTGGGATTAAAGAAACCGGCAGTGCCGATAAAGGCGCCGTCACCGCCAAACATAACGGCAAAACCCACACATAGGAACAGGACAGAGCCGACCATAAAGTCGACGAAATTTTTCATGATAATATTACCGGCATTTTTGGCACGGGTAAAGCCAGTTTCTACCATGGCAAAGCCTGGCTGCATGAACATAACAAGGCAGGCTGCCAGGAAAACCCATACAATATCTGCTAATTGCTGCATTTCCATAATAAGACCTCTTTCTGAATAAAAAAATAAGGGATCGGTTTTGATTTTTATAGAGTGTGTAAAAATCAAAATCTATCCCCGTTGATAAATAATGGTTTGAGTATTTAATTGTTATAAGTGCGTTTTAAAAATTGTTTATTGATTTAGTAAATCGAAAAGTGCTGAACAGTAAGGGGATACCGAGCTGTTCTTAAAGGGCGTCCGAGCCGGTTTCGCCAGTTCGGATACGGATAACGTCGGAGACATCATAAACAAAGATTTTACCGCCGCCGATTTCATCAGTGGTAAGACGGTCGGTCACCAGCTTGATGATGATGTCGGCAGTCTCATCATCTGTGATGGTTTCAACCTTGATTTTCGGCAAAAAGTTTACGGTATAGGATGTACCGCGGTAGGATTTTTTAAAGCCCTTTTGGTTACCGTAGCCCATAATGTTGGTAATCATCATTCCCTGTACATCGCAGGTATTTAAAAGGCCTTTTAAATCTTCCAGCATGTCGGGCTTAACGACTATTTCTAATTTTTTCATAAGAACCTCCTTTTAGATTTTATAATAAAAAAGAGGCGCCCGCTTCTGGATCGATTTCCAGAATTGCGGGCTCCTCTTTGAGCCGATTAAGAAAGGGTTATATCATTATACATAGAAGAGCAGGTCTTCATAGATGGGGTATGGCCAGTATTTTTCACCGACCATGGTTTCCAGCTCGTCTGCGGTTGCGCGCAGGCTTTCCATGGCTTCAATGACCTTATTCTGGTAGAATCTGGCCTGCTCCTGCACATCCTCGATGCCCTGGGCTTCAATGACGGTTTTATCGAGAATTTCGACCTTTTTAACCAGAGAACCGGATAATTTAGAGACAGTCTCCAGTACTGTTTCTTCCGCTGTTGCGTCGATGAAATCACCGAGGGCTTTTTTCTGTGTTAAAATAGCTGCCAGATCCTTGGTGTAGTCCAGAACCGCTGGAAGAATTTCACGTTTTGCCATGGTCAGCATGGTTAAGGCTTCGATGTTTAGGGTTTTGCTGTAATCCTCAAAATGGATTTCCTGACGGGCATCCAGCTCGCCGTGGGTATAAATGCCGTGTTTATCAAACAGCTCGACATTTTTAGGTTCACAATAGGTTGCAAAAGCATCCGGTGTAGCTTTCAGGTTTGGCAGACCGCGGCGTTCTGCCTCCTGAACCCACTCTTCAGAGTAGTTGTTACCGTTGAATACAACGCGTTTATGTGCTTTAAGGGATTCTCTTAGCAGTTCGATCAGTGCGGGTTTGAAATCATCTGCCGCTTCCAGCTTATCAGCAAACTCGCCGAGTACCTCAGCAACCATTGTGTTGAGGGCAATGTTCGGGCCGGCGATGGACTGGTTTGAGCCAAGCATTCTGAATTCAAACTTATTGCCGGTAAAGGCAAACGGCGAAGTACGGTTACGGTCGGTTGCATCAACAATAAAGTTTGGCACTGCGTCTACGCCCAGGTCCATCACCAGATCTTTTGCTTCTTCGACCGGTTTACCGGTTTCGAGTGATTTAAGCGCTGGTGTCAGCTGGTCGCCCAGGAAGATGGATACAATGGCCGGCGGAGCTTCATTTGCGCCGAGACGGTGATCGTTGCCGGCGCTTGCGACCGTACAGCGCAGTAATTCGGGGTAACGGTCAACCGCTTCGATCACAGCGACCAGGAAGGTTAAGAACTGTAAATTTTCGGAAGGTGTTTTACCTGGGTTCAGCAGGTTTTCACCGGTATCTGTGCTTAAAGCCCAGTTATTGTGTTTACCGGAGCCGTTGACGCCGGCAAAGGGCTTTTCATGAAGCAGGCACTGCAGGTCGTGTCTGAAGGCTACCCGCTGCAGTGTTTCCATGATCAGCTGGTTGTTGTCAGTAGCTAGGTTAGAGGTTGAGAAAACCGGCGCCAGCTCATGCTGTGCGGGGGCAACCTCGTTGTGGCGGGTTTTTGAGGGAATGCCAAGCTCCCATAATTCGCGGTCAACGTCGCGCATGAAGTGGCAGACACGTCCGCGGATACGGCCAAAATAGTGGTCTTCCTTTTCCTGGCCCTTAGGAGCTTTTGAGCCGAACAGGGTTCTGCCGGTGAGGATCAAGTCCTTACGCTTTTTATACATATCTCTTTCGATCAGGAAGTATTCCTGCTCTGCGCCGACTGTGGTTGTAACCTTTTTGACATCCGTTTTGCCAAAGAGTCTGAGGATACGGATGGCTTCATCACTGATAACCTTCATGGATCTTAAAAGCGGTGTTTTTTTATCCAGAATTTCACCGGAGTAGGAAATAAAGGTTGTTGGAATATACAGTGTTGTTCCTTTTACAAAAGCAAAAGAGGTCGGGTCCCACGCAGTGTAGCCTCTTGCTTCAAAGGTTGCGCGAAGGCCGCCTGAAGGGAAGGAGGAAGCGTCTGGCTCGCCCTTGATCAGTTCTTTACCGGAGAATTCCATGATGACCTTGCCTTCTTCAGTCGGGCTGATGAAAGCGTCGTGCTTTTCTGCGGTGATACCGGTCATTGGCTGGAACCAGTGCGTGAAGTGGGTTGCGCCCTGTTCCAGAGCCCAGTCCTTCATGGCGTTTGCGACAACCTCGGCCACATTTTCATCCAGAGGGGTATCTTCTTTGATGGTACTCATCATGGACTTGTAAATGTGCTTTGGCAGACGCTTGCGCATTACCGTAATATTAAACACTTTTGAACCGAAAAGATCAATAACGTCATTCTTACAATCTTTTACTTCTAACTCTTCAGACATAACAGCCTCCTAAAATATAGATAATATGATTTTATTTTTCCTGCGTATGATAATGATACATGGGGTCGTTTATAATGTAAAGGGAAAGATTAACCGTCACAGAAGAAAGGGAGATTTCTCTGCGCGGCAATCATTCCATGAGGAGGCGGAGAAATTGAGGCGTTTCTCCGCCGATTAATTAAGGTATCCTGAGGAACTTATAAACAGTTCATTTTAAGGAAGCATTGGTTGTCAATAAAAATAGATGCAACTGCCTGTGGAAGAAAGATACCGTCATTAACTTTTTAAACTCAAGCAAAGAAGATAATAAAAAAAGGCGCTATTAAAAGTGCGAAAACACTCTCAACAGCACCATTGCTATCTTCAATTGCGGAATGTTGTTTCCGCGTTTCTCTCAAGTTGTGATGTCATTATAGACCAATTCCAGAGGGTTGTAAAGGGGTTTTTAAAGAAAAATGCATTGAAACGGTTATCAAGATTACAATAAATTTACAAAAGCATATTGTATACATTTTGCAATCCTTATCAGGCAATTTTTGATTGAACTTGTATACAATCTATGGTATAAATATTAAAAATAAATAAGTACTCAATTAAGAACAATGGCGTTCGAACCGTACAGGATCAAAACAGACTGTATATGTAAAGATGGATAACACTGGCGTTGTCCAATCTGACATATGCGCGTTTAAAATGTGTTTTTGAAGTTTTGATCAGGGGTTGGTTCGTCATGTTCTTTTTTATTGTTTTAATCAGAGACAATGCAACATTCAGTCTATGCAAAAGAAGGAGAGAGCTATGTTAAAAAAAGAAGGACAAATCAGAATCCCAAGTGGTTGTGCGATCTCGGGAATCATACATAAAAAGGGAAAGCCTGTGATTAACGGCAGCCAGATTGTGGATTCCATCGCAGTGATGCACGATCGTTCCAACGGGCTGGGCGGCGGCTTTGCGGGATATGGAATTTATCCGGAATACGCAGACTCCTACGCGTTTCATGTCTTTTATGACGACTTTAAAGCCAGACAGGAAACGGAGCGCTATCTGGATAAATACTTTGACGTGGTTAATCTGAGCCGGATACCCGTGCGTAAAAATAAAAATATCAAGGACGAGCCTCTGATATGGCGTTACTTTGTCGATCCGATCTTCACTAAAATACAGGAGGAGAAGGGCGAAATTGATGAAGAAAAATTTATTGTTGATACAGTGTTCTACATTAATACCTATATCGACGGCGCCTATATCTTTTCAAGCGGAAAGAACATGGGCGTTTTTAAAGCTGTTGGGTTTCCTGAGGATGTCGGTGATTTTTACAAGCTTGAGGAATATGACGGCTACTGCTGGACAGCCCATGGCCGTTATCCGACCAATACGCCAGGCTGGTGGGGCGGCGCCCATCCTTTTGCGCTTCTGGATTACTCTATTGTCCACAATGGGGAGATTTCCTCTTACGATGCAAACCGGCGTTTCATTGAGATGTTTGATTATAAGTGCACCCTTCTGACCGATACAGAGGTTATTACCTACATTATTGATTTTTTAAACCGCAAGCAAGGCTTTGATTTTGAGGACATTGCCAGCATCATCGCTGCGCCTTTCTGGGAAGAAATCGAAAAGATGGAGTCGGAGAAGGCCAGACGCTTTAAAACACTCCGCAACACCTTTGCCAGCCTGCTGATCACCGGTCCCTTTTCAATCATGTGTGGTTTTACCGATGGATTAATGGCACTGAACGACCGGCTGAAGCTGCGTTCGATGGTTGCCGGGGAAAAGGACGAGGTGGTTTATATCGCCAGTGAGGAAAGCGCCATCCGCGCGGTGTGTCCGGATGTAGGCGATATCTGGGCGCCAAAGGGTGGTGAGCCCATCATTGTCCGAGTGAATCGTGAAGGAGAATAAACAATGGGAATCAATTATATTTATCCACAATATGAAATTGTCAGAAATCCAAACCGCTGCATCAAATGCCGGGTCTGTGAAAGACAGTGCGCCAACGAGGTGCACAGCTACGATGCGGAGCTGGACGTCATGAAAGCAGACGAAACCGGCTGTGTGGACTGCCAGCGCTGTGTGAGTATGTGCCCGACACGCGCTCTTAAGATTGTCAAGACCGACAACCAGTTCAAGGAAAATTACAACTGGAAGCAGAGCACCATTGAGGAAGTTTACCGCCAGGCGGGCAGCGGCGGTGTCCTGCTCTCCTCCATGGGAAACCCCAACGAATACCCGGTATATTGGGATAAAATGCTCATTAACGCCAGCCAGGTAACTAATCCGTCCATCGACCCGCTGCGCGAGCCAATGGAGACAAAGGTGTTCCTGGGTAAAAAGCCTGGTCAGCTGGAGATGGATAAAGCGGGAAACATTATTTCCGAGATTCCACCGCAGATTGAGCTGGAGCTGCCCATTATGTTTTCGGCCATGTCCTACGGTTCCATCAGCGAAAACGCCCACAAGTCCCTTGCCCGTGCGGCAACGGAGCTTGGAACCTGCTACAATACCGGCGAGGGCGGTTTAAACAAGGGCCTGTACCAGTACGGGCAAAACACCATCGTCCAGGTAGCTTCCGGCCGCTTTGGCGTGCATGAGGATTACCTGATGGCCGGCGCCGCCATTGAGATTAAAATGGGACAGGGCGCGAAGCCCGGGATCGGCGGTCATCTGCCCGGTAAAAAAATCGGGGAAAAGGTGTCAAAAACCCGCATGATTCCAGAAGGCGCCGATGCCATATCACCGGCGCCCCATCATGATATTTATTCCATTGAGGACCTGCGTCAGTTGATTTTTTCATTAAAAGAGGCCACCGGCTACACTAAGCCGGTGATTGTCAAAATCGCCGCGGTTCACAATGTGGCCGCCATTGCATCGGGCATTGCGCGCTCGGGCGCAGACATCATTGCCATCGACGGCTTTAGAGGCGGTACCGGCGCAGCGCCGACCCGCATCCGTGACAACGTCGGGATTCCCATTGAGCTGGCGCTGGCGTCGGTGGATCAGCGTCTGAGGGATGAGCAGATCCGCAATGATATCTCCATCGTTGTCGGCGGCAGCATCCGCAGCTCCGCCGATGTGGTCAAGGCCATTGCCCTTGGCGCAGACGCCTGCTATATTGGCACTGCCGCCCTTCTGGCCCTCGGCTGTCATTTATGCCGCCACTGCCAGAGCGGCCGCTGCAACTGGGGCATCGCCACACAGCGTGAGGATCTTGTAAAACGGCTGAATCCGGAAATTGGCGCACAACGCCTCACCAACCTCATGCGTGCCTGGAACCATGAAATCCAGGAAATGATGGGCGGTATGGGCATCAACTCCATCGAGTCTCTCAAGGGAAACCGCCTGATGCTGCGGGGCATTGGCCTGTCCGATAGAGAACTTGAAATTCTTGGAATAAAACATGCGGGGGTTTAATGATGAAACGAGTATATGTCAATGAAGAATGGTGCCTGGGCTGTCACCTTTGCGAATATCAGTGTGCTTTTGCAAACTCCGGCGAGGAGGATATGTTCAAGGCCTTTAATCGAAAGGAAAAACCATTGCCGCGCATCCGTGTGGAGGATGGTATGGAAAACGGGGTGGAAATCCATTTTGCGGTTTCCTGCCGCCATTGCAAAACACCTTACTGCGTCAAGGGCTGCATTACTGGCGCTTTATCAGTCGGGGAAGATGGTGTGGTTAAAATCGACGATACACGCTGTGTGGGCTGCCGTACCTGTATTGCCATGTGCCCCTACGGCTGTCTGGTGGTCGGTCACACGAAAACCATGCTGAAATGTGAACTGTGCACAGAAAACGGCGGTGAGCCAGCCTGTGTTAAAAACTGTCCGAACCGTGCCATTGTTTTTGAAGAAAGGGGTGCTGTCAATGAATAAGACAAAGTATTTGATCATCGGAAATTCCGCCGGAGCCATCGGCGGCGTCACGGGTATCCGCAAAGAGGATCAGGACGGCAGCATCACGATTATCAGCGCAGAAAAACACCACACCTATTCAAGACCGTTGATCTCCTATTGGCTGGAGGGCAAAGTCTCCCAGGAGAAAATGATTTACCGGGATGAGGCGTTTTATGAAAAAAATGCCTGTGAGGTAATGCTTGGTACAAGGGCAGAGCGCATTGACGCGGAAAAGAACCAGGTGCGCCTGGCAGGCGGCGGAGTCATCGTCTATGAAAAGCTTCTGGTGGCGACGGGCTCTGTTCCCTTTGTGCCGCCGATCAAGGGGAGGGAGACGGCCAAAAACACCTTTACCTTTACAACCATGGATGACGCGGCTGGCGTGGGTGAGATTCTGGATAAAAATTCTAAAGTCGTCATTTTAGGCGCGGGGCTCATTGGCCTGAAGGCAGCTGAAGCGGTTGTGGGACAATGCGCGGGTGTGACGGTGGTAGATCTGGCAGACCGGGTGCTGCCCAGTGTTCTGGACGCAGAAAGCGCAGAGATTATCAAGGCGCATCTGATGAGCCGGGGAATGGTTTTAAAGCTGGAAACCAGTATTACCGAAATCGGCGATATGGAGGTTGCTCTGAGTGACGGTGAGCTTCTCCCCTATGATATTCTTATTCTGGCAGTGGGGACAAGACCGGAGATGGGGCTGGTCGAGCAGGCTGGCGGAAAGGTGGAACGCGCAATTGTGACCGATGATCACCAGCAGACCAGCCTGAGGGATATTTATGCGGCTGGAGACTGTACGCAGAGCTATGATATTACCTCACAGACGGCTAAAAACATGGCGATTCTGCCAAACGCCTATATGCAGGGTGAGGTGGCAGGACAAAATATGGCTGGCGGCAGCGCTGTGTACGAAAAGGCCTTTCCGGTAAATTCCATGGGGCTTCTGGGCCTGTATATGATGACAGCAGGCAGCTATCTCGGCGAAGCCATCACTGTTAAAACCAATGAAAGCTATAAGAAATTTTATATAAAGGACGGCGTTTTAAAGGGCTGTATCATCATCGGTAATTGCTGTCGCGGCGGTATTTATACCGATATGATCCGGGAACAGATTCCCCTTGAGACAGTGGATATGCAAAGGCTGATAAAAGAACCGGGCCTCATGGCTTTTAAACCCGGGGAACGTTATGCAAAGCTCAGTGCAGAGCATTAGGAGGAACAAGGATGATCATTGAAGCAGGAAAAAAATATTATACCGAGTTGAACCGTGAGGTAAAGGCAGCAGAGGACCGCGAGATTACCATCAAGGGGGTTCTGGGTCAGCGCTATATTGGTACTGGCGTTAAAAACAAAAATATTACTGTTTACGGCACACCGGGCAATGCCATGGGGGCATATTTAAGCGGCACGAATATTACGGTTTACGGCAACGTGCAGGATGCAGTGGGCGACACCATGGATAACGGCGATATTGTGGTTTATGGAAACGGCGGCGATACCCTGGGCTATGGCATGCGCGGCGGCAGCATCTACATCCGCGGCAACGGAGGCTACCGCGCAGGCATTCACATGAAAGCTTATATGGAGCACCAGCCCGTGGTGGTGATCGGCGGAAAGGTCGGGTCTTTTTTGGGCGAGTATCAGGCCGGCGGAACCATTGTGGTTCTGGGGCTGGGCGTGGAAAACGCTTTTCCGGCAGGCGGCTACTGTGGGACGGGTATGCACGGCGGAGCCATGTATATCCGCAGTGATGTGCCGCCCACAGAGCTGGCACCGCAGGTAGTGGCAGAGCTGTGCACACCTGCAATGCTGGAGCCGGCCATGGCCTGTATTGAAAACTACTGTCATTATTTTGACGCTGATATTAAGGAGATTTTAGCAAAACCCTTTTATAAATTGACACCAAGTGCCAACAATCCTTATAATGATTTATATACAGCGTATTAAGGAGAGAAAAAATGAATTTTGGCAAAAAAACACTCGATGCCGTCAGCTATATCGAAGAAAATGATATTAAATTTATCCGGATGCAGTTCTGCGATATCTATGGGCAGAGCAAAAATATCGCCATATCCAACGAGCAGATCGAGCGCGCCATTCTCTATGGTGTGCCCTTTGACGCTAATTCTGTGGCAGGCTGTCTGGATGCGGATCATTCTGATTTGATCCTGCACCCAGACCTGTCCACCCTTCAGATTCTGCCCTGGCGGCCGCAGCAGGGCAAGGTGGCCAGAATTCTCTGCGATGTGAAATACCCGGACGGCACAGATTTTGAAGGCGACAGCCGTTATATATTGAAGGAGCAGATGAAAAAAGCCGAGAAGCTGGGCTATCGCTTTAACGTGGGCGCAGAATGTGAATTCTTTCTGTTCCGCCTTGGGGAAAACGGAGAGCCGACCAGAGAGCCGGTTGACGACGCCGGCTATTTTGACCTGGCTCCCTTTGACCGCGGCGAAAATACGCGGCGTGAGATTATCCTGACGCTGGAGGAAATGGGGTTTGAAATCGAAAGCTCCCATCATGAATCGGCCCGGGGACAGCATGAGATCGACTTTAAATACAGTGGCGCCCTGGAGTCCGCGGACAACATCATGACCTTTAAGACAGTGGTTAAGACCATTGCCCAGCGCAACGGCCTGCATGCCACCTTTATGCCAAAGCCCCTCAACGGGCAGCCAGGCAGCGGCATGCACATTAATATGTCGCTTATGAGAGACGGCGAAAATATTTTTACCAGTGATTTCGGCGGGCTGACCGATGAAGCCAGATGGTTTGCCGCCGGTGTGCTCGGGCATATCCGAGGGATCAGCGCGGTATCCAACCCGCTGGTCAATTCTTACAAGCGTCTGATGGACGGCTACGAAGCGCCCCAGACTGTCAGCTGGGGCTACGGCTCCCGATCACCGCTTATTCGTATCCCGGCCGCTGTGGGCGATTACTGCCGTATGGAGCTCAGAAGCCCGGACCCGGCCTGCAATCCCTATCTCACCTTTGCGCTGGTTCTGGCAGCCGGCCTTGAGGGGATTGAAAAGAAACTGACCCTGATGGACCCACTGGGGGAAGCACCCGCAGCGCTTCAAAAACTGCCCATGACATTAAGGGAAGCGCTGGGAGAAATGGAAAAGGATACCCTGGTGGTAGAAGTCCTCGGCGAGAAAACAACACAGAAATATATTCAGCTTAAAAGCTGGGAATGGAGACAATACATCGGAATGGTCCATGAGTGGGAAATTGACCGTTATTTTTCAACCTTCTAATCTGGGAAGAATAAAAACCTGAAAAAAGGGGGGATGAAATAATGAGTAATGTGTTGTTGGTATGCAGGCAGAACGAGATTACAAAAGCGCTGACGGAGATCATGCGGGGGATGGATTTCAGCATGATTGACGCGGTCCCCTCCGGCAGTGAAGGCCGAAGGCGTCTTCAGGAAATAGAGTATGATATGGTCATTATCAATACCCCTCTGGGCGATGAGTTCGGTATCGAGCTGGCCCTTGATACGATCGAAAAGTATCTGATCGGCGTAGTGCTTATCGTAAAAAACGAGCTGGTAGAACATGTGGAGGCCAAGCTGATGGACACAACAGCCTTCGTGGTGTCTAAGCCCATCAACCGCCAGTTTTTGACCCAGAACATCAAGTTTGTGCTGCACTCAAAGGAAAAGATGCAGCGTCTTAAGGAACAGAACGAAAAGCTGCAAAAGAAAATGGATGATATTAAGATCATTTACCGGGCCAAGCTGTGCCTGATGGGTTATCTGAATATGACCGAGGAACAGGCCCATCGTTACATACAGAAGCAGGCAATGGATATGCGGATATCACCCCGGCAGGTTGCAGAAAACCTCATCCGGACCTACGAGCGCTGAAAAGATTTTAAGAACCTGTTTATTCCTCTGAAATAGGTGTATAAATAATATAAGAACGTCTTGTTTCAAGGAGGAATAAACAAAATGGGTAAATTAAAAGGAACGAAAACACTGGAAAATCTGATGAAGGCATTTGCAGGCGAAAGCCAGGCCCGCAACCGCTATACTTTTTTTGCGTCAAAAGCTAAAAAGGAAGGCTATATTCAGATCCAGAATATTTTTTTGGAAACAGCAGCCAATGAAAAAGAACACGCCGAAATGTTCTACAAATACATCGTGGAAAATGAAGGTCTGGACGGCGAAGCCATGATGGTCGGCTTTACCGCAGAATATCCTGTCAGCCTGAGTGATGACACCCGCACCAATCTGATCAACGCCGCTGCTGGCGAACGCGAAGAATGGAGCGACTTGTACAATAACTTTGGAAAAACCGCTGAAGAAGAAGGCTTTAAAGACATTGCGGCTACCTTCAAATATATTGTAGAGGTTGAAAAAGCCCATGAAGCCCGCTATTTAAAATTAGCTGAAAACATTGAAAAGGAACGCGTATTTAAGCGTTCAGAATCTGTCAAATGGAAATGCGGAAACTGCGGCTATATCAGCGAAGGCAAGGAAGCGCCAAAGGTATGCCCGGCCTGCAAGCACGGCAGAGAATACTTTGAATTATTTGTAGAAGCTTATTAAAGAACATTTAGAACGAACCGAGCTCCGGAGGTCAGAGAAACTGACTCCGGAGCTTTTTTGAAATATTTTAAGACAGTTTTGTTATAATCGTTGCACAAAATAAAGGGAGGAATAAAAAATGTTTTTAGATACAGCGAATATTGAGGAAATTAAAAAGGCCATGAAGACTGGCGTTTTTAAAGGCGTTACGACCAATCCAACCATTCTTCTTAACGAGCGGACCCCCAGAGCGGAAAAGGTGCATGAAATCCTGGAGATGGGGGTGCGTTTTATCTATGTGCAGGCCATCGGCGAAACAGTGGAGGAGCGTCTGGAGGACTGCGAGACAATTCTGTCCCTCGACAACGCGGGGCGTGTCGGTCTTAAAATACCAATGGATATTGCAGGGCTGGAGGTGGTAAAGCAGATACGCGAAAAATACCCGGACTGCAGAATTCTGGGGACAGCCGTTTACTCTGCTGATCAGGGGATATTTGCCGCGCTGGCGGGCTGCGACAGTATTGCGCCTTACATTAACCGCATGTCCAACAACGATCTGGACCCCTACAAGGCAGTTTCCATTATCCGCGATTTTATTGATGAACACCAGTTAGACTGTGAGATTCTGGGCGCAAGCTTTAAAAATACCAACCAGGTCATACAGACCCTGGCCTGCGGCGCGCATTCTGTTACCATTCCTTATAATATCTTCGAAAAGATGATGAACAAGGAGCTGGCAGTTTCGGCCATCGAAACCTTTAACAGGCATGGAGAAATGCTGAGAGAAAAATATTAAGCCAATGCTGCGGTACCCTTAGGGTGCCGCTTTTTTATTTTTAATCACTTATTAGTGATAATGATTTTATCCTGTTGAATAATACCGGAAAAAAGGATATAATTTTATATGTAAATGATTAAATAATAAATAATATGTCGATCGGCATCAATAGAGGGAAAAATGAAAAAGCATATTGGCCGGAGCGTCTGCCTTGTGGCGATAGCGGCGCTTCTTTTAACAGGCTGCGGGCAGAAAAAAGAAACCGTATCGGTGACAGCCTTTGAAACGCCCCAATACGAATGGGGAACTGTATCGAACCGGACCATTACCATCTGGGGCGATGACACCGACCTTAAGCGGCCTTATCAAAAAAAGGCCTTTGAACGCTACCAGGAAATAACGGGGAATACCCTTGAGATAAGATATCTTTCGAAGCAGGAAATGTCAGAGGAGGTGCCGGCGGCTTTTCAATCCAATACTGCGCAAAAGCCGGATATATTGTTGAGCTATGGCGGAATTAATCTGGATAACCTGAAGCCAGAGGAAAATTTTTATGATTTCACCGGGGCACAATGGGTGGAGGACCTGACAGATACAGCCCTTAATCAGACCATTTACAATGGTAAAGTGATCGGCCTGCCTCATGGGGAGGCCTCTGTTTCCGGAATGCTGTACAATAAAAAGATTTTTAAGGCGTATGATCTGGAGATTCCCCGCACACAGGAGGAATTTATGCAGGTTTGTGCGGTTCTTTATGAAAAAGGCGTAACGCCTGTGTACCTTCCCAATGAAGGCAGCACCATGCTGCTCTGCCAGTTTCCAATGGACAGCTTTACCTCGAAATCTGAAATACTGGAAGGGCTCAATAACAATACCCTCTCTTATACAGATATACCGGAAATGAAAACAATCGTGCAGTGGTACCGCACCATGGCGCAGAAGGGATACTTTGGCGATAGCTACGCAGATAATAACTGGGAGGGAATGAGCAGTGCCATGTCCAGTGAGCGTTATGCCATGATGATCTGCTGGGATACCTGGCTTTATACCGATTTTGAAGGAGACGCCTCACAATTTGGCCTGATGCCGGCCTTTATCGGCGTTCCTGAGGAGGGATGCTTTGAAGGCCCAAACCAAATGCTGCTGCTTGCCAGTAAGAACAGTGTAAACCTCGATGCGGCGCTGGACCTTATCACTTTTATGGCCGATCCTTACAATTATAATATCGACTATGAGGGTATTTATACCGCTCCCATTTTCAAAAATCAGGTGGGGAGTATATCCACCCCTCAGTATGTGGAGGCAGACCGGCTGATCGAGCAGCATTTTTATGATTCCGTTACCTGGCTCAGACTAAAAGGCTTTTCCCAGGTCGACGCGGCTTATATACAACGATACATGCAGGAAACGGATTACACAGCCGACGCCTGCCTGAGGGATATGGACAACGCGCGTAAAAGCCGCGCAGCCGGGAATGAACCGTAGGATTATATTTTATCCCTATGGATATAAGGAGGGCATCCTTTGAAAAAAAGTAAGATGCTGATCAAAAATAAAAAGCAGGCAGTACTCATCAGTGTGATTTTTCTTTGTTTTTTTGCCGTGCTGGCAGGAATCGCGGCTGCTTATATCAGAAAATTTGACAATGCCCTTGAAGAAGAGAATAAAAGGCATCTCTCAGAGGTTGCTACTTACATCGGCACAAATATGACTACCGTAGTCAACGATACTCAGCAGGCACTGTCCTCTGCCGCCTCAGCGGTTGCCTCCATGGATTCGGAGAATGAACGGATCCGTTATCTGAAAGACCTTGCGGAACAGTATGGCTTTGCCTATACAGGCTATGCCGCTGCGGACGGCATGCTGCGGGCCACGGATTCAACTCAGAGCGGAAGTATCAATGATGAGCGTTATTTCAAGGAGGCGATGGCGGGACAGCCTGCCATTGGAGACCTGACCCGAAAAATTTTTACAGACCGTGCAGTCAGCGGCATTGTGCTCGCAGTGCCCCTGAGGGAAAAAGATGGCGGCAGCGGCGTGCTGGTGGCGATGATGGATATCAGAAACCTGGGGAAGGTTTTGAGCTTTGACAGTTTCGGCGGAGAAGGGTATGCCTATATCATTGATCAGAAAGGCGATACAGTGCTCCGGACCAAGAGCCTCGATTTTAACAATCTGTACAGGGCGCTGGAAAGTGTCAGCTTTAAAGAAGGCTACAGCTTGGAAAGCCTGAAAAATGATGTGGCGGCTCACAAGGAGGGAATGACCCTCTATTCCAATATGGGCGTGGAAAAATACGCTTATTATAAGCCCATTGGCTTTAACGGCTGGACTGTTGTCAATGTTGTCGCAAAAGATGTGGTGGTTGGAAAAACCGTGGCTTTGACCCGTGAGCTTATTGTCATCGCAGTAGCAATGCTGATTATTTTTATGGCTCTGGGACTTTTTGCTGTGTTTTCTTATACAGTATCCAGAAGCCGGAAAAGGGTAGCAGACGAAAAATCAGCTTTTTTGGCCAATGTCAGCCATGAACTGCGCACGCCAATGAACGCGGTGGTGGGAATCAGCGAGATCCTTTTGAGGGATGATCTGACCTCAAAGCAGCGCGATCAGGTACTGAGCATTATGAACTCGGGGAAAGGCCTCCTGACCATTATCAATGATATTCTGGATATCTCAAAAATGGATTCAGGGAAATTTACGGTTATAGAAGCCCCTTATGAGCTGGAATCCCTGCTTTATGATTTGACAGTAATCATTGCTGTACGGATAGGCGAAAAGCCTGTGGAATTCCTCACCGATGTTGATCCCATGATTCCGAAATCGCTCATCGGGGATATGGGAAGAACCAAGCAGATTCTTCTGAACCTTGTCGGCAACGCCGTTAAATTTACAAATGAAGGTTATATCCGTCTCGGGATCAGCTTTGAAAAAGGCCAGAACGGACAGCTTTGCCTGCGGTTTGAAGTCCGGGATACAGGCATTGGCATTAAAGAAAAAGATATGGACAAGCTTTTTACAAGCTTTAATCAGATAGATACCCACAGAAACCGAAATGTTGAGGGAACCGGCCTTGGCCTCAGCATCGCCAAAAGCCTCTGTGAAATGATGGGCGGAGGAATTAAGGTGAAAAGCGAATATGGGAAAGGGTCTGTTTTTACCGCGACAGTCTGCCAGGGGATTTCTGACGAGACGCCGATGGTTGGAAAAGTGAACGGAAAGCTGAGGATACTGGTCTATGAAACATCAGAGCTTTTACGGCGTTACGAGGGAGACTGCCTTGATAAACTGGGCGTACCCTATGACTTGTGTGACACGCGGGAAACCTTTGATATGTATATGGAAAAGAACCGTTACACACATATCCTTGCCAAACGAGCCGTTTTAAGAATGCTTGACGCCGCCGAACAGATGGGAAATGCTGCTTTTATCACGCTGTTGAATCTGAATGAACATCCGCTGATGAATGACACAAGCGTCTATCTTCCTCTGTTCACAGGGCAGCTGGCAATGGTGCTTAATAAGGATGAAAAAATCAGCATTCCGTCTAAACAGCCCGGAGCAGGCAATACCATGGTTCGTTCCATGCCTTTTGTCTCTGTACTGGTGGTGGATGACAATGAGCTGAACCTTCAGATTGCCGAGGGACTTATGGAGCCCTACGGCATGCAGATTGATTTTGCCGTTTCCGGTGTGGCGGCAGTGGCGGCAGTCCAGAAGCAGGACTACGATCTCGTGTTTATGGATCATATGATGCCTGAGATGGATGGAGTAGAGGCTTTGAAAACAATCAGGGCCCTGCCAGATGAAAAATATAAAAAATTGCCCATTATTGCATTGACCGCCAATGCCACGCGGGAGGCCCAGCAGTTTTATAAAAACGAAGGCTTTAACGGCTTTTTAGCAAAACCCATCGACATTCACAGGATGCATGACATCCTGAGAAAATGGCTGAAAGCGGCCAACGATACAAGGGCAGACGGACAGCAGAAAGAGACTGGTCCTGCAACGGAGAATATTCCCCAGTGGCTGCTGCGCTATAGAACCGAGGAGATCGATTTCCGGGATGGGATTACGCGGATCGGTTCAATTTCTGTTTACACCCAGATTTTAAGAACATTTTACCGTACCGTTCAGGACAAAACAGCCGATCTGCCAGAGTTAATCAAAAACGACATGCGGCGTTTTATCATCGAGGTACATGGTCTTAAGGGAGCCTGTGCGGCTGTTTCGGCTGCCGGTCTTGCTGCGCTGGCCGAAAAGATGGAGCAGCAGGGAAATGAGAAAGACCTGGCGAAAATCCGTACCACGCTGCCAGTTTTCACCGTACGTGTAAGCCGCGCGGTTAAAGAGATTGAAGGTTTTTTAAACCGGACTGAAATGGAAAATCAGCCCGAAAAACAAAATGATATTTACTTTGACAGCTGTGTGCTGAACCAGTTGGAAAAAGCCTTTAAGACCTATGATACAGAAATGCTGAAAGCTCTTTTTTCTGAAAAAACGCATTACCTTTGCGATGAAAAAAGCACACTTCTTCTCAATGAGCTGCGTGACTGCTACGAGCGCTATGAGTTTGAGTGGGCCGCCGAGATACTGGATACCTACCGTGAAGGGGAAAGCCCCTGCGAACAGGAGCAGGTACAGGAAGAGAGAACGGACAGCAGGAAAAACATTGCTGTGGTCGATGATAACCCGGTTAATCTGGATCTGGCGGAGAGTGTGCTCCAGACGCATTACCGGCTTACAAAACTGATTTCGGGAGAACAGCTGCTGCGTTACCTTAAAATTGGCAGACCAGACATGATCCTGCTGGATATTCAAATGCCTGGAATCGATGGCTATGAAACCCTGAGGCAGATACGAAAACAGCCCGAATACCGGAGGATACCCGTCATTTTTCTGACCGGACAGAAAGATTCTGAAAGCGAACAGAAGGGATTTCTCTTAGGAGCAAAGGATTTTATCACCAAACCATTCGACCATGTCGCCATGCTGGCCAGAGTCGACGCACAGATAGAGCTGTATGGCTACCAGAACAATCTGGAGGAAATTGTCCGGAAAAAAACCAGCCGCATCGAGGATTTGCAAAAGATGATGAACCAGGGCTGGGCAGAGGCCATCGAGTCCAGAGATGGTACCACCGGCAGTCATGTGAAAAATACCACCCGGTATTTCAGGGCGCTGCTTGAAATTCTGGAAAAAACGCCGCAGTATAAGAAGGCTTTTCCGAAAGAAACCAGGGCAGATATGCTTCAGGCCTCCGCCATGCACGACATCGGCAAGATTGGAATCCGGGATGAGGTGCTAAAAAAACCAGGACCGCTCACACCGGAAGAATTTGACCATATGAAAACCCACAGCCAGATCGGCGGCGATATGGTACAGAAAATTATTGACAACACACACCCGGATGATTTCCTGAACTATGCCAGAGATATGGCGCTGTATCATCATGAGCGGTGGGACGGCAGCGGGTATCCCTGTGGCTTAAAGGGAAATGAGATTCCGCTTTATGTACAGGCGCTTTCCATCGCAGATGTTTTCGACGCCCTGACGGCTGTAAGGCCATATAAGCGGGCCTTCACAATGGAGGAAGCTCTGGAGATTATGTACCGCGACAGAGGAAAGTTCTTTGCGCCGGATATGTTTGATCTTTTCTATGACAATCAGGTAGTGATGCGCCGAGTGCTGGAAACCAAAATATCATAACAATCAGCCTTACCCGCCGGAAAGCAAGGGAAACTCCGGCGGGTTTTTGGTTTTAGATGCTCTGGAAAGGAAGACGCAGAGCATCCCTGTTAAGTTTTTATAAAGGTACTCGTAATAACTAAGACGTCACAAAAACGGGAGAAAGCGCTGAGAACAAAAATTGTCATTAAGATTATTTAAATTTTTCCTCAAAAGATCTTGATTTTTTCATCAGAATGATCTATAGTATTGTTAGCACTCGTACATATCGAGTGCTAACAATAACGAAATGAAAGTGAGTGGAGATTATGGCTAAAAAGCAATTCCAGGCAGAATCCAAACGCCTGCTGGATTTAATGATTCATTCGATTTATACAAACAAAGAGATTTTTTTAAGAGAGATCATCTCAAATGCAAGCGACGCCATTGACAAACGTTATTTTAAAAATATGTCGGAAGGCGGCAGCGGCCTCTCAAGAGAAGACTATGCGATCCACATTATTCCGGATAAGGAAGCAAAAACGCTGACCATTACCGATAACGGTATCGGGATGACCCAGGAAGAGCTGGAAGAAAACCTTGGCATTATCGCCAACAGCGGCTCTCTGGAATTTAAGTCTGAGCATGAGGCTCAGGAAGATATTGATATCATCGGCCAGTTTGGCGTCGGCTTTTATTCCGCCTTTATGGTCAGCAAAGACATCAAGGTCCGTACAAAGGCAGACGGCAGCGACATGGCCTATGAATGGGAATCCGAAGGCGCGGAAGGCTATACCATTGAAGCCTGCGATAAAGATGAAGTCGGGACAGAAATCATCCTGACACTCATGGACGATACCGATGATGAAAAATACAGCCAGTATCTGGAAGAATACCGTCTCAGAGAGCTGATTAAGCGTTATTCCGATTATATCCGCTACCCCATTAAAATGGAAGTGGAAAAGAGTACTCTGGTAGAGGCTTCCGAGGAAGAAAAAGCCAAAGAGGATTACGAACCACAGTACGATACCTACCTGGAGGAGGAGACCCTCAACAGCATGGTGCCTTTGTGGAAAAAGAATAAAAGCGAAGTTACCGATGAAGACTATAACAATTTCTACAAGGAAAAATATTATGATTATACCGATCCTGCAAAAGTCATCGCGACCCATGTAGAAGGCGTGTGCACCTATGACGCGCTGCTGTTTATCCCGTCGAACGTGCCCTATAATTACTTCTCAAAAGAGTTTAAAAAAGGTCTGCAGCTGTATTCCAGCGGTGTGCTGATCATGGATAAATGCGAGGATCTGCTTCCGGACTACTTTGGCTTTGTCAGAGGTCTAGTCGACTCACAGGACCTTTCTTTAAACATCTCAAGAGAAATGCTTCAGCAGGACCGCCAGGTCATGGCCATCGCCCAGCGTATTGAAAAGAAAATTACCTCTGAGCTTATGGACATGCAGAAAAAAGACCGTGAAAAATACGACGAATTCTATAAAAACTTTGGTCTGCCGCTCAAGTTTGGTATGTATGAAAACTATGGGATGAATGCTGATAAGCTTAAGGATCTGGTGATGTTCTACAGCTCCAGTGAAAAGAAAACCGTCACCTTTGCAGAATATGTCGGCAGAATGAAGGAAGATCAGAAATATATTTACTATGCCTGCGGTGATTCCATTGAAAAGATTGGGAAAATGCCGCAGATTGAGCTGCTCTTAGATCAGGGCTACGAAGTGCTTTACTGCACCGACGATGTGGATGAATTTGCGCTTAAGAGTCTCATGAAGTATGATGAAAAAGAATTCCGCTCCGCTTCCGATGATGATCTGGGGATCGAACAGTCCGAAGAGGCCAAAAAAGAATCTGAAGCCAAAAATGAAGAGAATAAGGATTTAATGACCGCCATCAAGGACGCTCTGGACGGCAAGGTAAATGCGGTCAAGCTGTCCACAAGACTGAAAAGCCACCCAGTATGCTTCTCAACAGAGGGGATATCCTTAGAAATGGAAAAAGTTCTAAACGCACAGCCCATGGGCGGCGATGTCAAAGCCGATAAGGTTCTCGAAATCAATGGGAGCCATCCGGTGTTTGACGCCATGAAAAAAGCATATGAAGATAAAAATAACGATAAGCTGAAAAAATATGCCAACCTGCTTTACGATCAGGCCATGCTCATTGAGGGAATGACCATTGAAGATCCAGTAGAATTTGCGCGCTCTATTTGTGAGCTGATGGTGTAATTTAGATAATATAAAAGCCCGGTTTTTCTTTTGAAAAACCGGGCTTTTTAAATGCTTAATCATCCGACAGGCTGGGTTTGCCAGTCACGGCACTGGTATGCTGCCGGCCTGTGACCATTTTAGTAATCTGGATGATCAGGGTAGGCAGAAATGCCAGCAGGCATATCTGGCCGATCTGTCCAAGGGTCAGCGGCGCCACGAGGAACAGGGTGTTGAGACCTGGTATAAACAGTACCGCCGCCAGAAGTAAAACACCGCCAAAGAAGGCCATGAGTGAGTATTTGTTTGTTCCGAATTTCAGCCGGAAAATGGATTCGTCACCCCGGCAGTTAAAGCCATGGAACAGGCGGGCAAGGGTCAGGGTGGCGAAGGCCATGGTGCTGGCCAGCATGGCGCTGCCGGACTGGTGGCCAAGGTAAAAGGCAGCCATGGTGGCAACGGCAATCAGCAGTCCCTGAGAGACAATGCGTTTGAGCAGGCTGCCGTTTAAAATCGGTTCTTTTGGATTGCGGGGCGGCTGGTTCAAAAGTCCGCGGCGCGAAGGCTCCATGCCAATGGCAATGGCAGGCAGGCTGTCAGTCAGCAGGTTAATGAACAGCAGGTGTACCGGCGCAAAGGGGACGGGCAGCGCCATCAGAGAGGCGTAGAGCACACAGAGGATACCTGCGGTGTTGCCGGAGAGCAGAAACTGAATGGCGTTTTTAATATTGGCGTAGATATTACGCCCGTTGATAACGGCTTTGACGATGGTGGCAAAATTATCGTCAGTCAGAATCATGGACGCTGCGTCTTTACTGACCTCGGTGCCGGTAATGCCCATAGCCACGCCGATATCGGCTTTCTTAAGGGCTGGAGCGTCGTTGACGCCGTCGCCAGTCATGGAGACAATGCGCCCCTGACGCTGCCAGGCGTCGACGATTCGGATTTTATGCTCGGGTGATACACGGGCGTAGACAGAAAT
Source organism: Eubacterium sp. AM05-23 (assembly GCF_003477535.1). Classification (NCBI taxonomy): domain Bacteria; kingdom Bacillati; phylum Bacillota; class Clostridia; order Eubacteriales; family Eubacteriaceae; genus Eubacterium; species Eubacterium sp. AM05-23. The sequence continues at coordinate 225,823 of NZ_QUDF01000001.1, forward strand.
GCGCGGAAGCTTTTCATCAAGCTCGGCATCGGTCATGGCGTCCAGCTCAACGCCTTCCACAGCAATGTCGCCATCCTCAAAGATGCCGACCTGTCTTGCGATGGCGGTCGCAGTGATCTTGTGGTCGCCAGTGATCATGACCGTGCGGATGCCGCCCCGCTTGGCGTCAGCCACAGCCTGGACAGATTCTGGACGCGGCGGGTCAATCATGGAGATCAGGCCTACAAAGACAAAATCATTTTCATCATCAATGGACAGATCCCGGACTTCGGGCAGTTCACGGTAGGCAAAGGCCAGAACGCGGAGCCCTTCCTCGGACAGGGAACGGTTGGTGTTGATGATCTCGCTGCGCTTTTCGTCGGTCATGGGCACAATGCCGCCTTTGGTGTAAATCCAGTTGGAGCGTTCGAGCATGACGTCGAGGGCGCCCTTTGTCAGCAGGGTCGGTACCTTCTCAAGCTCGTGAAGGGTACTCATGAGCTTGCGGTCAGAGTCAAAGGGCAGCTCACGCAGCCGGGGATGCTGGCTGCGGTAAGTGGATTCTTCAATGCCGAAGGAGTCGCCAATCTGTACCAGAGCCACCTCGGTGGGGTCTCCGATGGAGGTGCCGGCGTCTTCGTCTGTTGTGGCGTCGCTTGCCAGCAGAGCGATTTTTAAGAGCAGGCGCTGCGCGTCGTTGGTAAGGTCATAATCCTCACAGGAGGTGAGACTGCCGTCGGCATAGATCTTCTGGGGGCACATGCGGTTCTGGGTCAGTGTTCCAGTTTTATCGGAACAGATAACGGAAACCGCGCCAAGGCTTTCAACGGCCTTGAGGTCTTTGATGACTGCGTTCTGCCTGGCCATTTTTTGTGTGCCCATGGCCAGCACAATGGTTACGATGGAGCTGAGCGCCTCGGGAATGGCGGCTACAGCCAGGGCAACCGCGAACATCAGGGAATCCAGAACGGGCATATGACTGCGGAAAACCGAGAGCATGAAAACTACCACACAGACCGCCAGAATGATAACCGCCAGTTTTTTGCTGAAATTGTCCAGGCTGGTCTGAAGCGGCGTTTTCCGCTGCTGTGTCTGGTTCATGAGAGAGGCGATTTTACCAAGCTCTGTACCCATACCGGTGGAGGTGACCACAACGGTTGCACGTCCGTACGTTACAAGAGAACCGGAGAAAACCATATTGACCTGGTCGCCGAGGGCCACCTTTTCGGATAAAATGGTATCGGCGGTTTTGTCAACACTTTCGGATTCGCCGGTCAGCGAGCTCTCGTTAACCTTGAGTGAAAAATTTTCCAGAATCCGTCCGTCAGCGACGACCAGATCACCGGCTTCCAGTAAGAGAATATCGCCGGGCACAACCTCCTGGGAGGGGATCTCAAGGCGCGCGCCGTCCCGGATCACCCGGGCAACCGGTGAGGACATGGCCTTAAGACTCTCAAGGGATTTTTCAGCTTTGACATACTGAACAGTGCCGAGTACGGCGTTTAAAAGTAAAACGGCAAAAATAACAATGGTGCTTTCGCTTTCACCCGAAAGCAGGGAAATAATGGCGGCAATGGTAAGAATCACCACCAGCAGATCTTTGAACTGCTCCAGAAAAACCACAGCGATGCTTTTTTTCTTACCCTCAGAAAGCTTGTTTGGGCCAAAGGTTTTGGTCCGGCTTTCAGCCTCAGCGGTGCTGAGGCCCAAGGGCGAGGTATGCAGCTCGTCCAGTGTTTCCTGCGCAGAACGGTTAAAAAAGGTTTCTGACATCATCGATACTCCTTTGTCAAGATTGTATACACCGGAAGCACCAAAAAAAGACTTCCGGCAGCCCTTTTGCCAGGCTGTCGAAAAGTCTCGTTACCAAAAAAGATAGGCGCACACCGCCAGGTCAGAAAACCGTGGTGTTGACGGCGCGTCTTAAACTACTCCCTTTTCAACTGTTAGTGCATTATAGCAGTTTTTGCGGCGGCGCGTCAATGGGTGAATGTTAAATTTGTGTTAAATTTAAGGTCGCTGTCCCCAAAAGACACAACAGTGTCTTTTTAAAAAAGGCTTAAGGTAATTTCAGGCTTGCATAGCCAATAAAAAAAGCCTTGACGGCCAAAATTTATTGTGATAAGATATTAAATTGCATTAGAAGATAAAATTGTGCTATTTATGTGACCGACAGACGTCAATAAATAGGAACAAAATTAAAATAGACTTATGGATGGGGCGCGGGTTTGCTGATCAAAGGCAGGCCAAATGCTTGATGAATGGAATTCTTAAGCAGGCTGCGCTTTTTCAGACTGATCAAAGGTTTGAAATTCGTCTCGGTCCATTTTTATTTTTTCGCGACAATTCCCGAAATTGGGGAGAATTACCACTCTATAAATAGTACCACAATTTTGCGACAAAGAAAAGAGCATACACTTAAAAAAGTGTATTTTGAAAATGCCGAAATAATTTGCAAGGGGTGATAATGGATGGTTATGGTGCATCCTGTACAATACGGATTAAGAACCAGACAGAGCTTCTCAAAGATTAAAGAAGTCCTTGAGATGCCGAACTTATTAGAAGTACAGCTCGATTCCTACAAATGGTTTATTGAAAAGGGCCTCCAGGAAGTGTTTGACGACATCCACGAAATTACAGACTACACCGGTAATCTGGTGCTGCAGTTCGTGGACTACGCCATTGAGGGAGAACCAAAGTACAGCATTGAGGAATGTAAGGAACGGGATCAGACTTATTATGTGCCTTTAAAGGTGCGTGTCCGTTTAATCAACAAAGAAAAGAATGAAGTAAAAGAACAGAAAGTTTATATGGCCGACCTGCACAAAATGACCGATACCGGGACTTTTATTGTCAACGGTGCGGAGCGTGTTATTGTCAGCCAGCTGGTACGTTCTCCGGGTGCTTACTACACCCTGACCCGTGATAAGCTTGGTAAAAAGCTCTATTCTGCACAGGTTATCCCGAACCGCGGGGCCTGGCTGGAATACGAATCCGATTCCAACGATATCATGTACGTCAAGATTGACCGTACCCGTAAGCTTCCGATTACTGCGCTGCTGCGCGCTTTTGGCCTTGGCAGCAACGAGGAAATTCTCGAGGTTTTCGGGGATGACTACCGTCTGCTGGAAACCATCAAAAAAGATGAAACAGCAGGCATGAAGGACGAACGCGACGGTCTTCTGGAAATTTATAAGAGACTGCGTCCAGGCGAGCCGCCAACAGTGGAAAGCGCTCAGTCGCTGCTGAACTCTATGTTCTTTGACGACCGCCGCTACGATTTAGCCCGCGTCGGCCGTTATAAATACAATAAGAAATTATCTCTGGCTACCCGTATTACCGGGCAGGTTGCCGCTGAGGATGTCATCGATCCTGAAACCGGCGAAGTCCTGGCAGAGGAAGGCCAGATCTTTAAAAAGGACGTTGCATGGCAGATCCAGAATGCCGGGATCAATGTGGTCAATGTCAAGGTCCTGCATCAGGGCGAAGATAAAATCGTCCGCGTCATCGGTAATGGCTTCGTTGATATTCATACCCAGGACATCCCCTTTGATATCAGCGATTTAGAAATTAAGGAACTGGTTTGCCGTGAAGCACTCATGCAGATCCTTGACAATGAAGAAATGACCGATGAAGAAAAGCACGATGAAATTAAAAACCATATGGAACGTCTGGTGCCGAAGCATATTCTTCAGTCTGACCTTTTCGCGACGGTTTCTTATTTTATCGGTATCGACTATGGCATCGGGAATACCGACGATATTGACCACTTAGGCAATCGTCGTCTCCGTTCCGTTGGCGAGCTGCTGCAGAACCAGTTCCGTATCGGCCTTTCCCGTATGGAAAGAGTTGTCCGTGAAAGAATGTCTGTTCAGGATGATGAAATCCTGACGCCGCAGGGGTTAATCAACACCCGTCCGGTAAACGCAGCGCTGAAGGAATTCTTCGGGAGCTCCCAGCTGTCACAGTTTATGGACCAGAACAACCCGCTGTCTGAGCTGACACATAAACGCCGTCTGTCGGCCCTTGGACCTGGCGGTCTCTCCCGTGAGCGCGCCGGATTCGAAGTCCGTGACGTTCACCACAGCCACTATGGCCGTATGTGTCCGATCGAAACGCCTGAAGGCCCGAACATCGGCCTCATCGGTTCTCTGGCGACCTTTGCCCGTGTCAATGAGTATGGCTTTATCGAATCCCCTTACCGTAAGGTTATCGACGGGGTGGTTACTGACGAGATTCACTATCTCTCAGCCGATGAAGAAGGCCAGTACGCCATCGCCCAGGCCAATGAGCCGCTGGATGAAAACAACCGTTTTGTCAATGAACAGATTACTGGTCGTGCAGGCTCAAGCCGTGACTTTGTCACCGTTGCGCCAGACCGCGTCGATTTTATGGATATTTCGCCAAAACAGGTTGTATCTGTGGCGACTGCCCTCATTCCTTTCCTTGAAAATGATGATGCCAACCGTGCCCTCATGGGCGCCAACATGCAGCGTCAGGCTGTGCCGCTGCTCATTCCAAAGGCGCCGGTTGTCGGGACAGGGATGGAACACAAGGCCGCCAAGGACTCCGGTGTCTGCGCCATCGCAGGGGAAGCCGGAACCGTCGAGTTTGTGGACGCTGATCATATAAGAATCCGCAGAGACAGCGACGGCAGCCTTGAAAAACATAAATTACTAAAATTCAAACGCTCCAACCAGGGAACCTGTGTGAATCAGAAGCCGCTGGTGGTAAAGGGACAGCGTGTAAAAGCGGGCGAGATCATCGCCGACGGTCCTTCCACAGAAATGGGCGAGCTGGCCCTTGGCCGCAACGCCCTGATCGGGTTCATGACCTGGGAAGGCTACAACTACGAGGATGCTGTTCTCATCAATGAAAATATGCTGAAAACGGACAAGTACACATCCATCCATATTGAAGAGTTTGAATGTGAAGCCCGTGAGACCAAGCTCGGACCAGAGGAAATCACCCGTGATATTCCGAATGTCGGGGAAGACGCTCTGCGCAACCTTGACGAACGCGGAATTGTCTTTGTGGGCGCCGAGGTGAAATCCGAGGATATTTTAGTCGGTAAGGTCACACCGAAAGGTGAAACCGACCTTTCCGCAGAAGAAAAGCTCCTGCGCGCCATCTTTGGTGAAAAGGCCCGTGAAATCCGTGATACCTCGTTAAAGGTGCCGCACGGTGAAGCTGGTATTGTCGTTGACGTGAAGGTATTCTCAAGAGCCAACAAGGACGAGGACTTAAAACCAGGCGTCAACACCATGGTGCGTGTTTATATCGCGACCAAGCGTAAAATCTCCGTTGGGGATAAAATGGCCGGCCGTCATGGGAACAAGGGGGTTGTCTCCCGCGTTCTTCCTCAGGAAGACATGCCGTTCCTGCCGGACGGTACTCCGCTGGATATCGTGCTGAACCCACTTGGCGTACCTTCCCGTATGAACATCGGACAGGTATTGGAAGTTCATCTGGGAATGGCGGTGAAGGCTCTTGGCTGGCACATTGCCACACCAGTATTTGACCCGGCCAACGAAGAAGACATTGAAGAGCTTCTGGAAAAGGCGAATCTGCCGAGTGATGGTAAGATCAAGCTGTATGACGGCCGTACCGGCGAACCCTTCGATAATCCGGTAACCGTTGGTTATATGTATTACTTAAAACTCCATCACCTTGTTGATGATAAAATGCACGCCCGTTCCACAGGACCTTACTCCTTAGTTACCCAGCAGCCGCTGGGTGGTAAAGCCCAGTTCGGTGGACAGCGTTTTGGAGAAATGGAAGTTTGGGCGCTTGAAGCCTACGGTGCAGCCCATACCCTCCAGGAAATCCTGACCATTAAATCCGATGACGTCGTCGGCCGTGTTGCCGCTTACGAAGCCATCGTCAAAGGTGAAAACATTCCGAAGCCGGGTATTCCGGAATCTTTCAAGGTACTTATGAAGGAATTCCAGAGCTTGGCACTGGATGTTCAGATCCTCAATGATGACGAAGTCGTCGAAATTCTGGACGGTGACTTTACAGACGATCCAGTTGAAGAACTGGCCAACGAAATCGGCGGTGAACCCGATGCAAATATCGCGACCGAGGATGATTACGCGGGCGCAGATATGATCTCCATCGTCGACGCCGAAGATATCGACAATCCGGATTCATTAGTGTAACGGCTGCGTCGTTCCATTGAATTGAAAATTGACAAGTTTTATTATCCATTTATATACGAAGGGAGCAAAACCAATTGTTAAATGAAGAATTTACCTTTAAGTCGTTGCAAATTGGATTAGCATCACCTGAAAAAATCAGAGAGTGGTCTCGGGGTGAGGTTAAAAAACCCGAAACCATTAATTACAGAACCCTGAAACCGGAAAAAGAAGGTCTTTTCTGTGAAAAAATCTTCGGACCAACCAAAGACTGGGAGTGTAACTGTGGTAAATACAAGCGTATTCGCCATAAGGGCATCGTCTGTGAAAACTGTGGTGTTGAAGTAACAAAAGCAAAAGTAAGAAGAGAACGGATGGGGCACATCGAGCTTGCCTCACCCGTATCACATATCTGGTATTTCAAGGGGATTCCAAGCCGTATGGGCCTGATCCTTGAAATGTCACCCCGTAATCTTGAAAAAATTATCTATTTTGCCTCTTATGTGGTAACGGACCCAGGCGAAACCCCGCTTCAGTACAAGCAGGTGCTGTCCGAAACCGAATATAAGGAAGCGAAAGCCAACTATGGCAAGGACTTTACTGCCGGCATTGGTGCAGAAGCCATTCAGGAGCTCCTGAAGATGGTGGATCTGGATCAGGAAGCCGCTGTGCTGAAGGAAGAACTCAAGGACAGCTCCGGCCAGAAGAAGATTCGTGTGGCCAGACGTCTGGAAGCCATTGAAGCTTTCAGAAATTCCCACAATAAGCCGGAATGGATGATCATGGAAGCCATCCCGGTTATTCCGCCGGAACTGCGCCCAATGGTACAGCTGGACGGGGGACGTTTTGCGACCTCTGACCTGAACGACCTGTACCGCCGTGTGATCAACCGTAACAACCGTCTGATCAAGCTGCTGGAGCTGGATGCGCCGGACATCATTGTCCAGAATGAAAAGCGTATGCTGCAGGAAGCAGTCGATGCCTTGATTGACAATGGCCGACGCGGCCGTGCGGTCACTGGCCCGGGTAACCGTCCTTTCAAATCCCTGAGTGATATGCTTAAGGGGAAACAGGGGCGTTTCCGTCAGAACCTTCTCGGTAAACGTGTCGACTACTCTGGCCGTTCCGTTATCGTTGTTGGTCCTGAGCTCAAAATGTACCAGTGCGGTCTGCCGAAGGAAATGGCCATCGAGCTGTTCAAGCCCTTCGTTATGCGTGAGCTGGTTGCGAGACAGCTGTCTCAGAACATCAAGAGCGCCAAGAAAATGGTCGAAAAACTCGATCCGATTATCTGGGACGTTCTGGAAGATGTCATTCACGAACATCCGGTGCTCTTAAACCGTGCACCTACACTCCATAGACTGGGAATCCAAGCCTTTGAACCGATTCTGGTTGAAGGCCGTGCCATCAAGCTCCATCCCTTGGCCTGTACCGCGTACAACGCCGACTTCGACGGTGACCAGATGGCCGTCCACGTGCCGCTGTCTGTAGAGGCTCAGGCAGAAGCCCGCTTCTTAATGATGGCCTGCAACAATATTCTGAAACCCCAGGATGGTACGCCGGTTGTCGTTCCTTCACAGGATATGATCCTCGGTTCCTACTATATGACGCTTTATAAAGAAGACGCCAAGGGAACCGGTTCCATTTTCTGTGATATGAACGAGCTGGAAATGGCGTATTTCAACCACGACGTTGAGCTTCATGCCAAGGTTAAGGTCCGTACCACCAAAGAAATTAATGGTGAAAGCTATACCCGTCTGGTGGAAAGCACCGTCGGTCGTTTCATTTTCAACCAGATCCTGCCGCAGGACATGGGCTTTGTGAAACGTGAAACCATTGATGATCACTTTAAACTGGAAGTGGATATGCAGGTTGACAAAAAAGTACTGACCAAAATTGTCGACCGCTGTTTTAAGGCTCACGGCCCCACAATTACTTCCGAAACCCTCGATGAGATCAAGCGTCTGGGCTATAAATACTCTACCCAGGCCGCTATCACCGTTGGTGTTGCCGACATGCAGGTGCCAGGAAACAAGGAAGAAATTCTCGCCCGTGCCGATGAAAAGATCGCCAAGAACCTCAAGCTGTTCCGCCGTGGTCTCATTTCTGAAGAGGAACGTTACCAGAACGTTGTCGATATCTGGAACAACGCTACCGATGAAGTAACCGACGCGCTGTTAAGCCATCTGGACCGACTGAACCCAATCAACATGATGGCCGATTCCGGGGCCCGTGGTTCCAAGAACCAGATTCGTCAGTTGGCGGGCATGCGTGGTCTTATGACCAACCCGACCGGCCGTGTCATCGAACTGCCAATCCGTTCCAACTTCCGTGAAGGTCTGAACGTACTCGAGTTCTTCTCCTCCACCCATGGTGCCCGTAAAGGTCTTGCCGATACGGCCCTGAGAACAGCGGACTCCGGTTACCTGACCCGTCGTCTTGTCGACGTCAGCCAGGACGTTATCGTCCGTGAGGAAGACTGCGGAACCACCCGTGGTTATGAGGTAACAGCCATCAATGAACATGGCGAGGTCATTGAAGATCTGGCCGAACGTATTGAAGGCCGTTACGCCTTCGAGGATGTTGTGCATCCTGAAACCGGGGAAATTATGGCCCATAAAGACGAAGTCATCACCAGCGACCAGGCAGAAGCCATTCAGGGAGCCGGTGTTGAAAAAGTTGTTATCCGCGCTGTATTCAACTGTAATTCCAAATACGGTGTCTGTAAAAAATGCTACGGTGTCGATATGACCAGCTGGAAACCTGTCGAAATCGGTGAAGCGGTTGGTATCATTGCCGCTCAGTCCATCGGTGAACCGGGTACCCAGTTAACCATGCGTACCTTCCATACCGGCGGGGTTGCATCCGCGGACGACATCACCCAGGGTCTCCCCCGTGTCGAAGAACTTTTTGAAGCCCGTAAGCCAAAGGGACAGGCTATTATTTCAGAAATAGCTGGCCGTGTCGAAATTCTGGAAGGCAAGAAAACCGAAGCAGTTGTCACTGCGCCAGACGGTGAATCCAGAATTTACCTGATTCCTTACGGCTCACGCTTAAAGGTACATACCGGCGATAAAATCGAAGCCGGTCAGGAAATCACCGAAGGTTCCATCAATCCGAACGATATCCTGCGCATCAAGGGCATCGACGCGGTACAGCAGTATCTGTTGTCCGAAGTGCAGAAAGTATACCGTCTGCAGGGGGTACACATCAGCGATAAGCATATCGAGCTGATCATCCGACAGATGCTGCGTAAGGTTAAGATTGAAAATGCCGGAGATACCGACCTGATCACCGGGGCCTTAACCGATATTTTTGAAATGGAAGAAAAGAACAACGAAGCTCTGGATATGGGGCTGGAACCGGCACAGGCCAGCAGAGAGCTCCTTGGGATCACTAAGGCATCTCTGGCAACGGATTCCTTCCTGTCCGCGGCATCCTTCCAGGAAACCACCCGAGTGCTCACCGACGCTGCCATCAAGGGCAAGGTCGATCCACTTATCGGTCTCAAGGAAAATGTCATTATCGGCCAGCTGGTGCCCGCCGGAACCGGCGTCAAGGCTTACAGCCGCGTCGAGCTTGACTATGACCGCGAGGATGAGGATGATGAGGAAGAAGAACTGATTGATGATATGATCAAAGACGATATCACGAATGTGAAGGAGCTTTCCGACGACATGGATATTGTCATGGATGATGATAACATCTTAGCCAAGGCTGTTCAGGAAGAACGCGAAAACCTTGAAAAGGACGATGAACTGGCTAAGGCCTTTGATATGTTCGACATGGATTTCTTAGACAACAGCAGCAGTGAAGCCAGCGATATGATTATTGGAGATCTTGACGACTAAAACCCATAAACCCCGCCAAACGGCGGGGTTTTCTTTCAAGATAAAGGAAGTTTTAATTACCGCTTGACAAGTTGGCAAAAAGAGTGTATATTAGAAAGGTATGTTTAGCAAAGTCTTATAAACTGCTGGAGGTATAAATTGGAAAGTTTTGGTGAGACCCTAAAGGTCATCGGGACAAAGCAGACCCTGAAAGCTGTAAAAGAAGGAAAAGCAACCATGGTTGTTTTAGCTGAAGATACCGAAGATTCTATTAAGGAAAAAATTGTCACCGCGTGTCAGGAAGCATCTGTTCCCATCGAGCCCTACGAAAGTAAGGTTGCGCTCGGTCAGGACAGCGGCATTGAGCGGGGAGCGGCAGTGATCGCACTGCTGAAATAGTATGAAAGCGCAGGCGCCTGATGGGCGCTTATTTGACGCTTATATCTGGTTAAAACTTCGAATGATTTAACAGAAAGGCTGTTTTCATTTGAATTTTTGATATAAAATTTTAAGAAGGAGGTGCAGGACTGAATGCCTACCATTAATCAGCTTGTTAAACAAGGAAGAAAAAGCGCGGAAATCAAAACAAAGACTCCGGCACTGAAAGCAAACCCCCAAAAAAGAGGTGTTTGTACCGCAGTTAGAACATCTACACCAAAGAAACCAAACTCTGCTCTGAGAAAAATTGCCAGAGTTAAACTGGTAAACGGTATGGAAGTAACTGCTTACATCCCAGGTATCGGCCATAATTTACAGGAACATAGTATCGTTCTGGTAAAAGGCGGCCGTGTTAAGGACTTACCAGGGGTTCGTTACAAGATCATCCGTGGTGCATTAGATACCGCTGGCGTAGAAAATCGTAAACAAGCTCGATCCAAATACGGGGCTAAAAAGCCTAAGAAGTAAGAGTAGTGCATCGTACTGCAAATCTGATAATAGATCTAGATTGTAAGTATAAGCACAACGACTTTGGATGTCGAGTACCGATGAACATCAATTGTTAAGGAGGGAAGCAAAGTGCCTAGAAAAGGACCAGTTCCAAAAAGAGAAGTATTGCCTGATCCGATTTATGGTAGCGTTGTTGTTACTAAATTGGTAAACAACGTTATGTTAGACGGAAAAAAAGGCGTTGCCCAGAGAATCGTATATGATGCATTCTCAAAGGTAAATGAAAAAACCGGTAAGGATGCTTTAGAAGCATTCGAAGAAGCATTAGCAAACATCACACCTGTGTTAGAAGTAAAAGCAAGAAGAGTCGGTGGTGCCACCTATCAGGTTCCAATCGAAATTCGTGCAGACCGTAAACAGGCTCTGGCTTTAAGATGGTTAGTTACTTACGCACGCAAACGTTCTGAAAAAACCATGAAGGACCGCTTAGCCGGTGAAATCATGGATGCTCTGAACAACAGTGGTGCAGCCGTTAAGAAAAAAGAAGACACACACGCGATGGCAGAAGCCAACAAAGCTTTTGCACATTATCGTTGGTAGTATAAAATCCTTATTGGATTTTATACGATATGTTTACTGTTTAGTATTCAAATTAAAATTGCGAGGAAAAATCTGTGCCAAGAGAATATAGTTTAGAGAACACAAGAAATATCGGTATTATGGCGCATATTGACGCAGGAAAAACCACTACTACTGAAAGAATCCTTTACTATTCTGGTAAAATCCATAAAATCGGCGAAACCCATGATGGTGGCGCGCAGATGGACTGGATGGAACAGGAACAGGAAAGAGGTATCACCATTACCTCTGCTGCTACAACTTGTCATTGGAAAGGCAACCGTATCAACATTATCGATACACCGGGCCACGTTGACTTTACCGTTGAAGTAGAACGTTCTTTAAGAGTTCTTGACGGTTCTGTAGCGGTATTCTGTGCCAAGGGCGGTGTTGAACCTCAGTCCGAAACCGTATGGCGTCAGGCTGACCAGTACCATGTACCGAGAATGGCTTACATTAATAAAATGGACATCACCGGTGCGGACTTCTACCATGCGGTAGACATGATCCGTGACCGTCTGGGCGCAAACCCAGTATGTATCCAGCTGCCAATCGGTAAGGAAAGTGATTTTATTGGTATCATTGACCTGCTTACCATGAAGGCTGAAATCTACAAGGATGATTTAGGTGAAGAAATTGAAATCACCGATATTCCTGACAATATGAAAGAAGAAGCTGAAAGCTATCGCGATAAGATGCTTGAAGCCCTTTCTGAAGTAGATGAAAACCTGATGGAAAAATACCTGGAAGGTGAAGAAATCACCATCGAGGAAATCAAGGCAGCCATCCGTAAAGGAACCTGTAACGTAGAATTGATCGCAGTAACCTGCGGCTCTTCCTATAAAAACAAGGGTGTTCAGATGATGCTGGATGCTGTTGTTGATTATATGCCGTCACCGCTTGACGTACCTGCTATCAAAGGTACAAATCCGGAAACGGACGAAGAAGACGAAAGAAAACCAAGCGATGAGGAACCATTCTCCGCTTTAGCTTTCAAAATCATGACAGACCCATATGTTGGTAAACTGGCATTTATGCGTGTTTACTCCGGTACTGCAGAAGCAGGCTCCTATGTTCGTAATACCACAAAAGGTAAGAGAGAACGTTTTGGCCGTATCCTGCAGATGCATGCGAACCACCGTGAAGAAATCTCCAAGGTTTACACTGGTGACATCGTCGCTGCCGTGGGCCTGAAAGATACCACTACCGGGGACACCCTGTCTGATCCGGATCATCCGATCATTCTGGAATCCATGGTATTCCCTGAACCGGTTATCGATGTTGCCATCGAGCCTAAGACAAAAGCCGGCCAGGAAAAAATGAGTGTTGCACTCCAGAAACTGGCAGAAGAAGATCCTACCTTCCGTACACATACCGATGAAGAAACCGGCCAGACCATTATCTCTGGTATGGGTGAGCTTCACCTGGATATCATCATCGACCGTATGCTGCGTGAATTCAAGGTAGAAGCCAACATCGGCCAGCCTCAGGTAGCTTACAGAGAAAAAATCACCAAAACGGTTGACGCAGAAGGCAAATTTGCCCGTCAGTCCGGTGGTCGTGGGCAGTATGGTCACTGTCTCATTACTCTGGAACCGCTGGAACCAGGCGAAGGTTATATTTTTGAAAATAAAACTGTCGGTGGTTCGATTCCAAAAGAATATATCGGACCAATCGATCAGGGTATCCAGGAAGCAATGCAGAATGGTGTCTTAGCTGGTTATCCGGTTATCGACTTCAAGGCAACCGTTTATGACGGTTCTTACCATGAAGTTGACTCCTCCGAAATGGCCTTCAAGGTTGCTGGTTCTATGGCGTTCAAAAACGGTATGCGCAAAGCAGATCCGGTTATCATGGAGCCAATGTTCAAACTGGAAGTCGTTATTCCGGAAGAATATATGGGCGATGTCATGGGGGATATTAACTCCAGACGTGGCCGTGTAGAAGGTATGGAAGCCCGCAACGGCGCTCAGGTTATCAATGGTATGGTGCCGCTGGCAGAAATGTTCGGCTATGCAACATCCCTGAGAAGTAAAACCCAGGGTCGTGGCGTTTACACCATGCAGTTCTCACACTACGAACCCGTACCGAAGAGCGTTTCTGAAAAAATCATTGAAGGACGCACGAAATAAAGCTGAAAAGTCGAGTCCGATTTCTTTTAGAAATCGGTAGGGCGCAGAGCTATGAGCCGAAAGGCGAATGCGCGCGATAACGAAGCATCTGTGAACCTTATAAAAAACAAACGGTCTGCCGGATCGTTACGGCAGACCGCATTAAATATTTAAAATAACAATAGGAGAAATAAAATGGCTAAGGAAAAATTTGAAAGATCCAAACCACATGTTAACATTGGTACCATCGGTCACGTCGACCACGGTAAAACCACATTAACCGCAGCAATCACCACCGTATTAAACAAACGTTTCGGAACCGGTGAAGCGGTAGCCTTCGACAACATCGATAAAGCACCAGAAGAAAGAGAACGTGGGATCACCATCTCAACCGCCCACGTCGAATATGAAACCGACGCCCGCCACTACGCACACGTCGACTGCCCAGGCCATGCCGACTACGTTAAAAACATGATCACCGGCGCAGCCCAGATGGACGGCGCGATCTTAGTCGTATCCGCAGCAGACGGCCCAATGCCACAGACCCGTGAACACATCCTGTTAAGCCGTCAGGTAGGCGTACCATACATCATCGTATTCTTAAACAAAGCCGACATGGTCGACGATGAAGAATTATTAGAACTAGTTGAAATGGAAGTTCGCGAGCTGTTAGACGAATACGAATTCCCAGGAGACGACACACCAATCGTTATCGGATCCGCTTTAAAAGCCTTAGAAGATCCAGACGGCGAATGGGGCGACAAAATCGTCGAACTGATGAAAGAAGTAGACGCATACATTCCAGAACCCGAACGCGACACCGACAAACCATTCTTAATGCCAGTAGAAGACGTCTTCTCCATCACCGGCCGTGGTACCGTCGCAACCGGTAGAGTCGAACGTGGCGTGGTACACGTCGGGGACGAAGTCGAAATCGTCGGGATTCACGAAATCAAAAAGACCGTTGTAACCGGGATTGAAATGTTCCGTAAGCTGTTAGATGAAGGCCGCTCCGGCGACAACATCGGCGCATTGTTACGTGGGATCGACCGTACCATGATCGAACGTGGACAGGTACTGGCAAAACCAGGCTCCATCCACCCACACACCCACTTCACCGCCCAGGTATACGTCCTGACCAAAGAAGAAGGCGGCCGCCATACCCCATTCTTCGATGGCTACAGACCACAGTTCTACTTCAGAACAACCGACGTAACCGGTAATATCAAATTACCAGAAGGCGTCGAAATGGTCATGCCAGGGGATAACGTTGAAATGGAAATCACCCTGATCACCCCAATCGCGATCGAAGAAGGTTTACGTTTCGCGATCCGTGAAGGTGGCCGTACCGTAGGTTCCGGCGCCGTTGCTAAGATTATTACAGACTAATTTTAGTTTAGAATAGAATTTAGAGGATCAGGCTTTTTCGAGCCTGATCCTTTTTTTAGTTGATAGTTGATAGTGGATAGTTTTGGTGGAAACACCGGCTTTGCCGGGTTTCTTTTTTTGGCGTCGGCCATTTTTATCTGTTTTTCAATGTAGCGTCCGCAACTGAAATTTTAATTTTATTCTGCAAAAAGCCTCCCGAAATCCCGAAAACTGTTTTCAAACAGCGAATTCGGGATTTCGGGAGGCCTTTTTATGATTAAAAACAAAAAAATAAAAAGCAACGGGCTCCGATACCCACTGCCTTTTATATAAATTAGGAATGAAAAGAAAAAGGGGAGATGTTTATCTCTCAAGTACTATTCTAATCGTTCAACCTTTAGAATATCTTTAATTCTCAATATCTTAATAAAAAATTTACATACCGAATACAATTTGCTCGAGCGTCTTTCTGAGAATATCCTGGCTGTTAATGCCGTTTTCTTTTACCAGCTCCTTGGCCAGAGGCACGTCGTCGGTGATAATGTTGTCAACATTGAGGTCGATCATATCGTCAATGAGTTCCTCGTTGTCCACTGTCCAGACATAAATATCTTTATTCTGCCGATGAACCGCATTGACAAGCGTTTTGTTGACAAAGGTGGCCTCAATACTGAAGGCATCCACCGGAAGGGTATCAATGTCACCGTAGGCAATGGCGCTGATATAAGCAGTGCGGATGCTGGGATCAATTTGCTTTACCCGTTCAATGGTGGCGTAATCCAGTGAAGCGAGAATACACTCATCCTTAAAATTCTGTTTCTGAATAACTTCTACAGCCTTTTCCACAAATTCGTGATCGTGGGAAGTGGGTTTGAGCTCGATGTTCATTTTTACCTTGCCCCGGCAGGTCTCAATGGCCTCATCCAAAGTCATGAGACGCTCGCCGCTGAACTCGGGTGAGAACCAGCTGCCAATGTCAATGTCCTTGATATCATCATAATTACTGTTCCAGATATCAATATCTTGTCCAGAAATCCGCTTGATGTTATTGTCATGTGAAACAACCAGAACACCATCTTTTGTCTCTGCGATATCGATCTCCACATAATCGGCGTTGTTGGCAATGGCAGCCTCCAGCGCAGCCCGGGTATTTTCCGGCGCCTCGGTGGAATTGCCGCGGTGTCCAGTAATTTGGGGACCGCTCAGCAGGATATCGGCAGTATCGCCGTCAAAGGCCAGTATGATCTGCGCGCTCTTAATCCCGATGGAAATAACCAGCAGCACACAGGCGGCGATGACCAGATGCTTTTTCTGAGGGGCGAGGGATAGGTTGTTTTCAACCAGCAGTATATCTTCGGGCACGGCATTGTCGGCTTTAGAGTAAGCCTCATAAAGCTTTGAGATAAAAGCAAAGTTAAGCGGTGTGACGACCGCGTCCAGGATACTCGAGCCCAGAAGAAAAATGATGGAAACCAAACTGATCAAAAGCGTAAACCAGAAGGAAGGATCGCTCATTCCCTGGATATACTCAATGATCAGGGCAGCCGGAATAATACAGGTCAGTAAAAATACCAGTGCTGCGAGCAAGCTGATAAACGCGAGAAAGAGATTCCAGAGGAAAAAACGCCACAATGTGTGGAAAAAACGTCCTTTAATCAGCTTTGCACTTTGATGCCGGGCAGTTTTAAAGGATGAATCCTTTAAAATAAAAATATTAAAAACAAAAAGCCATCGGATGACAAGGACGGCCAAAAAGGCAACCAAAGCCATAAAAATAACAGATAAAAGCGGGGAGTCGGCAATATAATCTGAGATAAAGCCTGGAATGGTGAGTTCTCCTATAAAATTGGAGGTGACCATCATATTCATAAACGGGATAATGAGGATCAGGAAAAGAATCATCAGAAAATTCTTAGGTTTAAAAATTGCCAGAGCCCGTTTAAAGCCGCTTCGCATCAAAGGGATGATCTGAACCTTTCGTCCGGCGAGGCTTTCGTGAAAGCAGACAGCCAGCGTGGTAAATTCGATGAGGGTATAAAAGGCCAGAATGAGTAAAAGTGCAAGCCCGACAATCCAGAGCGCCGGATGCCTGAGCAGCTCGCTGATATTGGAGCCTGTAATATAGAAAAGTCCTGCGGCCGAGAGTGAATGCTTTAGAATAAACCCAGTCACAGGAAAGATAATCGTGCTTCCGCAGAAAGAATACAGAATTTCGAAAATGACCAGGGGCCAGAAATTAAAGCGAAATAAGCCGAAGGTCTCTCTTGAGAAGCGTTTATATTGAATTTTTTGCTTTTTCATAAAATCCGCTCCCATTAATCAAAGGAAGCAACCGCTTCGAGGCCAGCGTCTTCACCTGCCAGGTACATCATCCCCCAGCCGATAGGCTTGTCCTTTTCATCCAGCAGCTTTTCCTCAACAACTAAAAGAGGCATCCCCACAGGGATTTCAAGGTTTCTGGCTGTTTCGTCTTCTGCGATGGCCGCCCGGATTTTAAGCTTTTTGGTCATGGCAAAAATCGAATTTTTCTTGGCCACCATTTCCGGGAAAGTCGCGTAGCGGATTTCCTTTTCAACAATTGGAATCCCACGGTAGTAGGGAATGTATTTAATATCGTAGGCGGTGGGGAAACCATCCTTTAAAAAAATACGTTTTACCACGATGACGTGCTTGGTTTCGGGAATTTCCAGGTTAAAGCCAACCTCATAGCTTGGCTTGACAACATTCACCTCAATCAGGCGGACTTCATCGCCACGCTCGTTTCCAGGCGCCATCTCATTGTAATGGAGGATGTACTGGTCCAGATCTGGCTCGCAGACATAATTGCCCTTGCCGGGAATTGAATAGATGTAGCCCTCATTGACGAGTACGGCCAGACCCTTGCGCACGGTCATCCGGCTGACGTTAAATTCCTCACAGAGAAGGTTCTCTGACTGGATAGCGTCCCCGGGCTCAAGCTCCTGGCTGGTTATTTTGTTTTTTATCGCTTCGACAATTTTAATATATTCAGGTGCACCCATGACTTACTTTTTCTCCTGTATCCATTGTTTGCATATTTCCACCGCTTTGGTTACGTCCTTTGTGCCATAATCTGCGCCCACACTGAGATGCGTTACGCCGTCATCCACACATGCTCCGCCGATCATCACACGTATCTGATCTCTTATGCCGAGATCTTCGAGACCGTCGGTGATTTTTTTCATTTCGATGGTTGTTTCCTGCTGCATGCCGCTGAGGCCGATAATATCAGGCTTGTGTTCCTGTACCTTCTCAAGAATAGTGGGAGAAGGCACATCGATGCCAATGTCGATGACTTCAAAGCCTGCTGTGGTTGCAAAGGAGGCAAAAATATTTTTTCCAATGTCGTGGCAGTCTCCGTAAACAGAAGCGACAACAATTTTACCCATTCTGGGCACTGCCGGCATGGCATACAGCGCTTTCAGTTCGTCAAGATCCATAACCTCCTGAAAGATAATGCCGGCAAAAATAAGGTCTGCGATGAAATAGTCACATTTCTCATAGTGATCTCCGACCCGTTCCATGCCAATGCGCAGCCAGTCTAAAATCTGGAGCGGGGTGAACCCCTTGCGCACGGCGATTTTTACCAGCTCTAGTGTCCTTTGCTCATACAACCCTTCTACTGATCTTACAATACTCTCTTTCATGATTCTTTACCTAACTTGTGTTCACACAAAGAATTATTCAAAAATTATACCATAAAAAGATTGTTTGTGAAAAAATTATCTTAATAACCTTAAAAAATTCAAACAATCTGAAATCGTTTTGTCTTTATTATAACATACTTATACTAACCTGTATATACAAATCTAGACATAAGATAAAAAAGAAATTAAAAAAGACACCATTATTGGTGTCTTTTTATATTTGATCTTACTTTACGGACTTGTCTCAGCCAACCCATGCCTGGCAAATCTTAACGCCTTCAGCAGCATTTGTTGTGAAGTCATCAGCGCCAACATATTCGCAGGCTTCTTTAGTAACAGGGTTACCACCAATGATTAATTTAGAGTCTACGCCAGCTGCTTTCAGAGCATCTGAAGTTTCTTTCATAGAGTCGATAGCCAGGGTTAAAACGCCGCTGATACCGATGATGTCCGGTTTGATTTCTTTAGCTTTTTCAACAAATGTGTCGATTGCTACGTCAATACCTAAGTCAGTAACCTGGAAACCAGCTGCTTCAGCCATGCTTCTGAAGATATTTTTACCGATGTCATGTAAATCGCCGTGAGCGGTACCGATTAAGATTGTGCCAGCAACTGCTGTGTCGCCGCTGCCTAATACTGGTTTTAATACATTGATTGCTTCGGTTAATAATTCGCCTGCGAAAATTAAGTCCCCAACAAAATATTCGCCTTCTTCGAATAAATCACCAACAACAGCCATACCAGCCTGGCAAGCTGCAACTGCTTCTTCAGCTTCTGCTTCGGTAGGATTTGTAGCTACGAAATCATTTAAGATTTCCATTACATCGTCTTCTTCTAAGTCTCCAACTGCCTGTGTTAAATTTTTCCAATCTGCCATTTTAAAATACCATCCCTTCATTTTTTGAATAAATAATTTTTCAGTAAGCACATGTGTGTACATGTGTTGTTTGTGATTATATGATACTCCCTTTTGAATCCGTTGTCAAGAAAACGCTTTCGATTTTTTGCTCGAAAATGACAAAAAACAAAAATTTATCTGTTTCGAAGGAAGTACAGGAGGAATTACACTAATTTACATAGAAACAGCATGTATTCTTTAAGAAAAACACCTCCCGAAATCCTGAAAACTTCTTTTAAATAATCCGGCAAAAAAAGTTTTCAGGATTTCGGGAGGCGTATGGGTGGGGAAAAGATGTTTAGCGGGGGAGCGCCGGGGAATTTTTCGGGATTGCCGCATATTGTTGAAAATCTCCCAGCGTCATTTCTACTGTATATGATTTCTGAGAATGCCGATCTTTTCGATTTCGGCTTCGACGATGTCGCCGTGCTTCAGGAAGGCGGGCGGGTCCTGGGCAAGACCAACGCCGGCCGGGGTTCCGGTCAGGATGATGTCGCCGGGGTACAGGGTCACGCCCTGGGACAAATCATTGATGATGGTGGGAATATCAAAGATCATGTGTCCGGTGGTGGATTCCTGACGGGTTTCACCATTGACGCGGCAGCGGATACCGAGATTCAAAGGAAGGGGCAGCGCGCTTTTGTGAACAATGGCTGGGCCCAGCGGGCAGAAGGTATCCAGGGATTTGCCTTTATACCACTGAGAATGCTTTTTCTGGAGGTCTCTGGCGGTGATGTCATTGGCGACGGTGTAACCAAAAATGTAGGCTTCAGCGTCCGATTTGGCGATATCTGAGCCCTCTTTGCCAATGATAACGGCCAGCTCAGCTTCGTAGTCAATCTGTTTGGTGGCATTGGCGTGGGACAGGATAACCGAATCGGGACCGGTGACCGATGAGGAGAGCTTGGAAAAATAGATGGGGCTTTCCGGAGCCGCGCCGAGGCCTGGAATATTTTTGATCTCCTTTACATGCTCGGTGTAATTTTTGCCAAGGCAGAAAATATTGCGCTCAGGCTTGGGGATGGGAGCCAGCAGCTTGACAGAGTTCAGGTTAATGCCCATATTGGGGTTGTCGGCCATGGCTTTTGAGGTGGAAGCGATCAGGGCGTCGTCGGCTAAACGGATAAAGTCCGTCATCTGTTCAGGCAGCTTGAGGCCGAGCACCTTGCCGATGGTGGTAACAGGTACCACACGTTTGAAATCTGCGGTGAGTATACCCGCTTCGCTAAAAGATGCGTATTGATAGGTGACAAAATACATTTGAATTACCTCCGTTCATTTCATTTGCTTAATCTTACCATAATTTCTTAGTAAAGGCCAATATTTTGAACCTTTAAGATATTGACATTTTTGAGGTTATACTTTATCATTAATTTAATTAAACTCTTAACAAAAGGGCAGAGGAAACCCCTGTTAAAGATGACCACGACCTTAGAGTAATATAGTGCATAAATATTGCGTGAAACGCCCTTTTGACAGTTTGAAAAGGTGTTTTTTTTTGCAAAAATGCACGTCGTGGACGAATTTTAAGCCAAGGAGGCAAGAGATGCTAAAAGGAAGACATTTAATAGAACCCGGTGACTTTACCATAGAAGAATTAGAATCCATTTTTGGGCTGGCTGATAATATTATTGCAAATCAGGATGATTATATTGACGTTTGCAAGGGAAAATTATTAGCCAGCCTTTTTTACGAACCATCCACCCGTACGCGGTTCAGCTTTGAGTCGGCCATGCTGCGCTTAGGCGGCAAGGTCATTGGATTTGACAACCCTGCCAATTCGTCAGTATCCAAGGGCGAAAGCATTGCCGATACCATCCGAACTGTCGGCTGTTACGCCGATATCGCGGTGATCCGCCACCCGAGAGAGGGGACAGCCAAGCTGGTCTCCAAGGCGGCCTGTGATATGCCCATCATCAACGCCGGTGACGGCGGTCATGAGCATCCTACCCAGACCCTGACCGACCTGCTGACCATCCGTCATGAAATGGGCAGCTGTGATGGCCATGTGGTTGGTCTTTGCGGCGACCTGCTCTTTGGACGGACCATCCACTCGTTAGTCAAAACCCTGAACCGTTATAAGGGCAACAAGTTTGTGTTTATTTCGCCAAAGGAACTGAAAATGCCGGAATACTTTCTGAGTATGCTGGAACCCGGCTCCTATGTCGAAACAGCCAGCCTGGACGATGTCATCGGCGACCTGGATATTCTTTACATGTCCCGCGTTCAGCGTGAACGTTTTGTGAGTGAGGAAGAATACCTGCGCTTAAAAGACTACTACATTTTGGACAAAAAGAAAATGAAAAAAGCCAAGGAAGAGATGATCGTGATGCACCCGCTGCCGCGTGTCAATGAAATTTCCGTCGAAGTGGACGATGATCCGCGCGCCGTATACTTTAAGCAGGCAAAATACGGCATGTATGTGCGCATGGCTTTAATTTCTAAATTACTGGGGGTAGACGCAAATGATTAATGTATCAAAACTGAAAAAGGGAATTATTATCGACCACATTGAATCCGGCCACGGCTTTGAAATCTATAAGGAGCTGCACCTCAACGAAATTGACGATGTCGTCGTACTGATGAAAAATGTCCCCAGCAAAAAAATGGGTCAGAAAGATCTGATCAAAATCGAGACGGACCTGGAGCTGGACATGAACGTTCTGGGGCTTATCGACCCCAACGTCACCATCAATTTTGTCAACAACGGTGAGCTGGTGAGCAAGGTACAGCTGACACTGCCGACACGGGTCACGGGCATCATGAAGTGTAAAAACCCGCGCTGCATCACCCAGTACGAGGACGTGGGCGATATTGACTTCTACCTGGTAGACGCCGAAAAGAAATTATACCGCTGCGAATACTGCGATTCATACACAACGTTTATTGAGAAATGAAGCTGAGTCCAAATTCTGAAAGAATAAAAAGATTTTCGAAGAATTTGTGATCCTTAAAATAAAGGGGAAGGAACTACCATGAAAACTTTAATCACCAACGTTGAAATCATCGACGCCACTGGCCGAAGGCCGGGGAAGGTGCTGATCGATGATGACGGTAAGATCAAAAAGGTTTATAAGGAAAAGGGACAGGTGAAGGCAGCCCACGACCGGGAAATCGACGGCCAGGGTAAGGTGCTGATGCCAGGCTTTATCGATATGCACTGCCATCTGCGCGATCCTGGGCTCACTTATAAGGAAGACATGGAAACCGGTATGAAGGCAGCCCTGAAGGGCGGCTTTACCACACTGGTTGCCATGGCCAATACCAAGCCGATTATGGATAATGCCGAGGCTCTGAAAGACAATATGGATAAGGCGGAAGCTCTGGGCCTCTGTGATCTGGTACAGGTCTGCGCGCTGACAAAGGATTTCAGCGATGCGGAGCTGGTGGATTTTGAGAGCACCCGGGAATACACCAATGTTTACTCCAACGATGGACACAATGTGGATAACGCCGAAACAATGAAAAGGGGGCTGGCCGCCTCAACCGAATACAATTTCATCCTGGCCACGCACTGTGAGCCGGAAACAGAAACCGTGGAGCGGGATATCGCCCTGCTGCGCGAAACCCCGGGACACCTGCACGTGTGTCATATCAGCAAAAAGGATACCCTGGAGGCCATCAAGGCCGCCAAAGCAGAGGGTCTGGACATTACCTGCGAGGTTACTCCGCACCATCTTTACGCCTCGGCCATGGAATATAAGGTGCACCCGCCTTTCAGAAGCTATCCGGACCGCCGGGCTTTGATCGAGGGTGCGCGGGACGGCAGCATCGATATCTGCGGTACCGACCATGCACCGCACAGTGACGAGGACAAGTTAAACGGAGCGCCGGGAATCAATAATTTTGAGACCGCCTTTGCCATGTACTACACCGTTTTTGAAGGCGCTGGCATTCCGGTAGAACGCCTGAGCCAGATGCTGAGTGAAGCGCCGGCGGCGCGCATGGGCCTGAAAGCCGGACTGATCAAGGAACGCTATCCCGGTGATTTGGTTTTGGTGGATCTGGATGCCGAGGAGCGGGTTGATCCCAAGACGTTTATTTCCAAAAGCCACAACACCCCCTTTGGCAGAGAACTGCTTAAGGGCAAGGTGCTCATGACATTTAAAGGAGGAGAGATCGCATATGATAATGGATCGCTTGTATAACGAAGCATTAAAAAGCCCCGTCTGTGTGGGCTTGGATACAAAACTTGACTTTCTGCCCCAGTACCTGAAGGACAAGGACTGGTCAACCGGTGAAAAAATAACGGAGTTTAACAAAAAGATTGTGGACGCCACCGCAGATATTGCCGCCTGTTACAAAATGCAGATTGCCTGCTACGAGGCTCTGGGCCTGGACGGTATGAAGGCTTATTCTGAGACCGTTAAATATGTGCGTAAAAATGGTAAAATCGCCATTGGCGATGCAAAAAGAGGGGACATCACCTCCACCGCCGCCCAGTACGCCAAAGGACATTTTGAGGGCGATTTTGAGGTGGATATTCTGACCGTCAACGCCTACATGGGCGAGGACGCTGTATCCCCCTATTTCCCGTACATCGAAAATAATGAAAAGGGCCTCTTTGTCCTGCTGCACACCTCTAATCCGTCTTCAAGAGATTTTCAGGAGTTAAAATTGGAAGATGGCGGACAAAAGCTTTACGAAGCCGTTGGCGATAAGATCACCGAATGGGGCAGGCCTTACATTGGTGAAAGCGGCTACTCCGCAGTGGGCGCTGTGGTGGGCCTCACCTTCCCGGAAGAATTTGAAGCGCTGCAGGACCAGTGTCCGTCCACCTTTTTCCTGGTGCCTGGCTACGGCGCCCAGGGCGGCACCGGCAAGGATATTGCCAACATCTTCAAAAAGTCCCGCTGTGCGGTCATCAATTCCTCCAGAGGGCTGATCACTGCCCATCAGAAGGCAGAGACGCCCTGTGAGACCGAAGGCTTTGAAGCCTTGATCCGTGAAAAAACACTGGCCATGAAGGAGGACATTTTAAAGTGGCTTTAATTTTAGATAACCAGTTTGTGGCTGAAGGCATTTACAAAATGGACGTGGCCTACGACGGTGAAGTGGGCGTCGGCCAGTTTTTCATGCTGAGAGCCTGGGATAAGGACCCGCTGCTGTCACGGCCCATCTCCGTTCATAATTACGAAAACGGTGTGCTCACTTTCCTGTATCAGATTGTAGGTAAGGGCACCCAGCTTTTGTCAAAACTAGAAAAGGACGACACTGTGGAATTACAGGGCCCATACGGCAAGGGCTTCCCAGATGTGGACGCCGACCTGGTGGTGGTGGGCGGCGGCATTGGCGTCGCGCCCCTGTACTATGTGTGCCGTGACTTTAAGAAGAAACACCCAGAGAAAAGCCTGCGCGTTTACCTGGGCTACCGCGACGCGGCCTACTGCGTGGAGGAATTTGACGCTGTGGCAGACGAAGTGATCGTGGACATCGGCGGCATCATCACCCATAAGGTGGAAGCCCGTGAGGGCGAGGTGTTTTTTACCTGCGGTCCGGAAATCATGATGAAAAGCCTGTGTGATATCGTCCCGGCCGAAAACCCGGTTTACGTGTCGCTGGAGGCCCATATGGCCTGTGGTATCGGCGCCTGCCTGGGTTGTACTTGCAAGACCAGTGAGGGGAATAAGAAGGTCTGTAAGGATGGTCCGGTATTTACCAGAGAGGTGGCAGCCCTATGAGTAAAGTGTTAGAAACAAGATTTAACGATATTGTCTTTAAAAACCCGGTAGTCACCGCGTCAGGGACCTTTGGCTTCGGGCGTGAGTTTGAAAAGTACTATGACCTGGCAGCACTGGGCGGCCTTTGTACCAAGGGCCTGACGCTGGAGCCGCGCCCCGGCAACACCGGTATGCGCCTGTGGGAAACCCCGGCCGGCATGATCAACAGTATCGGTCTTGAAAACCCGGGTGTGGACGCCTTTATCGAAAATGAGTGGCCACACCTTAAAGAAATTGACACGGTGACGGTGGTGAACGTGGGTGGCAAGGACGAAGCTTCTTATCTGGAAGCCATTGAGCGAATCAACGCCATCAACGCGCAGCTGGTCGAGCTGAATATTTCCTGCCCCAACGTGAAGGCCGGCGGGATGGCCTATGGCATACGGCCAGAGATGGCGGCTGACATTACCCGAAAGGTGGTGGCAGTATCCAAGGCTCCGGTGATGGTCAAGCTTTCCCCGAATGTGGAGAACATCGCGGAGATTGCGCTGGCCTGTGAGGAATCTGGTGCCTGCGGCATCTCGCTTATTAACACCATCCAGGCCATGGCCGTGGATTATAAAAAGAAAAAGATCGTGTTTGACAACACCTACGCCGGGCTGTCCGGCCCGGCGGTCAAGCCCATCGCCCTGCGCATGACCCATCAGGTCTGTAAGGCAGTGGACGTGCCGGTGATGGCCATGGGCGGCATCAGCACCTGGGAAGACGCTCTTGAGTTTATCATGGTCGGCGCGGCCTGTGTGCAGGTGGGAACCATGAATTTCATCGATCCCAAAGCCCCGGTTAAGATCATCGAAGGGCTGGAAGCCTATTGCAAGGCCGAGGGCCTGGAAAATATCGATGAGGTGCGCGGTATTTTACTCTAGCTTTTAAATGTAAAAGAACCTCCCGAAATCCTGAAAAGTCAGCGGTATTGGCTTTTCGGGATTTCGGGAGGTCTTTTTTAGCCGAAAACAAAAGCCGCGCCCAGGGGAGTGAGCGCGGCTTTTTATATTACGGGGGAGTAATAAAATGAATATCGGAATCATCCGATAAGGGGTAAGCTTTGAGTTATTCAATCGCAATGTATTTTTTCTGTTCTACTTGCTTGGTTTCGTTTTTCGGGAATTCCAGATGGAGAATACCATCCTTGTAACCGGCTTTAATGTCGTCTTCCTTCACATTGTCGCCAACATAGAAGCTTCTTGAGCACTGGCCAGTGTAGCGTTCCTGGTGAACCAGATTGCCTTTTTCATCTTTTTCTTCCTTTGAGTCATCTCTGGAAGCGGTGATGGTCAGGTAGCCATTCTCAAGGTCAGCTTTGATATTTTCCTTGCCGAAGCCCGGCAGGTCCATATCCAGAATGTACTTGCCATCCTTTTCCTGAATATCCGTTTTCATGAGAGCGGGTGACTCTGTCTTTTTAAAAAACGGGTCATTAAACATATCATCAAACAAATTAAAACCGAAACGATCTTTAGGCATCAACAACATAAGGCATTCCTCCTTTTTGTTTTAGTTTTCATGATTTATGAAGTGATAAACCTTTATAACCATTGAGTTCGGTTCCTTTTTCAAGGGACTTCGCTTAACTTTGTTTACGAGTATATTATAGGACGGATTGTTAGCACTGTCAAGAGGTGAGTGCTAACATTTTAGATTTCGTTAAGCTTTCTACTGTTTTGTAATACCTTGAAGATTCTTTAATCCGTGATTTTCAGGAAGTTTTTAAGATAAATAAATTGTATATTTGGTTTGAGCAGTATATAATAAGGAGTAATACCAGAATAAGAAAGAGAATAATCTGCCAAACAGGTAGGAGGAAAAAAGTGAGACGATTTTTTAAGACTCTGTGCAGTTTCGGGCTGGTCATAAGTCTTATCATGTGTTTTATAGCGGCTCCGGCCCACGCCGAGGAGAAAAAGGTAGTAAGGGTAGCCTTTCCGGAGCTGCAGGGCTTTAGCAGCACCGACGCAAATGGAAAGCATTCCGGTTATACCTATGAATTTCTGCAGGAAATTGCCGCCTATACGGGATGGGAATACGAGTTTATTGCTGGAGATAGCAGTGACGAGACCCTGCTCCAGATGATGGAGGACTTAAAAAACGGTGAGGTCGATATTATGGGCGGCATGCTCTATTCAGACGAGCTGGCCGAGGAATACGATTTCCCGGAATATAACTGTGGCTACAGCTACTCAACATTGGCGGTCTTAAAAAGCAATACCGATATTAACTCGACCAACTATTCGACTTTTAACAATATGAAGGTAGGGGTCCGGGCTTCAGCTAAACGGCGGGCACAGGCCCTGGAGGACTTCTGCAAGGTTAATGGGATCACGGTTGAGACCGTCGAATATCCCAGTGAGGTAGAAATGCAGAAAGCTCTGGAGTCCGGCGAGGTGGATGCGCTGCTGGGATCAGATGTCACCCTGTTTGATAACCAGCGGATTATCGCACGGTTTGACGGAAAGCCCTACTATTTTGCAGTAACCAAAGGGAATTCTGAGATTATCAGCGGCATCAACACGGCCACGGCGGCCATCAATGAAAAAGACCCCAATTACGCCACTGATCTCTATATGAAATACTTTAATAAGGACAGCCAGCGTGTTACGCTGGAAAGCTTTGTCAAAGCGAATCCCATTGAGAGCATTGCTGCGGCGCTGGTTATCGGCCTGGTGCTGGCCGCCGTGGTGGGCCTGGCCATGTACATCCGTATTCAGCGCAACCGGCAGCTGCTGCTGGACTATGAACGCTACCGGGTGCTCTCAGAGATGTCCAATGAGCTGATTTTTGAGTATGACTATGGAGATGACAGTATTATGGTTTCTGACCGCTATGCGCAGTATTTTGGCGGCAAATCCCGAAACGAGCATTTTTTATCAGAGAGCCTGAAAAAGAATATGGAGACCGATGAGGCTGCCCGCTGGTTTGCAGAGCTCATCAAGCGCCGTCCGCCTGAGCAGGCCCGATGTGAGGTCGAGTACAGGGTGCGGGTAAGCTCCGGCGAGATCGAGTGGGTGCGCGGCACCAGCGTGATCATTTTTGACCGGCACGGCCACCCGCTGCGGGCCATTGGTAAGATTATCAACATTAACGAGGAAAAATGCGAGAAGGAAGCGCTTATCAACCAGGCGCACCACGACCCGCTTACAGGGCTGTACAACCGCACCACCTTTGAGGAAATCGTGAGTGACTATCTGGAGCAGTGCGGCGGCGAGAAGGGCGCGCTGATGGTGATTGACCTGGACCGCTTTAAGCTGGTCAACGATACCCTGGGCCATCAGGGCGGCGACGAGGTGCTCGAGGATCTGGCCAGGGAAATGGCCGCCATTTTTGATACAGACGCTGTTTTGGGCCGTCTGGGCGGCGATGAGTTTCTGGCTTTTGTAAAAAATATCGGCCATTGCAGGGAAAAGCCCCTGCGGGATGCCAGAAAGCTCTGCGGCGTAATGAGCCGGTGCTACGAAAAAGAAGGACGCCGGACAGAGGTCTCAGTGAGCATTGGCCTGGTCTATTCGACGGCGGACAGTGTGTTTGAGGAGCTGTATGGCAAGGCTGACAAGGCCCTGTATTATATGAAGGATCACGGAAAAAACAATGTAGCTGTCTATGATGCTTCTCTGGAGGAAGCTTTGGGTAATAATGAAAATACAAACAGAAAAGGAGCATTTTAACATGTCTAAAAAAATTATCGCATTAATCAGCGACGACTTTGAAGATCTGGAGCTATGGTATCCGGTACACCGTCTCCGCGAGGAGGATGGCGTGACTGTGGATGTGGTCGGCGAGGAAAAGGGAAAAACCTACATCGGAAAATACGGTGTGCCCTGTGTGTCGGACTACAGCTTTGATGAAATCAATCCCGATGTGTACGATGGCATTCTGGTGCCTGGCGGCTGGGCGCCGGACAAGCTGCGCCGCTTCCCGGTGGTCCTCGACATGGTGCGGGCCATGGATAAGGCAGGAAAGCCCATCGGTGAAATCTGCCACGCAGGCTGGGTGCTTATCTCGGCCGGTATCTTAAAGGGCAAAAATGTCACCAGCACCCCGGGCATCCGCGACGATATGGAAAACGCAGGCGCTATCTGGCACGACACCCCGTCTATCGTGGACGGCCATATTATTTCTGCCAGGCGTCCACCGGATCTGCCCCAGTATATGAAGGATTACATGAAGGTTTTGATGAAGTAGAAAAGCAGATCCCGAAATCCCGAAAGTCTAAAAACGATTTTCAGGATTTCGGGATTTTTTTACTATTATTCACAATTATGGTATAATACAGCATTATAAAGCGTTTAAGGAGTAGAAGCATGAAGAACATCCGTATAGGGGACATACTGGTCGGCGACGGCTATATTACAGAGGGACAGCTTCAGGAAGCCCTGGCCTACCAGAAGGTGGATAAAAGCAAGCGGCTTGGCGCGATTCTGGTCGATTACGGCTACGTGACCGAAAGCCAGCTGCTGGGCGCCCTGGCAAAGCGCCTGGACCTTCGGGTTATCAATCTGAGCCAGATAGAGGTAGATCTGGAGGCAGCGGCCAAAATACCCAAAAATATTGCGCAGAAATATACCCTTATCCCAATAGGGTTTTCAAGCGGCCACCTGCTGGTCGCCACCAATGACCCGCTGGATTTTTACGCTATTGAGGACCTGCGGCTGATCACCAATATGCCCATCGATATTATTCTGGCCGAAAAGGAAGCCATTCTCAAGGGCATTGACAGCAGCTATTCGGAAATCGAGGCACGTCAGGCAGCCACCAGCGCCAACGAGATGGCCGACGATATGGAGACGGTCTCCATTGTAGAGGATCTGGACGCCGCCGGAGACGACGCGCCGGTTGTCAATCTCATCAATACCATGCTCATAAAGGGCTACAATACTGGCGCCAGCGATATCCACATCGAGCCTTTTGAGGATAAAACCAACGTGCGTCTGCGTATCGACGGTCTCATTGTCGATTACCTGACACTGGCCAGCGCCCTGCACCAGTCTGTCATCGCCCGTATTAAGATACTCTCAAACCTGGACATCGCTGAGCGGCGACTGCCCCAGGACGGCCATTTCCGCGCGCGGATCAAGGGCATTGAGATGAATATCCGTACCTCGGTGATTCCAACCGTCTACGGCGAAAAAGCTGTACTGCGTTTTTTGAATCAGAACACCAAGCTCGACCATTCCGGCACCTTTGGCATGAACGATGACAACTACGCCCGTATGCGCCAGATTCTGCAGAGCCCCCACGGTATCATCTATATTACCGGGCCGACCGGGAGTGGTAAAACCACCACGCTGTATATGGTGCTGGAAATGCTCTCAAGCAAAAACGTTAATATCTGTACCATTGAGGACCCAGTGGAAAGAAACCTCGACAGCATTAACCAGACACAGGTCAACAATGTGGCAGGCCTCACCTTTGAGAGCGGCCTGCGCTCCCTTTTGCGCCAGGACCCAGATATCATCATGGTCGGTGAGACCCGTGACTCCGAGACGGCCAACATTGCCGTGCGCGCCGCCATCACCGGGCATCAGGTACTCTCCACCCTGCATACCAACGACGCTGTTTCCACCATTGTGCGCCTGGTGGATATGGGGGTCGAGCCTTACATGGTCGCCAACTCACTGACCGGGGTAGTGGCCCAGCGTCTTGTCAAGAAAATCTGTCCAGAGTGCAAGGAAGCCTACACGCCCAGCGAGGCAGAGCGAGAGCTGCTGGGCAAAGACATACCTGTGCTGTACCGCGGACGGGGCTGCCACCAGTGCAACCATACCGGTTATAAGGGCCGTATCGCTGTCCATGAAATTTTAGCCATCGACAAAACCATCCGTAATATGATCTCAAGCCAGTCCCCCATCGAGGATGTCTATGAATATGTGGCCGTAAATCACAAGACCACCAGCCTCCGGCAGAGCCTGGTCGAGCTGGTAGAACAGGGCGTGACAAGCATGGAAGAACTGCTGAAGGTTACGTATTACGTTGAATAAATAAAAGTGAGGTAAACATATGCCAACCATCTTAGACCTAATAGCCTACGGCCGCCAGACAGGCTGTTCGGATATTCATTTGACGGCGGATCTGCCGTCGGTGTTCAGAAGTAACGGGGTACTTGTCAAGGGCCCCTTTGAAATGAGCAGACAGGAAATCGGGGAAATGATCATTGGAATGCTCAGCGAGATGAACCGCGAGAAAATAAAACGCGGGGAGGACGCCGACTTTACCTTTGTCACCCCCGAGGGGCTGCGCCAGAGGGTGAATGTGTACCGGCAGCAAAATGAGCTCTGCGCTGCCGTGCGCCTGCTCAACGACACCATTCCCACCTTTGAGGAGCTGGGGCTGCCGCCCATTATCCGCAAGCTGGCCGCTGAGCCGAGAGGGCTGATCCTGATCACCGGGCCCACCGGGAGCGGAAAGTCCACCACACTGGCCGCCATGATTGACTACATCAATATCAATTTTGCCAAGCATATTATCACCATCGAGGACCCGGTGGAATACCGCCATTACCACAAGCTGAGCATGATCCATCAGCGTGAGGTGGGCGTGGATGTGTCGTCCTTTTCAGGGGCGCTGCGCTCCTCCCTGCGTGAGGACCCCGACGTCATTCTGGTTGGGGAAATGCGCGACTATGAAACCATTTCAGCTGCGGTGACAGCGGCCGAAACCGGGCATCTTGTCCTGTCTACCCTGCACACCATCGGAGCTGCCAACACAGTGGACCGTATCATCGACGTGTTTCCGCCCCACAGCCAGCAGCAGATAAGGACACAGCTGGCCAGCACCCTGAAGGGGGTCGTGACCCAGCAGCTTGTGCCGCTGGCCTCTGGCGAGGGCCGCATGGCTGCCCTCGAGGTGATGACAGGCACCGACGCGGTGCTCAACCTTATCCGTGAGAACAAAACCCATCAGCTGTCCTCAGCCATGCAGACCGGCAGCCGGGACGGCATGAACACCCTGAACAGCCACCTGGCCAAGCTGGTAAAGGAAGGAAAGATCGGCTTCGATACAGGCCTTCAATGGTCGTCAGACAAAAACGAGTTTAACCAATACTTTTAAGTAAGGGAGAAATTGCCATGAGCGATGAGCAGCTGTCTGTCTTGGAGAAGAAAATAGAACGCTATGGTATGATCCTGGAAACCACCGGGGATATCCTGTTTGAGTACCATATCAATGAAGATCGAATGCTGTTTGATGAAGCAAAGCTGGAAAACGGGCAGTATGTCCATTACCCACTGGTGGTGGAGCGCTATATCGAGACCCTGCACCGGGGCAATCTGGTGCATCCCGATGATATGGAGGAAGCCATCCGCCTTGTCAGCGGCTTTATTACGCAGGACATCGTTATCCGCGTCACACGCCCGGACGAAAAGAGCGGGCGTTACTACTGGACCCTTGTCCGGGCCGCCGCAGTTAAAGACAGCGAGGGCAGGATCACGGAGACAGTGGGCATCATGCGGGACATCGATGAGCAGAAACGCAGGGAGGACCGTCTGATTGAGGAATCCCGGCGTGACAAGCTCACAGGGCTTTATGACAAAAAATGGACCCGCGAAAAAATTACAGAAGCCCTGGCCGCGGGCGCAGAGATGGACCAGGGAGCCATGATGCTGGTGGATATCGACGGCTTTCGTGCGGTCAACGACAATTTAGGCCATATTTTCGGCGACGCCGTTTTGGTAGAAACCGCCGAGAAACTCACTGCCCACGCGGCGCCCGGCGATGTCATCGGCCGTATCGGCGGGGACGAGTTTGTGGTCTACAGCCCAGATATGCCAGAAAACCAGATCGCCGAATGGGTGGCCCGTATCCGCCGCATATTTGACCATACCTTTGAGGGAAAAAGCCAGGCTTACCGCATCACGTGCAGCCTGGGAGTGGCCGTCTGTCCAAAAGACGGACAAACCTTTGAGGCCTTGTTCCAATGTGCCGATCAGGCCCTGAGCATGGCGAAAATGGAAGGGCGAGACCGCTGGTGCCGCTACGATAAAAAGATGAGCGGCATGTCCTACCTTAACGGCCACGCCACCAATATCGACGGCACTGTTTTCCAGAGAAAGGGCATATCAGCGGAAAACCGGGTGCTGATCAATATTTTTGAAATTTTGGCCGACTCTAAGGATATTACCTCCTCCATGACTCTGATACTGGGTATTATCGGCCGCTTTATCGGAGTGGAGCGCGTCTGCGTTTTTGAGGAAGATCAGGAAGGACAGGGGCTGGTGAACCGGTACAGCTGGTATTCCGGCACTGCCGTCTGCCCAAAAACAGAGCGGATTGGCCCAGAAGAGCACAGACAGTACAGCGCCCTGTTTGATGAAAAAGGTCTGTACACACTGTACACTGCCGATACGCTGCCAGCGCGGGAGCGAGCCATCCTCCGAAGAAAAGGGATTTTTTCCGGAATCTATAAAACCCTGGTGGAAAACGGCCGTTACCTGGGGTGTATTGGATTGTCCGGCAGCCAGAATAACCGCAGCTGGAGTGAGCGTGAAAAGGAATTTGTGTGCCTGGTGTCAAAAATTATCAGCGCAAATCTCTATAAAAACCATCTTCAGCGGGAGAACGCTTACGAAAGCCAGGTGGCCCGCGCCATTGTGGATTCCCAGAGCATTAAGAGCCACGTGGTCAATCCCGAAACCTATGAGCTTCTGTTTGTCAGCGCTTCGCTTAAAGCTGAGCGGCCAGGCGCGCGCGTGGGCAGTCTTTGCTACCAGGCCATCATGGGTCTGGACGCACCCTGCCCCTTCTGCCAGATAAAGGAGCTTTCCCGCGAAAAGCCAGATCTGAACTGGCAGCGCTACGTGAGTGGTTGGAACCGCTGGTTCAATTTCCAGTGCCACAGCCTGCAATGGCGGAGCACCGGCGATGCGGCGCTTGTCGCCATGGATGACATCTCCAATTTTGTGGATAATATCCTGTATGTGGATAAGCTCACAGGCATTTCCACCTTCAGCCGTTTTGAGCTGGACACCTCCGAAATCTTTGACCATGAGACGGGCAAAGAATACGCCATGGTCACCTTTGATATCGACGAGTTCCGCTATATCAACGAGCTTCACGGCTACAGCATGGGCAATCAGCTGCTGCGCTATATCTCAGGCGGCCTGGTGGGAGCCATGAGCGGCGCAGAGGTCTGTGCCCGTGTGACTGGGGACGTTTTTGTGGCCTTGATGGAGTGGACCGGCGAGGGACTTATGTTCAAACGGCTCAAGAAAATGGTCGAGGGCATCAACAAGCGTCTGGACTACGTGATTCCCGGTATCCGCCTCAATTTCCAGATCGGGGTGTACCATGCCAGACCAGGCGAGCGCGATATCGGGAAAATGATGGACAACGCCGACATTGCCAGAAAATCCATCAAGGGTGCCCGCAAAACCGGCATTGCCTTTTACAATAAATCCATGGGAGAAAAAATCCTGAAAACCCGCCAGATCGAGGCGCGGATGGAGAGAGCCCTTAAAGACAAGGAGTTCCTCGTTTACCTGCAGCCCAAAATCGATCTGGAAAGCGGCCGGGTGGTAGGCGCCGAGGCGCTGGCCCGCTGGGTGGACGACCGTGGCAATATCGTACTGCCCGGAGAATTTATCCCTGTGTTTGAGAGCAACGGTTTTATTGTAGAGCTGGACTTTTATGTGTATGAGGAAGTCTTTAAGGCCCACAGCTACCGCAAGGCCAGAGGACTCAAAAGCCTTCCCATCTCTATGAACATGTCCAGATTCCACCTGAAATCCGGCAATTACGTCGAACGCCTCAGGGCGCTGGCCGAAAATTACCAGGTCGATCCCAGCCTCATCGAGGTTGAGGTGACTGAGACCATCTTTATTGAAAACAGCGGCTATGTCAAACGGCTGGTGAGCGAGCTGAGAAGCGGCGGCTTCAAGGTTTCCATCGACGATTTTGGCTCAGGCTATTCCTCCCTGAACCTTTTGTCCGAGATCGATGTGGATGTGCTCAAGCTTGACCGTTCCCTCTGCCGGGAGGAAAACCTCTCCCCCAAGGAACGGGTTATCCTCAAGAATATTGCTGCTATGGCCAAGGAACTCGACCTCCAGGTGCTGGCCGAGGGCATCGAGACCACCGGACAGGCCGAATTCCTGAAAAGCATCCAGTGCGACAGCGCCCAGGGCTTTCTGTTTGCGAAACCCATGCCAATGGACGAGTTTTTCAGGAAGCTGGATGGGGAATGGTAGGGATGAGGATGTAGATAAAATAGGTTATCCAGAGATAAAGGGTTAAAAAGAGGACTGTTTAGTTGAAAGTTGAAGGTTGAAAGTGGAAAGTTCAGGTGCAAATGTGCCTTGCACATTTGATTAAATAAATCCTTTAAAACACATCCCGAAATCCCGAAAAGGCGCCGGCAATAACCGCCGGCGCCTTTTGGTGTGTTGGGCCCAGCTTTCCAGGCTTCTACGGTTCTTTAGAAATACCCGTAAATTGAGCAAATAAAGCTTGAGAAAGATCCGCCTTTAGCGGGGTGTAGCAAGCAGAGATATAAAATTGACAATTCAAGAGGTGCTTATGAATAAAATATGCTACAATTTAAAAAACAGATGTTGAGGAAAACAATGAGAAAATTCGAACTTCAAACAGCAGTCTCCACAGTACTGGCCATTATTGCCGGGGCAGTGCCGCTGATCATTGTGCCGCCCTTTGGCGATACCCTGTATATGCCAAAGCTGATGACCATTGAGGTACTGGTTTTTGGTCTGCTGCTTTTATATGTGCGGCCCATTACCGCATATTTTAGCGAGAAGCCTAAAATACCGCTGCCGGTAAAGCTGGTGCTGCTGTACCTGTTGTGCGTAACCGTCACGCTTCCCTTTTCGACGGATATCATGCTGTCGCTTAAGGGGCGATCCTTTCGGCTGGAGAGCTACTCCGCTATTTTGTTTTATGGTATTTTAATGATGCTGGGGGCTTTTTTCTATACCTTTAAGCGCTGGCATGTACGGTTATACGCCGTGGGCGTATCCTGTGTGGCTGTTTATGGCATCTTTCAGAAATTTGGGCTGGATTTTCAGCCACAGGACCCTTTAATGTACGGCGGCCCAGGCGCATCCTATGCTACCATCGGCAACCCTAATTTTCTGGGCTCATTTTTGACATTGGCGCTGCCAATTCTCTTATACGCCTTTATCAAAGGGCCAAGGGCTTACCTTCTGCCCTGCGGGCTGGTCTATTTCTGCCTGCTGTGCACCAATACCCGCGGCGCTTGGATTGGCAGCTTTCTGGGGTATGTGCTGCTGGGCATGTTTCTGCTGAGAGAAAAAGAAAACCGCTGCCGTTTCGCAGTGGCGAGCGGTGTGTTTGTGCTTTTAACCTTTATTTTCCTGTTTGTGAATACAGGTTTTGGCGCGCGGTTTCTCAGTGTTTTTACGGATTTGTCGAAGATCATCAAGGGAAACGACTGGGAAAAGGGCGGATCATACCGGCTTTTTATCTGGTCAAAAACCCTAGAGCTTATCAAGCTGCGTCCCCTGACTGGCTTTGGCATTGAGACCCTGGGCAAGGTGATGGGCCAGTATTTTGAGCGTGATATTGTAAGGGTGACCGGACACCACCTGGTCATCGACCGTGCCCATAACGAGTACCTGCACATTGCTGTGAGCAGCGGAATCCCTGCGGCTTTCATTTATCTGGCCTTTGAGGGGACGACGCTGTACCAGGGCTTTAAAAGCTGGCGGCAGTCTCCCATGCTTATACCGCTTGTCTGCAGCGTGGCCGCTTATATGGCCGCTTCCTGTTTCAACATCTCTGTGGTGACCGTGGCGCCTGTTTTCTGGATATTTTGCGGAATAATGGTGCGGTTGAGCAATAAAATCCATCAAATTTGAATATGATTTAAGGAAATAAAAAATTGAAAAAATTTTGAAAAAGATTGAGTGTTTTACTCAAATTGTGCTGTTTTTACCATTAGTTTAATGTTGGTGGTAAATGAAACAGCATTTATAATAACTTATAGCTATAAGAAAAGCGAAAAATGCAGATTTGTATGGTTTTAAAAGTGTACAAACCTGTATTAATGGTGAATGACATGAACCTTTTAGAATATTTAAAAGTAACTGGTTTTTATAGTTCTTGACAAATGTCCGAATCAGTTGTAGAATAGAATTGTTCAAAAGGCAAAGCGGCGCGAAAGCCCGTGGCGCAAAACTACAGGGTCTACGTCGGCAGCTCCAGGCCGATATGACAGCCAGCTGCCAAAACGGTGGATGGCCGAAAACCCCTGTTTGGTTTCCGGCTGTTTTTATTTTTTGAGCAGCCTTTAACAAAAAGGACATCTGGGGCAGGTAATGACAATGTTTATAACCGTCATGGCGCGGACGGTTAAAATAAAGGTTTATATTTAAAGGTAAACAAGAGAACATAAAAGGAGAGATGTAAATGATTCAGATGATTAACAAGCTGAAGAAAAACCGTAAAGGTTTTACTTTGGTAGAATTGATTGTAGTATTGGTTATTTTGGCGATTTTAGCGGCATTCACGATTCCGGCGATGTTGGGGTTTATTGAAGATGCAAAAGGTAAAGCTTATGTTTCACAAGCAAGAGAAGTATATTTGGCAGGACAGACTGTAGCTACAGAACAAACACTTGCGGATACTTTCGTGATTAAAAGCAGTGACACTAGTACAGCGGCTACTGCTGTAAAAGATAAATTAAACAGCGATATCCCCGCAAGTGCTACGTGGACTATTACAGTAGGTGATGGCTCGAGAATAGCAAAAGTAGAATATAAAGACGGTGGATTCACAGTTACGATTGATGAAACAGTATCCGGGGGCAATGCAGTAATTAAAAAAGATTAAAACGATAAATGTTTAGTAAAAAATAAAGATATACCTGTTGCTTTTTAAAAAAGTAAATAATCAAGGCCGAGCTTGCAGCGCCGCAGCCGGCCTTTTCTCCCATTTTCTCAGGCGCTTTTTTTATTGCCGAAAGAAAAAACTAAATATAGTGGACAGTTGATCGTTGATAGTGGATAGTTATGGAACAAATTTGTTCTGTAACGATCAACTGTCCATTATCAACGATCAACTGCTTTTCAGGATTTCGGGAGGGGTTTTTCAGTGGAAAATGAAGAATAAAGAATGGCACAGCAGGATTCCGATTTTCTGAACAGGGGGCAGGAAAATGAATTTTCTAAAGCAAAGATTAAAGAACAGCGCGCAGTCCCGTTCGGGCTTTACCCTGGTCGAACTGATTGTGGTACTGGTGATTCTGGCCATCTTAGCCGCCTTTACCATCCCTGCCATGCTGGGGTTTGTGGAGGACGCCAAAGGAAAAGCCGCCATTGTAGAAGCCAGAGAGGTTTATGTGGCAGCGCAAGCGGTAGCTCCGCCGAAGTCACAAAAATAAAATAACCCTCCAACCCGTATCCCGAAAACCCGAAAAGTTAATCAATGGAGAATGGAGAATTGAAAATGGAGAATTACAGGAACAATTTTGCTAAAGGCAAAACTGATTAGAATTAAATCCGCAATGCGGATTTGCACATTTAATTCTCAATTCTGCATTCTCAATTCTCCATTGAAAAAAGAGGTGCCCCCATGACCCTTCGCCGCAAACTTAAAATTCTCATCAAAAGCCCCTCTGGCTTCACCATGATGGAGCTCATCACCGTTATTGTGGTCATTGCCCTGCTGGCAGTGCTCATCATTCCGGGGTACCTCCATTTTATCGATGACGCCAAAAAGGACGCTGCTATTGCCGAGGCCAGAACCATCTACCTGGCGGCTCAGATACGGGCCACAGAGTTTAAATCCGCCGAAACAGCGGAAAACCCCTACCGCATACCAGACGCGAACGACCTTCGGGATCTGGTGGGGCCGGACAACATCTACGAAGGGGTTACAAAGCTGACCATTGTGGACGACAACCGGGACGGTACCATTGATAAAATTGAGATGATTAAAAATAACATCAATGTTATAATTGAACCAGGAAAGCGCGTTGTGGTTGACGGGAAGGAAGTTTCAGCCTACAAAGGAGAAACAGACGTCAAGTAGCGAATGATAATAGCAGTGGATAGTTGATAGTGAGTAGTTAAGGAACAAAATCACTCTGTGATTTTGAATTCAAATCAAATTTGCAAAGCAAATTTGTTCCGTAACTATCAACTATCCATTATCAACTATTCACTAAAAAGCCTGGAGGTTCATCTTTGGAAGATTCTTTAACCTTAATCTATTTTGTATTGTATGCCTTTGTCTTTATCTTTGGCTGTATGATTGGCAGCTTTTTGAATGTGGTGGTCTACCGGGTGCCCATTGGTATTTCCATTGCCAGGGGCCGGTCCTTTTGCCCAAACTGCGGCAAGCCCATTGCGTTTTATGATAATATCCCGCTGCTCAGCTATCTTTGGCTGCGGGGAAAATGCCGGAAATGCGGGGCGAAGATTGCGCCGCGGTATTTTTTCACGGAGTTGTGCGGCGGGCTGCTGGCCCTGCTCATGGCCTGGCACTACGATTTTGGCTTTCAGGCTGTGGTTGGGTTTGCGGTGGCGGCCATTTTATTGGCGGTTACCCTCATTGATTTCGATACCATGACCATTCCGAACGGTCTGGTCATCGCTTTGATCATTCCCGCGGCGGCAAGCTATTTTGTATTTCTGGAGCCCAGCCTTATTTCCCGGGTAATCGGTGTGTTTGTCATATCGGTCCCCATGCTGGTGTTATCCCTGGTTATCCCCGGCGGCTTTGGCGGCGGCGACGTCAAGCTGATGGCTGTGGCCGGGTTTCTCCTCGGCTGGCCCTGCACCCTGCTGGCCACCTTTATCGGCCTGGTGCTGGGCGGCATCGCCGGCGCCATCAAGCTTATCCGCAAGAGCGGGGAAAAGCACATGCCCTTTGGCCCATACCTTTCGGGGGGGATTTTGGTATCCATGCTGTGGGGAATGCAGATTATCTTTTGGTATTTGGATTTTTTTGGACTTTAATAGGTGGAAAGTTGAAGGTGGAAGGTTTTGGAACAAATTTTCAAAAGAAAATTTGATTGGATTGCGGCCTTTGGCCGCTAAAGATGCGGGAGGCCTGCATGGCGGATGAAAAAATAGTGGATCGGAGCTTTCAGTTTGCCGTTCGTATTATACGGTGTTATCAGTTTTTATCGTCAACGCATAAAGAATTTGTATTGTCAAAACAGCTTTTGCGAAGTGGTACAAGCATTGGCGCAAATGTTACAGAAGCGCAGCAGGCGCAGAGTAAGAAAGACTTTTTAGCCAAAATGAGCATTGCTTTGAAGGAAGCTTCTGAGACAAAATATTGGATTAAATTATTAATAGCAACAGGTTATTTAACTGAAGAAAAGAGTGAAGGTATCTATAAAGAGTGTGTTATCATTGAAAAAACACTCTCCAATATTGTTAAGACCACTAAGGAAAAAATATAAATCAAATTCGCAAAGCGAATTTGTTCCTGAACCTTCCACTTTCCACCTTCCACCTTCAACCTCAGGAAAAGGAGCGTAGCGAACTTTGCCAAAGTTTAAGTATAAAGCAAAAAACATGAACTCAAAAATAGTAAATGGAATGGCGGACGCCATTGACGAGAGCACGCTGCGTAAGGCTTTGCGGGAAAAGGATGAATTTCTGCTTGAGTGCCGTGAGGTGGATACGGAAAAGAAAGCCTACAAGATGAAGAACATGGAGCTTTCGGATTTCTCGAGGGAGATTGAGAACATGCTGGCCTCGGGGATTACAGTGATCCGGGCGCTTTCCATTATGATGGAGCGTAACATCAAGCCCAATGTGGCCAAGGTGTATAAGGCCCTTTACCGTGAAGTACAGCAGGGGATCACGCTGTCAGAGGCCATGGAAAACAGCCACGGCTCCTTTCCTCGGCTTATCATCAACATGTTTCGGGCGGGTGAGTCCAGCGGCCAGATGGCCGAGACGGCGCACAAGATGGCGCTGTATTATGAGAAGGAGCACCGCCTGCACACCAAGATCCGAAACGCCATGATCTACCCCATTGTGCTGTTAGTGGCTACAGTGGTGGTGGTGATTGGGCTGTTTACCTTTATCCTGCCCCAGTTTTTTGACTTGTTCGAGGGTATGGACGCCCAGCTGCCGGGGATCACGGTCATGGTCATTGGGATTTCCAATTTTATGACCACCAACTGGTACTGGCTGCTCCTGGGGGTGGCCATCGCCATTGGGGCCTTCAAGACACTTCTCGGGGTGCCGTCCTTCCGGCTGCGCTTCGATAAAATGAAGGTACATCTGCCCTGGGCGGGCAAGCTCATTAAGATTGTTTACACCGCGCGCTTTGCCAGGACGCTGAGCTCGCTGTATTCTAGCGGCCTGTCCATGATCAATGCCATGGACATCAGCGCCAGCATTGTGGGCAATAAGTATATCGAGGGACAGTTT
The DNA here is from genome assembly GCF_003477535.1 of Eubacterium sp. AM05-23. Lineage (NCBI taxonomy): Bacteria > Bacillati > Bacillota > Clostridia > Eubacteriales > Eubacteriaceae > Eubacterium > Eubacterium sp. AM05-23. The sequence continues at coordinate 267,392 of NZ_QUDF01000001.1, forward strand.
GGCCCGGCCACCCAGATGGTGCGCAGCGGGAACACGCTGTCCGAGGCCATCGGCAGCATTGACGGCATGGATAAGAAGCTGGTTTCCACCATCTTTATCGGTGAGGAGACCGGGAATCTTGACACCATGCTGGATTCCATTGCGGATTCCTATGATTATGACTCCGAGATGGCCATACAGCGAATGGTTACGATCATCGAGCCAGTAATGATTATTATCATGGCTGTGATCGTGGGGACAGTGATGCTGTCCGTTATGGTACCGATTGTCACACTTTATCAGAGCATCGGTTAGGGGGATATAAGAGAGTATGCAGACAACCATCTATTTAGGCAGCGATGCCATTCAGATACTCCAGGGGGATGTGCGCAACGGCAAGCTGTCCATTTCAAAGCACCTGACCGTGGAGATGGGGCCAGGGGCCATGATCAACGGGGTCATTACCAACGAGGATATGCTCCTTGACGCCATCGACCAGGCCGATGAGGAAGGCGATATTGATTTCCACAATACCAATCTGGTCATCAATTCCAGCCTGATTGTGAATAAGAATGTGGCAGTGCCTAAAATGACGCCAAAGGAGCTCACCGAGCTGTCCCACCACGAGTTTGAGGACGCCACCAATTTTGAGAACCTGATCATTGACTACAGCGGTATCCGCGGAAAACAGGGCACGAACATGCTCTGCTGCGCCGTGGAGCGGGAGGTGCTGGAGAGCTATATCCGTCTTTTTGAGACAGCGGGCATTAAGCTCAGACGCATCGACACTGCTCTGAACGCCACCATCAATTATGTGGAGGCAACCAGCGAATACGACAGTCAGACCTTTGCCATTAACATACTGGACGGCAATAATCTCATGTACGCCCTTTTCGAAAATGGTGTGTATACTTTCTCCAGCCAGGCCAGAATCATGGCAGAGCGCGGCACCGAGGCCTTTACCATCGAGATGGCCTCTAAGCTGTCCTCACTGGTACAGTTTAACAAGAGCCAGAAATCCGAATATATTCTGGACAAGGCCTACTACGCTGGGCTGACCAGAGACGAGATTCGGCGGCTGCAGGCGTATGTGGACGATACGGAGGTATCGGTCTATGCGGTGGAGAATACCGGGAATATTCAGGAAAATTTCAGCATTGACGATGATTTTCTCCTGTCGGACTATTTTTATCCCGCGTCTCTCTTCTTTGAGAAAAAGAACGATGTCAACCTGCTGACCAGCTATAAGACAGCCCTCAAGCCCCAGCGGTCCTTTTCCATCAAGAACAAATGGGCCATTCCGCCTTTGGTGGTGGTGGCGGTCATGGTCATTGGCTTTACGTTTTTTACTATCATGAACTACAACGTGGACAAGGCGCTTAAAAAGGCCGATAAATATATCAACGACCCTGCCAACGTGTCGGAGTACACCGAGGCGCAGCAGCTTGACAGTGCCCTGAAGATCATCCAGAGCCAGACCAGTATCCTGGACACTAACCGCAAGGCCATGGAGACCTACCCGGTGATTAACAGCGATAAGGTCTACCAGGCTCTTAACCTGGGCAATAACATCACTGTGGGCGCTCTGAGCTATGACTGGACGAACGGCGGGCTGAGCATTACGGCCACTGCCCCCAACGAGTTTGCAGCGGCGGCCTATGTCAGCGAGCTGAACGGCACGGGTCTGTTCAGCAAAATCGAGTATGAGGGGTACAGCCTGAATGAGGGCAGCACCTCCACGGTGACCAACGGCTCCACCACGACCACGCTGCCAAATGGACAGACTGTGACCACACCCAAAACCGAAACCGTCACCACGCCAGACAGCTACGGCTTCTCTGTGGTGGCTTACCTGAAACCGGGGGTGACCCAGCAATGAAAAAGCCAGAATTTAAAAAGCCCAATATCAAGCTGAACATCAACTATGAGTTCACCAAGCGTGAAAAGGGACTGCTCTATATTTTAGGCATGGCCCTGCTCATTATGGCCGCTCTGTACCTGGTGTTTTTTCCGGGGATCAATAAATATCAGACCCTGTCCGAGAAGCGGAGCGAGGCCGAGTTTAAGCAGCAGGAAATGGAGATGGCCATTGCCAGCCTGCCTGCCAACCGCAAGATCAAGGAGGCCGCGGCGGCAGATCTCTCGGCCAAAAAAGAAGGCTATGAAAAGCGTATGACCAACGACGAGCTGGATAACCTCATCACCAACCTGGTGGTGGACGAGGGATTTAAGGCTCAGGATCTCGCCATTACCGCCAATAAGATCGATACAATCGACACCTTTAAGAATGAGGATACCGGAACGACCGAGTCCTCCGATACTACCACCGAGGCTCAGGCGATGAAGGATCTGGCCGAAATGGAGGGCAATACCACCGCCGACGAAAACAGCACGACCACCACCACCGAGCCCACCATCAAGGGTATCTATATCGGAACCGTCACCATGACCATCCAGGGAAACATCGGCCAGTTTGAAAACCTGTTAGACACCGTCAATGGCCGCTCCGATATGCAGATCACCGCCTTTGACGTGAGCCCAGGCACCAGCGGCTCAGGCAGCTCATCGGGCTCAGGGAGCGCCGATACCATCGCCAATTTGCGCTCCGGCGCCAACACGGTCAGTGTGACTTTTAACGTGTATATGGTCGATAAAGGCGCCGCTGCGGCCAATGTGGAAGAGTAAAAAAGATTAATTGAGAATTGAGAATGGATAATGGAGAATTATCGGAACAAATGCGTCCAGCGCATTTGATTTTAATACTCAATTTTACATTCTGTATTCTCTATTGATAAAACCTCCCGAAAACCCGAAAACTTACTGCGCCAGGTAGTTTTCGGGATTTCGGGAGGGGATTTTGGGATTGTTTTTGTTTTTTGATCAGAGAACGGAAGGGATTTAGTGGATAGTTGACAGTGGATAGTGGATAGTTTTGGAACAAAATGCCTTTGGCATTTTGATTTTAATCAAATTTTCCACAGGAAAATTTGTACTTCAACTGTCAACTACCAACTACCAACTATCAACTGCTTTCCCGTTTTGTGATCAGGAAATGAAAAAGTCCGGGGCGGTAACGAAACGTTACGTCCTGGGAAGCGATGAGACGACGGCCGGTAAAATTTACCGGTCCAGCACCACTGGCAACACAGCCAAAGCCCGGAAAGGAGCGCGGATGGATGAAGAAACAATGGAAGCTCGACAATAAAGGCATGACCCTGCTGGAAGTGATCGTGGCCTTCGCGATTTTTGCGATCGCGGCTACGATTTTGATTACCGGGTTTAATGGGGCGCTGAAGGTTATGGGGAATAGTGAGGCGATCAAGGATGCGAGTCAGAAGAATGCAAGTGGATTGGATGTTTCCGGTACGACCTTTGAGCAGATGGAAGGATTAAAGGATATAACCAGTGTCACTAAGGATGAAAATACAGTATTGACATTTGATGGCTATAAAATTTCAGGAACTTTGATTACGGCAACGACGGCAAAAGCAAATGATAAAATCGATATGTCGTTAAAGATGTTTGAGCCAGATACGGAGGCTCTTGTGACACCAACTGTGCCAACGCCAGAACCGACGACACCAACGCCGCCACCAATTAATCCTGATGATTGGATACATTTAAATGGTGAGAGCGGAGGCAAGTTGGGAGAGGCTGGTAGCGGTGATGATAAACCGTTCTATTCCTATATAGATGGAAAAACGAATCCTGGAAACCATGGTTTGAAAATAAAAAATAATACAAAAGGGGATGTATATATTTATGTCAAAGCAAACTCTACTTTGAGTTTGAATAAACAAGAAGAACCAGCGTATCCACCAAATATATTTATTATTTTAGAAAATAATACTTCAAAGGTAGAGTTAGGAAAGTTTGATAAAAACTATAGCTTCTTTGTGTTGGGTCGGAATAAAAATTCATTGGGGGAAATCACTATTGAAAAGAAAGAACCAGTGAATTTAAAAGGGAATATTACCAATGTCAGATATAACACAAATGAAGTAATAATTAGTGAGAAGATAGATCAGCCAGAAATTCCTAAGTATGTTTGGGATAGCATCGGAAAGCTATAGAAATGGGACATTAAACGAAAGAGTAGTATTGCTATGAAACATAAAATAAATAATCAAGGTTATAATCAAGGTTCGGCCCTTGTTTGGGTTTTGGTAATCTGCCTAATCTTTGGCATCCTCGGCATGGCAATCGGTTGGGTGGCCTTATCTATGAACAATCGTAGTATTAAAAATAACAATTTTAATCAAGCATACTTTACAGCACGGTCTGGTGTTGATGCTGTTTATTCTCAGTTGAATGGATATCCAAAAGACAGCGATGAAAAAGGATCTTTATACGGATATTTAAATGCTAATTTGGTGAATGGAAAGAAGAGCATTGAATTTAAAAACATATTTTCAGAGGTTCCTGCGATGAAAACCTGTAACGTGACAGGAACCATGAGCAAAGGAATGGCCAAGCTAACAGCAAAAGCTGGAAATGAAGTAACATATAAAGATGATAAGGGAAATGATAAAACAAAGCTAGAAGATAGCGAAACGGTAACGTTATGGGCATACCGGAAAATTGGAAATAATGGAACAAATTGGCCATCAAAGGCTTGGGCAAGTGATATGCCTGAAAAGAAAAAAGGCAAATATTATATTTTAGGAAAAAATGATAGTTTAAAGTATCCTGATATTGATGTTGCTGTTTATCAAGTAAAAAAAGGGCAAGATTTAAAAGGAACTATACAAGTTGCAAAGGATGAAAATACCGAGAAAAAAGCAATTTTTATTTATATAGAAGATGGCGCAAAATTAGCAATAGAAGATTTAAGCTATACTAATGAGAACGCTGCTGATAAGTGGTTTGAACATCCTGAGGGTTATATCTTTCTGCCAGCTATGGAGGCAAATACAGAACGTACCAGCAAAAACTCGGTTAATTGGGAAAACTGGAATTATTATTATGGCCCCGATATTTTCATCTACATAGAAGGTGGAGGAGAAATAGAATTTGAAAAGGCATTAAGCAGTCCAGATACTACTAATAAACCTGAAACAGCACCTTATCCTTTTTATGTTTACGCTGCAAGTGCTGCTTCCAACGAAGGAAATACAAAAGCTGCTATTGTAAAAAATAGCAGTGGGAAAGATGTAGAAGTCTATTATATTAATAATGAAAATTATATTCCTAAAAGTATCATATATAGCAAAGATGGAAGCAGTTCTGAACCTTCAAGATTGCCACTAAGTGGTTATAAACAGATGGGAAAACCTTCCGAAAATGGCTTGATGGTTGATCAATGGGATATTTATAAATACGAAAGGGATGGAAGTTAATGTCTTTTTATCGCTTTTTTAAAAAATTGCAGAGTGATAGCAATGGATTTACTTTGGTGGAGATTATTGTCACTCTTGCCATCTTTTCGATTGTCTTAGTAGTGGCTAGTAATTATCTGCTTTTTGGTAACAGGATGTTTACAGAAACGGAAGTAAAAAATACCGAAAAGTCAATTGGAGATAATACTTTTAAATATATGAAACGTAAAATTGTATATGCCACAAAATTGGAGATAATCAACAAAAATTTAAATCCGCAGCCAACACCAAAATACAATCAAAAAATGTATATTGGGACAGGAGATGATAATGGGGATTTAATGTTAGCTAAGAAAGAGGATACCGATAAAAATTATCAGGAAACAAATTTGTTTGGGCAAGATTATTATGGCTTATATATTGTATCATATAATGTAAAAGTACTGGATGATATGCGATTAAGCCTAACTATAACCGTTAAACATTCAGGCGAAAACGATATTCTTTATTCTGTAAGTGAAGTTATTAAAAATATAAATTTAGCTAATAATAGTAGCAAAATAATACAGACTGGTTCTAATAACCAAATTGCAGAGGATGGATTTGTGGACCCTATTATTTCTTTTGATACAGAGACAAAGTTATCAACAGTTTATTCGCCAATTGAATTAAGGGAACAAATGCTCTATACATATGATATGTTTAAAAAAAATAAACTTGATGAATTTCCTGAAAATTATAGAAAAATTTATCCAACGAGTAATTCGAAAGGAAATGATAATGTAAGAGGATATGTTGGTCAGTATTATTATCATGGTGAACCATATATAATCAATCCGACTCATGAGCAAAGCACACAATCTTTTCCTGATTTTGAAGGATTTCCAAAAGAGGTTATAGAAAAAACAGATAGAAAAATAGAAGAATATTCAAAAAAAATGGGAGTATCTTATAGGACATTAGAAGATTTTTTATCAATTAAAGGGTTGAAGATGCAAGCTTTTATTTGTCTTGGCGGAGCAGGGCCTAATGATGGATCATGTTACGTATATGTTTCAGAAAAGTATGGTTGGCAAAATGTAAGTCTTGTTCATAATTTTGAGACAGATACATGGTATTATGGTTTTAGAGCAAAAGGTAGCCAATTGGGAATAGCAAATAAACCATGGAGAACAGTGACAACAGAAGAAAAGGAATATGAAGGAGTTTGGAATTTTATTGAAGAACATGAAATTTCTACAATGGTGGAAGTACCAAATGGAGAAGCTTGGATAAGGATAGAAGAATAACTAAAGGAGGACGATAATGTTGAGGAAAAAGTGTAGTAATGGATTTACAATGATTGAATTAATTGTTGTTCTGACAATCATTGGCATTCTTGCAGCCTTAACGATTCCTTCTCTTTTGGGTTTTATTGAAGATTCATATACAAAAGACTGCCGAAGTAAAATATCGGATGTTGAGCGGTTGTATGTAGATGCGGTTATTGATAAAGGGATAGAAGAACCTCAAAAATACGAGAGCTTTACAATTGTCGATAATATAATGAAAAATTACGGTGCAGTTAACAGCGATGGAAGTGACATTATAACTGGTGATGAAGATGAAACAGGTACTGAAAAAATAAAGTATTATAAAGGAATTTGTCCTAGAGGGGGCGAATATATAATATATTTTAAAAAGGGAGCCCATGAAGGGGAAACTAAAATTTCTGTTGCTTGCACATACAAGGACCATTCTCAAAGTGAAAAAAATGTATCTTTAATTGGAATTCACACTTTGTCACAGGCTTTAGAAGATAAGACAAATAAAATATATACATATTTTAAAGACAGAGGGCCAACATCACATATTGATTCAACAGGGACTGTTTATGCTCCCGAGGTTCAAAAAATGTTGGCGGAAATCGGCATTGATATTACAGAAACATCTAGCTGGAGAATATACAAACTAGGCGATAAAGCTGACAACAATGGAGAATGGGGATTCAATATTTTTTGGACTGAAACAAAAATTGATGATTTACCAGAAAAAACAGAATTTCAAGTTTTAAAATATAATACAGGAACAAAAAAATACTATTATGGAACAGCGCAAGTAAGAACGGATATAATGCCTGGCACTAATCCACCAGTACAAATGAATGTAATTAACGTTTCTAATACTAAATGGACGGAAGTAAGTTATTGAATAAATACTATGTTATCTATTGAGGGGGGAATAGAATGAAAAACAAAAGAATTCATGTATATAAAAAAACAAATGGTTTTACCCTCATAGAACTCATTATCGTCCTCGTGATCCTCGCTATCCTTGCAGCCTTTACGATCCCGGCCATGTTAGGCTTTGTCGGAAACTCAAAAGAAAAGCTGTGTGAATCAGCTAGGAGCGACTGCCTGCGTTATTATCAGACCCAGGCGACAGAAAAATTGCCAATAACCAGAGAAGAAGCGATTCCTATTTTAGCAAAGGCAATTCAAAACAGCTATGGTGATGCAACAATAGAAAATAATGTCGCTAAAGGTGTTTGTCCGGCAGGTGGAGAGTATAATCTGGCAGAATGTAGGTTTGAATTTGAAAACGGATATTATCGTTTGAAAGAAGTGCCATGTAGTGTGCATCATGATAAGAATTCATCACGGCCGAATTTGGATAAAACAAAAAGTTTGGCGGACAAGCTTTTGGAAGCATTAGGCCTTAAACCTAGTGAGCAGGAAAAATTTATTAGTGAATTTTATAAAGAAAATAATAACGCATTATTATCAGTTGATGAAATTGACTTAAAGGCAATTTTTGGAGAGGACTGGCAGGAAAAGCTTTATAAAAATCCTTCGGAACTATACTGGAGACCTCTTACTGTAGAAGTTGGTGGGAAACCAACCTATATTAATTTTGCGAATGATAAAAATGATGGGACCAAAGGAAATTGGGCGGCTTATATTGTAGAAGTGAATGGTGTATATTATCGTTCAACTCAAAAATCGTGGAATGGTCAAGCGGCAACAACTAGTGTTGCAGGCCCATCCGGTGGAACAAGATTTAACCATGAAGACGAATTGAATAAATGGTTGTTAGAAAAAGGTTTTGAAAAAGTAGAATAAGAAGTATTCTTTTTGATTTTTATCAAGTTTCCAAAAACAGGAGATACGTTCCTTTAGCATATCTCCTGTTTTTTATTCCTCGCTTTCCCCAAGTTCCGTATCTACTGGGTAGTCTTCTTTAATAGATTTGGCATTAGCACAGATGCGGCCAATGGCTGCGCGCTACAGGATCAATCCGCTTTTATATAAGGCAGTATTGGGTAAAAAGGATTCTGTTGTCACAAAACTGCATCTCGAAATCCCGAAAACACTGAAGCCTGCAGCGGTATCTTAAGCTCACACCAGCTGTGTGTTTTTCAGGGGGAGTATGGTTTGTAAAGGAGAAGCAATTGTGATAAAATGTAATAGAATATTATAGAAAGCACTGGCAGATAAAAGGGGGTTGCTTTTATGAAGGATCAGAAAAAAGTCAAACGAACGGGCAAGCGCATTGTCCTGGACGTTTTGTTTGCTGCTCTGATTGTTTTCCTGATTGCGGCCTCCTTTGTTGATTTTACCAAGCGCATCCGCTTATCGGTCCACGAAAATGCCGAGCAGACCCTGCGTGAGATGAACCAGGAGGGCGCTCTGCTTCTGGAAACACAGATTAAGCGGGATTTTGATTTTTTACACAGCCTGGCGGCCATTATGGTAGAGGACGGTTCTGTCGACCATCCGGAGATGATCATGCGCAACCTGGGCCTTGGCCGGGACAATTATTCCTTTGACCGGATGACCTTTATCCAGTCAAACGGTATGGCTTACACGTCCACGGGTGCCGAGCAGGACCTGAGCGGCCGTGAATACTTTAAGAAGGCCATGGGCGGCGAGGATGCGGTCTCGAATCTGCTGATTTCGAAGCATTCGGGAAAAGAGGGCTTTGCTGTGGCGGTGCCGGTTTACAAAGACGGCGCTGTGATCGGCGTGCTCTCAGGCTCGTACCTGACAGAAACCTTCAGCAATGTGGTGAACATGGAGGTCTTCGGCGGACAGAGCATGACCTATGTGGTGCAGCCGGACGGCAGCTATATTCTGCTGCCGGAGGGAGGCGCCATCGAGGTGCAGCAATGGTCAATGGACGGCGACTCCCAGGAGACGATCCGGGAGAAAATGCGCCGCGGCGAGCAGGGTTATGCCTCCTTTGGCAACGGGGATGAAACCTGGCGCTTCAGCTATGTGCCTACCACCATCAACGACTGGTACGTGGTGACCATGGTGCCGGACCGCGTGATCATGAAGCAGGCGGATTACATCAGCCAGATGGCGCTGATCCTCTGCGCTAAGATTGGCCTGGCACTGGCGCTTGTGGGTGTTTATGTCGCTGTGAACCACCGGAGAAATGAGCGCAGGGAACAAGAGCGTCAGGAGCTGTCCCGCATGGATAACGCACGCTACCGTGTGCTGCTTGAAAATATGGACGCCCTGTTTTTTGAATGGGATCTGGCAGGCAATACCCTGGCCTGCTCCCAGGGCTGGCAGGAGCAGCTGGGCTATACGCCGGGGCTCGATGCTATTGAGAACGGCGGCATTGTGGACGCGCCGGAATCGCTGTCCTTTACAGGCTTTCTGGAGAGTGTGCGGGGCGGGCTGAGCCACGGCGAGGAGGAATACCGCATGAAACGCGCGGACAACACGATTTTCTGGTGTCGTGTGCGCCTGACGGGCATTAAGGACCAGCAGGGCAATGTGCGCCGTATCATGGGGCTTATCGAGGATATTGATACCCGGAAAAAGCGGGAGGTCCAGCTCATGAACCAGGCCAGCCGGGATTCACTGACCAATCTTTACAATAAAAAGGCTACCGAGGAACAGATCACCTTTATTTTGAAAAATGAGCAGCGGGATACCTATTGCCACGGCTTTTTCCTTTTGGATATCGATGATTTTAAGGGCATCAACGATACCTACGGCCACGGTGTGGGCGACCAGGTGCTCCGGGACATTGCGGCCTGTCTACTGCGCCTGTTCAGGAGTTCGGACGTGGTGGGCCGTATCGGCGGCGACGAATTTGCCGTCTTTCTGAGAAACGCCGGCACCCGTGAGGCGATCCTGAAGCGGGCCAGGGAGCTGATCGCGGATTTCCGCCAGATTCCGGTGACTGGAGACCGGTATGTGAGCTGCAGCCTGGGCGTAGTGGTGGCTGAAAGCGGCGAAAAGGATTTTGAGCGTCTGTACAGCCACGCGGACGAGGCCATGTACGAGGCCAAGCGCAAGGGTAAAAACCAATACGCGGTCTATACAATGAAAAATTGAAAATTGAGAATGGAGAATGGAGAATTAAAGGAACAAAATGCAGTTGCATTTTGATGTGGATGACAGCCTATTGGCGTTATTTCACTCGTTTTTGCCAAAGGCTAAAACGTTCTTATAATTCTCCATTCTCAATTCTGCATTCTCCATTGAAAAAGAATTGGATTTGAACGGGCTAAAGTGCTACAATAGAGAATGAAACACGCATTATCGAAAAAACGGATAAACCGATGTGTGGTAAAGGAGAGACTTATGCAGTTTGAACGGAAACTCCAGCTCGCGACCGACTTGTATCAGATGAGTATGGGCAACGTTTATGTAGAGGACGGCAAACAGGACGAGATGGCTGTCTTTGATGTTTTTATCAGAAACAACCCCTTTAGCGGCGGCTACACTGTGGCCGCGGGTTTAGAGCAGGTCATAGAATATATCGAGGGGCTGGCCTTTGAAGAGGCGGATGTCCAGCTTCTCAAAAAAAACCACCCGGAATTTTCAGATAAGTTTATCGCTTATCTGCGCAATTTTAAATTTACCGGAGAGCTTTACGCTCTGCCGGAGGGGACGATTTTTTTCCCCTTTGAGCCCATTATCCGGGTCAAGGCGCCGCTGGTACAGGCTCAGCTGGTGGAGACGACGATTCTGAGCATCATCAACCACCAGACGCTGATCGCCACCAAGGCCTCCCGCATTGTGGAGGAAGCCCGGGGCGGCGCGGTCATGGAATTTGGCCTGCGGCGTGCCCATGGCACAGAGGCGGGTTATTTCGGTGCGCGCGCAGCCGTTATCGGGGGCTGTGTGGGCACCTCGGTGGTGGAAACCGAAGCCATGCTGGACCGCCCTTCCATGGGAACCATGTCTCACAGCTTTATCCTCAGCTATGACACAGAGCTGGAAGCTTTTGAGAAGTTTGTCAAATATAATCCGCAGAATGCCATCCTGCTGGTGGATACCTACAACACTCTGGAGCAAGGGGTGCCCAACGCCATCAAGGTTTTTAAAAAGGCGCTGGCAGAGGGCGGCATTACCGGAAAATACGGTATCCGCATCGATTCCGGCGACCTGGCTTACCTGACCGCGGAAGCCCGCAAGCTGCTGGATGAGGCGGGCCTTCAGGATGCGGCCATCTGCGCGTCCTCGGACCTTGACGAATACCTGATTAAGGATTTGAAGCTTCAGGGCGCTAAGATTGATTCGTGGGGTATTGGCACCAAGCTCATCACTGCCTATGATTGCCCGGCCCTCGGCGGGGTATATAAACTGGCAGAAATCGATGGCAAGCCCAAGCTCAAGGTGTCCAACGATCCCTGGAAAATCACGAATCCAGGCTATAAGAAAATTTACCGGATCTACGGAAAGAGCAACAACATGGCTCTGGCCGACCTGATGACCCTGGAATCTGAGACCATTGACGAAAGCCAGCCGCTCACTATCTTCCACCCCATGCACACCTGGAAAAAGCGCACCATTACGGATTATTACGTGAAAGAGCTGCTGGAACCGGTGTTTGTGGATGGGAAATGCGTGTATGAGAAACCGTCCATCCGCGAAATTCACGACAGGCTCGTGCAGGAAAAACAAACCCTGTGGCCTGCCTTCAAGCGCATGGTAAACCCTCATGTTTACCACGTAGACCTCTCCCAGCCGCTCTGGGACATGAAGCAGCAGCTGCTGAGCGAGGCAGAGTGAAAATAAAGGTATTTTTATGAAAACAGAACTTTTTAAGACAGACAGCCCCCTGCTGGGGGTGGTCCATTTGACCAAAGCCGGGGAACTGATCGCCAAGGGAGAGACGGTGGTCTTTCCCACAGAGACGGTGTACGGCCTGGGGGCCAACGCCCTGGATGAAAACGCCGTAAAAAAAATATTTGAAGCCAAGGGACGCCCAGCGGATAATCCGCTCATCGTGCACATCGCCGACCGGGCCGACCTTGAGAAGCTGGTGACCGAGGTGCCTGAAAAAGCCGGAAAGCTTATGGACGCCTTCTGGCCCGGCCCTCTCACGCTGATCATGCACAAGAGCAGCGGCGTGCCGGAGATCGTGACTGCCGGGCTGGACACGGTAGCGGTGCGCTTTCCCTCAAACCTCATTGCCCTGGGGCTGATCAAGTCGGCTGGCGTGCCCATCGCGGCGCCCAGCGCCAATATTTCGGGACGGCCAAGCCCCACGAAAAGTGAGCATGTGATCGAGGATATGATGGGCCGCGTTTCGGCCATTATTGTGTCGGAGGATACAGAGGTCGGCCTGGAATCGACGGTGGTGGACACCACGACTGAGCCGCCGACAGTGCTGCGGCCGGGCGGTGTGACCGTGGCGGACCTGGAATCCGTCATCGGCAGGGTGCAGGTATCGCCAAACGCCATCCGAAACGTGATCCCAGAAAAGGCCAAATCCCCGGGGATGAAGTACACCCACTATTCCCCCAAGGGTGATCTGGTCATTGTGAAGGGCACAGACGCTGAAAAGGTTGAGAAAATCAACCGCCATATCAAGAAGCACGAGGAAATGAAAATCGGCATTCTGGCAACGGATGAGACCATGGGCAATTACCATTCGGGCATTATCATCTCCCTGGGCAGCCGGGAGGACCCGGAGGAAATGAGCCACAACCTTTTCGCCAGACTCCGCACCTTTGACGACCTGGGTATTGAGAAAATCTACGCCGAGGACATCGAAGTCGGCAATGACACCCTGGCCCTTGCCAACCGGCTGTATAAGGCCGGAGGGTACCATTTTATATGAAATTAAAGCCAACCCGTATCGCCACGATACGGGTTGGTTTTGTCCCTATTACTTTTACAAAGTTTCTCTATCCTTACTATCGTTAAAATAAAGAAAGTATGATATAATAAACAAAAACGAATCGGAGGGAACTCAAATGAAATTAGCAATTGGATCGGATCACGGCGGGTTTGACCTGAAACAGGTTGTCATGGCATTGCTTCGTGAAGAAGGTGTTGACTATACAGACATGGGGCCTGAAACAGCGGAATCGGTGGATTATCCGGTATATGGGCAGAAGGTTGCCGAGGCGGTGGCCAGCGGCGAATATGACCGGGGTATTGCCATCTGCGGTACGGGCGTAGGCATCTCCATTGCGGTAAATAAGGTTCCCGGCATCCGCGGTTCGCTCTGCACCAACGAGTACATGGCTGAGATGACAAGACGCCACAACGACTCCAATGTGCTTGTGTTAGGCGGGCGTGTTCTGGGAGACGACCTGGCAAAGAACATTGTCAAGACCTGGCTGCACACTGAGTTTGAAGGTGGCCGCCACCAGCGCCGGATCGATATGATCAGTGATATTGAGAAAAAATACGATAAATAAAACCATAAGGCCTCTTAAAATACCTTTTCAGGATTTTGGGAGGCTTTTTCTATGCCTGTGAATCAGAATTTCTAATGGAAAACTAACGGTGTTTATGTTATAATTTGATATTAAGTATATCATTTATAAAGCACTAAATACTGCTGAAAAGAGCGGTGTTTATTTTTGAAGGAGAGTAAATTGATCATTAGTGTAATAGGCGCAGGGGTTCTGGGACTGGCGTACGCGGCTTCCTTTGCCCGCGGCGGCCATCAGGTTTACTGCACCGACATGGATGAAGAAATTGTCAATGCCGTGAAAGAAGGCGAATTTCCCGGCTATGAATCCGGACTGGAACGGGTGGTGGCTGAGGCTGAGGCCACCGACAATCTGGAGTTTACCGGCCATCTGCGCAAGGTTATCAAGGAGGCAGAGGTCATTTTCATTACCTGTGAGGTTCCTGAGGATGACGCGCACATGCCAAGCCTGCGGTTTGTAAAGGCCATTGCCCAGAGCATCGGCAGCCAGATGGAGGAGCCCAAGATTGTGGTGTTAAAATCCAGTGTGCCGCCGGGCTCGTCAGTGGTCATTGAGGAGACGATTCAGAAAGCCCTTGATGCGCGCGAGGTGGATATCCATTTTGACGTGGTGTCCTCCCCGTCCTTTGCCAAGGCCGGCAGCTTTTTGAAGGATATTGAGCGTCCGCGGTTTGTGGCCATCGGGGCGGATAATGAGGAAGCCCGCGAAAAGGTGCGGAACCTGTACCGTGAGACGGGCATTGTGATGAATAAAATCATTGACGCCTCCCCGGCAGAGGTGGAGATGGCCGATTATGCCATCAGCGGCCTGGTCGCGGTGAAGACCGCTTATATCAACGAGCTGGCCATGCTGTGTGAAAAGCTGGATATCGATGTGGACATGACCACCCGGATCATGGGCAAGGATTCCCGGATTTCACCCCAGCTCATGGACCCGGGGCCGGGCTACGGCGGCAGCATTCTGCCTAAGACGGCCCGCGCCATGGTGCGCATTGCCGAGGAAGCAGACGAAACCGCTGAGGTTCTGAAGGGCGCCATCACAGCCAACGAATGCCAGAAGCAGAAATGTGTGGCGAAAATTGAAAACATTATGGATGGCGTGGGCGGAAAAACCATTGGTATTCTGGGGCTGGCCCCGGATTTCGGCACAGATGACCTCCGGGAGGCACCGTCTTTGGACATTATAAGAGGCCTTGTGGAAAAGGAAGCCTGTCTGCGGATTTACAATCCCGACGGCTACCAGCAGGCAAAGTGGCGGCTGTTTAAGGAAAAGGACGCCATTACCTTCTGCGATGATATCTACGAGGCGGCTGAGGGCGCCGACGCGTTGGTGGTGCTGACCAAATGGCCAAACACCCGGGCCACGGACGAAAACCTGCTGAAGGAAAAAATGAAGGGTGAGATACTCATTGATTTGCAGAACCTTTTTGTGAAGCGCAAGGAGGTTAAGCAGCTCTTTAAATACTATGGATTAGGGATGCATTAAGCATCAGAGGAGGAATTATGAAAGTAAAAAAAGCGGTCATTCCGGCTGCGGGCCTGGGCACCCGTTTTCTGCCTGTCACCAAATCCGTGCCAAAGGAAATGCTGCCCATTGTGGATAAGCCGACAATTCAGTATATTATTGAGGAGATTGTGGATTCTGGCATCGATGAAGTGTTGATTATCACAGGCAGAAACAAGGACATCATTACCAACCATTTCGACAACGTGCCCGAGCTTGAGTTTAACCTGCAGATGAAGGGTAAAACCGAGGAACTCAAGATGATTGAGGACATTACCAATATGGCCCATATCTTTACGGTGCGCCAGAAGGAGGCCAAGGGACTGGGCCACGCAGTGCTCTGCGCCAAAGAATTTGTGGGTGACGAGCCCTTTGCCGTTGTGCTGGGGGACGATATTGTATACAACCCGGAAAAGCCTGCCTTAAAACAGATGATCGAGGTCTTTGACGAGTACCAGGCCTCTGTGATCGGCGTGCAGACTGTGCCGGACGACCAGGTGGATAAATATGGCATTGTCTCTGGCAGGCCTGTGACCGGGGACATCTTTGAGGTGGACGATATGGTTGAAAAACCGGCCATCGGCACCGCGCCCTCCAATTTGGCGATCCTGGGCCGCTACATCATCACCCCGGCCATCTTCGATATTCTGGAAAATACCGGAAAGGGCGCTGGCGGCGAAATCCAGCTGACTGACGGTCTGAAAACCCTGGGCGAAAAGCAGCGCATACTGGCCTATGACTTTAAGGGCCGCCGCTACGATGTGGGTGACAAGCTGGGCTTTCTGGAAGCCACGGTTGAGTACGGCCTGCGCACACCGGGGCTTGAGGAACGCTTTATGAAGTATTTAAAAAGTTACTTTGACGATCAAAAGTAGAAACTTAATGGAATGGAGAATTGCGAATGGGGAATGGAGAATTATCGGGCCAATTTTGTCTTTGACAAAATTGATTTAAATCAAAAGGGCTTTGCCGTTTTGTTCCTGTAATTCTCAATTCTCCATTCTGCATTCTCCATTTTTTTAGTCTGTTTTGTAAAAATTTATTTTTTATTTGAGCAGACAGTGAATTTCGGGTATAATAAGACCATGTAACCGAAATCAATCAATCGAAATCATATAAGGAGGAACACAATGGGCTACAAAGAAGTATATCAATTATGGAAAGATTATCCGGAGCTGAACGCGGATTTACGCGCCGAGCTTGAAGCAATGACTGACGAGGGTGAAATCGAGGACCGTTTTTATCAGGACCTGGAGTTTGGCACTGGCGGGATGCGCGGCAAGATCGGCGCAGGCATTAACCGGATGAACGTTTATATTGTGGCAAAGGCGACCTATGGACTGGGAAAATACCTGCTGGCGACAGACCCTAAGAATGCTGAAAAGGGTGTCGCCATCGCCTTTGACTCCAGAAATAAATCGGCTGAATTCGCTCAGACCGCCGCGCGTGTGCTGGCGGCCATGGGTGTTCAGGCCTACCTGTTTGAGAGCCTGAGACCGACGCCGGTGCTGTCCTTCACAGTGCGCCATGTGGGCGCTGCGGGCGGGATCGTCATCACCGCTTCTCACAATCCAAAGGAGTATAACGGCTATAAGGTCTATGGCCCCGACGGCGGCCAGATGGTTTCTCCGGCAGCTGACGAACTGGTGGCTGAAATTGAAAAAATCGACAATTATTTTGATATTCCACTGGCCAATATGCAGACCGCTGTGGAAGACGGCATGATCCAGATCATCGGAAAAGAAGTGGACGACGCTTACGCCGCTGCGGTCGAAAATGTGGTAAAGGCCAACCCGGGCAGTGACTTAAAGGTGATCTACACCCCCATCCACGGCAGCGGCAATGTGCCGGTGCGCCGTGTGCTGGACGACCTGGGCTATAAGAATGTGACCGTGGTGGCAGAGCAGGAACAGCCGGACGGCAATTTCCCGACGGTTTCTTACCCGAATCCGGAGGAACGGTCGGTGTTTAACATTGCCATGGAAATGCCAGAAGCCAGCGATGTGGATATCATTATCGGCACCGACCCGGACTGCGACCGTGTGGGCGTGGTCGGACGCAACGCCGAGGGTGAATTTGTGGTCTTTACGGGTAACCAGACCGGCGCGCTGCTGGTGGACTACTTCCTCAAGACCCGCACCGGGTTGCCGGACAACAAGGTGGTCATCAAGACCATTGTCACCAGTGAGCTGGGCGGCATTGTGGCCAAAGCGAACGGGGCTGAGGTGGTGGATGTGCTCACCGGCTTTAAATACATCGGCGAACACATGACCGAATATGAGAAGACTGGCGAAAAGAGCTTTGCCTTTGGCTATGAAGAAAGCTATGGCTACCTGGCAGGCAACTACGCCCGCGATAAGGACGCGGTACTGGCTTCCGCGCTGGTCTGTGAGATGGCCGATTACTATAAGAAACAGGGCATGACCCTGTACGACGCTCTGGAAGGGCTGTATCAGAAATTCGGCTATTTTATCGAGGGTATCCAGTCCATGACGCTGGAGGGCATCGAGGGCAAGAAGCAGATTGCAAACATCATGGAAAAATTCCGCGCCAACCATTTTGACGCCTTTGCGGACGAAAAGCTGGTGATCTACAACGACTACCAGTCTAAAGAAAGCCTGGATCTGGCCAGTGGGGAGAAATCCGCCATCGACCTGCCTAAATCCAACGTGCTCAAATTTGTCTTTAATGAAAATTCCTGGTATGCCCTGAGACCTTCGGGCACTGAGCCGAAGCTGAAGGTTTACTACTCGGTCACGGGCAAGAGCCGTGAGCGGGCAGAGGAAAAAATGGAAATTCTGAAAAAAGCTGTGAATGAAATCATTGAGGCTTAAGGCCTGGGTGAGTACAAAGTTTGAGGATAAAACGAGCTGAGAAATCCCGAAAAGACTGTTTTCGGGATTTTGGGAGGCTCTTTACAAGAGAGGAGTAAAAAATGAAGTATGAAATTATCGGCGATACCCTGCCAGTCGTAGAGCTTGAGCTGGACCGGGGCGAGCAGATCTATACCGAATCCGGCGGCATGTCCTGGATGGACCCCTGCTTTGACATGGAAACCACCACCAGAGGCGGAGCTTTAAAGGCTATCAAGCGAAGCTTCAGCGGCAACTCGCTTTTTCTGACCACCTACACCTGTACGGGCGACAAGGGAAAGATCGCCTTTGCGTCGTCCTTCCCGGGCAATATCCGGGCAGTGCGCCTGGAGGCGGGACAGTCCATTATCTGTGCCAAGACGGCGTTTCTGGCGGCTGAGGAATCTGTGGATTTTTCCATTTTCTTTAAGAAGAGTGTCAAGACTGGCGTTTTTGGCGGCGCGGGCTTCATTCTCCAGAAGCTCACAGGGCCCGGACTGGTTTTCCTTGAGCTCAATGGCAGCACCATCGAGTACAACCTTGAGGAAGGGCAGACCATCAACGTGGATCAGGGGCACATCGCTGTGTTCCAGGAAAAGGTGCATTTTGACGTCACCCAGGTAAAGGGCGCTAAAAACATTTTGTTCAGCGGCGAGGGCCTGTTCTTCGCAACACTGACCGGCCCTGGCAGGGTCGTGCTCCAGAGTATGCCGGTAGATAAGCTGGCCAAGGCCCTGATCCCCTATATGCCAACCAGCACCAGCAGCTAGAGGAATCCGATAGAATTTTTACGAAAGATGCAGAGTGCTCGGCAGATTTGTACCTGAACTTTCCACTATCAACTTTCAACTGAGTAAGTCCTATCTTTAACCCTTCGCCGCTTTGTGATAATATTTGTTTAAACTTTGAGAATCCATCCCTTTGCGGGGGTGGATTCTTTTGTTTTTATCCGGCCAGTGTGGTAAAATGAAGTAAATGAAGGAAAGGAAAAGTGTGCGGAAATGAGAGGAATGGTTGTTATCGGAACAGGCCTTGCCGGCCGGGTGATCGCCGAGGCCCTGAGCGGGCCGGATTATAGCCTGACAGGTTTTTTGTATACTGGTGACACGCCGCCGGAGGATTTTCCCTATCCGGTACTGGGAAGCTTTGAGGAGGCGGAACGCTTTAGCGGACGAGGCCGGGGCTTTATCGTGGCAGCAGACAGCCTGAGGAATCGCGAGGCTGTGGTCAGGGCTTTTCCGGAGCTCTGCTACCAGGCGGTCATCCATCCGGCGGCCTATGTGGCAGCGGACGCGGTGGTGGAGCCCGGCGCCTATATCGGAGCCGGCGCCATTGTGGGGGCTGGCGCGTCGATCGGCACCCACACCGTCATCGGGGAGGGCAGTATCGTTGGGGCCATGAGCCGGATCGAGCCCTACTGTGAGCTGCTGGCCCGGGTCAATATCGGACGTGAGGTTACGGTGAAGGACCACACCTTTATCGGCCACAGTGCCACCCTTAAAGACAGCATTACCATTGCCGCGGGCACGGTGATTCAAACCGGTGAGATTGTGGTAAAAGATATGGTGATGAAAATGGTCTACAAACGTGGGGCTTGGATTTATAAGGAGAATGGGCCGGGGGAGCGGTAGAGGAAAGCTGAGAGACTGAGGCGAGACATCAGGGAGAGGGTTTTCAACTTTCCACCCAGCGAAATTGTGGATGGTATTATGAAAAAAACAAAAGAAAAAAAGGCAGTTAAGCTCGTCATCAGTGCCTGTCTCGCCGGTGTTCCTTGCCGGTATGACGGACGGGATAACCTGGTGCCGGAGCTTAAAGCGCTGGTGGAGGACGGAAAAGCAGTGACCATTTGCCCGGAATGCCTGGGCGGGCTGGAAATTCCCCGAAAACCCTGTGAAATTAGGGTAGTCAAAGGGGAAAGGAAAGTGTATAATGTAAAAAATGAAGATTTAACGAACGCCTTTGAAAAAGGGGCACAAAAAGCGTTATCCCTTGCCAGGAAGGCGGGCGCGCGGCTGGCGGTGCTCAAGGCAAAGAGCCCTTCCTGCGGGTGCGGCTGCGTCTATGACGGCAGTTTCCATAAAAAACTGGTGCCTGGAAACGGCATAACAGCGGAGCTTTTCCTGCAAAATGGCCTGTCAGTCATGACAGAGCAGGCGTGGCTCACGCAAAAATTTAAGGAGGAATCCATTATGGAGAAAAAAATTAATTTAGGCATTGTATTTGGTGGACAGTCTGGTGAACATGAGGTGTCACGCGCCTCAGCCTGCAATGTCATTGAAGTGATTGACAAAGAAAAATATGATATTACCCTGATCGGCATCACCAAAGACGGTGACTGGAAGGTCTACACCGGGGACTATAAAAATATTAAAGACGGCTCCTGGGAGCAGGATACGGACAAAATCCACGCCGATTTTTCCATTTTCCACGATCCCATTATCCAGGATGTGGATGTGTTCTTCCCGGTACTTCACGGACCCATGGGCGAGGACGGCACCATTCAGGGCCTTTTTGAGCTGATGAACAAGCCCTATGTGGGCTGCGGCGTGCTGGCTTCTGCTGCCGGCATGGACAAGGTGGCTTCCAAAATGCTCTTCGAGAGCGCTGGTATCCCGGTCGGTCCGTATGTTTACTTCAAACGCAAGGACTGGGAAAAAGACCCGGACAGCATCATCGACGACATCGCCGGCCGTGGCTTCCCGGTATTTATAAAGCCCTCCAACATGGGCTCCAGCGTGGGCATCAGTAAGGCGCATAATAAGGAAGAGTTTGCCGACGGCGTCAACGAGGCACTCCGCTACGACAATAAAATCGTGGTCGAAGGCTTCCTGAACGCCCGCGAAATTGAATGCGCGGTTCTGGAAGAAAACGGCGAGATCAAAGCTGCGATCCCCGGTGAAGTGGTGGCCTCCAAGGAATTTTATGATTATGAAGCGAAATACAGCGATGACCAGGACTCAAAAATCGTGATCCCAGCACAGATCAGCGACGCTCTGCTCGAGAAAATCCGCGAATACGCCATCAAGGCCTTTGAGGTCATTGACGGCAGCAGCCTCAGCCGTGTGGATTTCTTTGTGACCCGCGCCACCTACAATATTTATATCAATGAAATCAACACCATGCCAGGCTTTACCAATATCAGCATGTACCCGAAAATGTGGGAAAATATGGGCATTTCTTACGCTGAGCTGGTTGAAAAACTGATCCAGGGTGCTTCTGTTAAGCGTGTCAACAACTAAATCACAGATTATTTAAGAAAGTCCTTGAAAAATAAAGCCATAAATGATTTAATAGAGACACTAAAGTTAAAAGTGTACAAAGCGTGAAGCAAGGCGCCTCCGGGCGGCAGCTTCCTGCTGTGCAGCAGCCTGAAAAGTTTATAACGATTCGGAGGTGATTGTTGTGACAGATGATGAAAGAAAAAAAGTATGGCTTTCGATTACTGGAATCGTGAGCGACCAGCACCGTAATGAGGATAAGATGGAGTTTTCAACCGAAGGCGATATGTATAAGGAAAAAAACATCTCTTGTCTGACCTATAAAGAATCTGAGGTCTCCGGCATGGAGGGCACCACCACCACGGTAAAGGTGGAGGGCGGTAAAATCTCTGTGATCCGTCTGGGCTCAGTAAACTCCCTCATGGAATTTGAAGAAGGCAAACGCAATGTGACGCTCTATTCCACTCCCTACGGCGACATTGCCATGGGCATCTTTACCAAGGGCGTGAACGTCGCCTACAACGACCGGAAGGACCCGGTCAATGTCAAGGTCGACTACGCCATCGAGGTTGAGGGCATGACCAACACGGAAAATACGCTGGACATTCGCATCAGTAATTATAAAAACTAAGAAAAAAGGGCGAACGATGTTCGCCCTTTCTAATGGAGAATTGAAAATGGAGAATGGAAAATTATTGGAACAAAATGCTGCGCATTTTGAATTGGATAGCGGCCGTAGGCCGCAGTTTTAATCGCTTTTTCGGCAGAAAAAGGGTTCGTCAATTTTCCATTCTCAATTCTCCATTTTCAATTGAAACATTTTGGAGGATATTATGTATATCAGAGAAAAAATTGAAAACCAGATAAAAGGGCTTATCGCGGGATCGGTGGACGCGGCCATGGAAGCCGGCGACTTTTCCGTCGAGGCGTTGCCAGAGATCTATCTGGAGGTGCCCCGTGAGCGTGAGCACGGCGACTACGCCACCAACATTGCCATGCAGCTGCCAAAGCAGGCCCACAAGGCACCGCGTGTGATCGCTGAGAGCATCGTGCGCCATATGGATATTGACAATTCCTACGTGGAGGCGGTTGAGATCGCCGGACCGGGCTTTATTAACTTCAAGCTTAAGGCGGACTGGGTGTATGAGGTGCTGCTGGAAATTGAAGCCATGCAGGAAAACTACGGCAAAACCGAGGGCAATGCCGGCAAAAAGTACAACCTTGAGTTCATATCCGCCAACCCGACAGGCCCAATGCACATGGGCAACGCCAGGGGCGGCGCTATCGGAGATATCCTGGCCGCCATCGCGGAGTGGACGGGCTATGACGTGACCCGTGAGTTTTATGTCAACGACGCCGGCAACCAGATCGCCAAGTTCGGGGATTCTCTGGACGCGCGTTTCCGCCAGCTTATGGGTGAGGATATTCCTTTCCCGGAGGACGGCTATCAGGGCAACGATATCCGGGTGCACATGGAGGAATTCATCGACCAGGAGGGCGGCGCACAAGCCTGCAAAAAATATCTGGCCATGGACGAGGCTGAGCGCAAGGGCGTTTTTGTCGACTATGCCCTTGAAAAGAACCTGAACAAAATGCACGCCGACCTTGAAAAATACGGCATTCATTATGACATCTGGTTTTCAGAGCAGAGCCTTTACGATGGGGGAGCCATCGAGTCTGCCCTGAAAATCTTACAGGACAGCGGCGCGGTCTATGAAAAGGAAGGCGCCCTGTGGTTTACCACCAGTGAGTTCGGCTGTGAGAAGGACGATGTCTTGGTGCGCCAGAATGGCCTGCCCACCTATTTCATGGGGGACATCGCTTATCACCTGAATAAATTTAAGACCCGCGGCTTTGACCGCTGCGTCAATGTCTGGGGGGCGGACCACCACGGCCACATCGCCCGTTTAAAAGCGGCCATGCAGGCTGCCGGCGTGAACCCGGATCATCTGGAAATTGTCATCATGCAGCTGGTGCGCCTCATGCGCGATGGCGAAATCGCCCGCATGTCCAAGCGTAAGGGCGAGATGATCACCCTGACGGACCTCATCGAGGAGGTTGGCCGCGACGCTGCCCGCTTCCTGTTTAACATGCGCTCACCGGACAGCCATCTGGATTTTGACCTGGATCTGGCCATCGAGCAGTCCAATGAGAACCCGGTGTTCTATGTTCAGTACGCCCATGCCCGCATCTGCAGCATCCTGCGCCAGATGGCAGAGGACAAAGACGCTGAAGGGCCGGCTAACCTGACCCTGCTCAGGGAAAAGGAAGAGCTTACCCTGCTGAATATGCTGTCGACCCTGCCCAATGAGATCATCGTGGCTGAGGAAAAGATGGACCCGAGCCGGATCACCCATTACGCCATGGATCTGGCCGCTGCGTTCCACAGCTTTTACAACGCCTGCCGCGTGCGCGTGGAGGATACCGGGCTCATGAGAGCCCGCCTGGCCCTGATCAAGGGAACCAAGCAGGTGCTGGCCAATGTCCTGGGGATTCTGGGCATTGACGCGCCGGAAAGAATGTAATGGCAACACAGTTTGACCGAACGGCCCTTGTCCTTGGTGACGAGGGCCTTAATCAGTTACAGCGCGCCCGGGTGATCCTGTTTGGCGTGGGCGGCGTGGGGTCCTTTACCGCTGAGGCGCTCATCCGGGCAGGTGTGGGCAGCCTGACCCTGGTGGACAAGGACGTGGTGGACATCACCAATCTCAACCGTCAGCTCATCGCCCTGCATTCGACCGTCGGCCGTGTTAAGGTGGAGGTGGCCGCGGAGCGGCTGAGGGACATTAACCCGGCGGCAGAGATCATCCCGCTGCACCAGTGCTTTTTGCCGGAGAACGCCGGGGATTTTGAGCTGGAAACCTATGATTACGTCATCGACGCCATCGACATGGTCACCGCCAAGCTGGCCCTGATCTGCGCGTGTCAGAAAAAGGGGATTCCCATTCTTTCAAGCATGGGTACCGGCAACAAGCTGGACCCCTCTTGTTTTGAGATCACCGACATTTACAAAACCTCGGTCTGCCCCCTGGCAAAGGTCATGCGCCGGGAGCTGAAGGCCCGGGGCGTCAGAAAGCTGAAAGTGCTCTACTCAAAGGAAGTGCCAGCGCTTAAATGCACCCCGCCGGGCAGCGTGAGCTTTGTGCCCTCAGTGGCCGGGCTGATGATCGCCGGGGAGTGTGTTCGGGATATTGTAGCGGGGTAGATGAAACTTTAGGGTGATGCGGTAAAGCAAAAGCAAGAAGCTGTCTTAATGGAAAATTGAAAATGGAGAATGGAGAATTACAGGAACAAAATGCTACGCATTTTGATTGGAATTGCGGCCGTAGGCCGCTGTCTTAATCGCTTTTGCACCGGCAAAAGGGTTCGACAATTTTCCATTTTCCATTCTCCATTCTGCATTAACAGACATCTCTTTAACGCTCTGTCTGTTCATGGTAACATTTGTCTACACTCTGAACCCGTATCGTTGCGATACGGGTTGTTTTTTAGGTGCGGTGTGAAACGCGACGTACTTTGACGTCAATTTTCACACACCACGCCCATTTTCGCATTTGTTCTTTTCCATTCTTATTTATTAATTATTCATTAATTCGTATTGGCGGCGGTGAAGGTTTTTCCGATTTATGGTATAATAGAGCCATAAAAGTCCCGGTGGGACAACAGAATGGAGGCGTGAAATGGCAAAGAGCAGTAAGGTTGATGCTTATTTATTTTGCATGAACTGTGATAAGGAAACCGAGCATGAGATTGATTATCTGGACGGACAGATCCATAAGATAACCTGTAAGAACTGTGGAATCGGTATTCAGATTAATCAGGAATATGTCAAAGAGCACTACAAAGATGATTTTATTTCCCGGGTAATGTCGAAGCCGAAGCGGATGACGAGGGAAATGGAGGCAGACCTTAACGGCTTCTTGCGTTCACTGCCTTACCGTGTGATTACCAAGCCTTACCGGGTATATAAAGAATTCTCGGAGGAGGATGAAATCCGCTGAGTGATCGACGGGAATGCCTTTAATTTTGTAAAAATTGTCAACAGCTAAACCCGCTGTTATCGGATAGATGTCGATACTATTTTTACTTAATTAAACATAATGAACACATTCTTGAATTTTCGGAAAAACCGTAAATTTGCATAGGATTACATGAATTTTTGTTCAGGGATTCTCTATGCAAATCTTTTAGAATATGATAAGATTCAGCTATCGGGAGCACTGCTTTTTCAGGGTGAAAGGGCAGGTCTGCCCCGTCGGTTTTATCAATAATAATGACAGACATTCGTGGAGGTAAACCTATGAATCCTTTTCGAGTTGGACTCGGTTATGATGTGCATCAGCTTTCAGAAGGGCGGAAACTGATCCTTGGCGGGGTGGAGATTGAGCACCCTACAGGACTGCTTGGCCATTCGGACGCGGATGTGTTAGTCCATGCCATTATGGACGCGATGCTGGGGGCCCTGGCCCTCGGTGACATTGGAAAATGGTTTCCGGATACGGATGAGAAATATAAAAGCGCGGACAGCATGGGCCTGCTGGCTGAGGTGGGCGCGCTTACTTTGGAAAAGGGCTATGCGGTCGGCAACATCGACGCCATCATTGTGGCCCAGGCGCCGAAATGCGCGCCCTATATTGAAGCCATGCGCGAAAACATCGCGAGGACACTGGGGATTGATATTGACCAGGTCAGCGTGAAGGCAACCACTGAGGAGAAGCTCGGCTTTACCGGGCGAAAAGAAGGCATTGCGGCAAAGGCAATCGCGTTGTTAGTTGAGAGTTGATAATTGATAGTTGATAGTTTAGGAACAAATTTGCAAAGCAAATTTGATTTAAATCAAAATCGTTCGCGATTTTGTACATTAACTATCCACTATCCACTATAAACTCTTTGCCTGTGAATTTCTAATAAATGAATCAATAAGCAACTAAAATAGAGTGGAGATAGAATATGATTGGAATCATTGCGGCACTGAAGGATGAAGTGCGGGACATTAAAAACAATATGACACAGGTCGAGACCAGTGAGAAGGCGGGAATGACCTTCTATAAGGGTTTGCTTTACGGCAAGCCGGTGGTGGCTGTGATGTGCGGTGTGGGCAAGGTTAACGCGGCGCTGTGCACCCAGGCGCTGGTCGACCTTTTTGACGTGAGCTGTGTGATCAACGTGGGTGTGGGCGGCGCTGTGGCCAAAGGCCTGAGCGTGGGAGACATTGTGATCTCCAGAGATTCGGTCCAGTATGACATGGACGGCTCTGCCTTTGGTCATCCCAGAGGCGAGATCCCGAACATGGACATTACCTTTTTCCCGGCCGACGAGCGGCTGATCAGGCTGGCCAAGGACGCGGCGGCCAAGGTCGGAGCGGCAGCTCTGGTGGGCCGTGTGATGACCGCTGACCTGGGGGTAGACTCCCAGGCGCTCAAGCAGGAGCTGACCGAGGTTTTCGGCGGAGCCTGTGTGGAGATGGAGGGTGCGGCCATCGGCCAGGCAGCCTATGTCAACGGCATTCCCTATATCGTGATCCGTTCCATTTCAGATAACGCGGACGGTGATCTGGTCGAAACCTACCAGAATAATTTCCAGATGTCCGTGGTCAATGCGGCCAAGATGGTGCTGGAAATGGTTAAAAATTACTAAAGACAGAAGGTGTTTCCCTTGGATCTTTTTGATGATTTCAATGAAGTTCCCGCCCACCGGCCTACCTGGGCGGAGATCAAGCTTGAGAACCTGCTCTTTAACCTTGAGCAGATCAGAAAAGCAGCGGGCCCGGAGACCCGGATCATGGGTGTGGTCAAGGCGGATGCCTACGGCCACGGCGTGGATGTGGCCGAGCTTTTACAGGACGAGGGCGTGCCCTGCCTGGGTGTCGCTTTTCTGGACGAGGCCATCGCCCTGCGCCAGAAGGGCATTGACCGCTGCGGGATTTTCATCCTGGGCGGTACGGGTATCGACCAGATTCCAGAGCTGGTGGAATGGGACGTGACCCCTGGCGTCTATCAGACCGCGTTCGCGCAGGCGCTGTCGGACTACTGCGTGGCTGAAGGTTCGGTGCACCCGGTTCACATCAAGGTGGACACTGGTATGGGGCGCATCGGCTTTCGGTGGGATGAGGCGGTGGAGGCGATTCTGCAGATCGCGGAAATGCCGGGTATCCGCATCGAGGGGCTTTACACCCACTTTGCCACCGCAGACGAAAGCGACAAGGACTTTACGCATTTGCAGCTCACGCGCTACGCCCAGGTGGTCAAGGCGCTTTCCGATAAGGGTGTTGAGATTCCGCTCAAGCATGTGGAAAACTCAGCAGCCATCATTGATTTTGACAAAACAATCTTTAACATGGTGCGCCCGGGGATCATTCTCTATGGCCACTACCCCTCGGATGAGGTAAAAAAGGAAAAGCTTGCGTTAAAGCCGGTCATGAGCTTTAAGACCAGCATTATCCATATCAAGACCATTCATGCGGGCGATTCGGTGAGCTATGGACGAAAGTTCACGGCTGAGTGCGACCGGAAAATCGCGACACTGCCAGTGGGCTATGCCGACGGTTATAGCCGGATGCTCTCCGGAAAGGGTGCGGAGGTACTGATTAACGGGCAGCGCGCGCCAGTGGTGGGGAATATCTGTATGGACCAGTGTATGGTTGATATTACGGGCCTTGAGGGCGTTTCCCTCGGCGATGAGGTAGAACTTTTCGGGGAAAATCTCCCCGTTGAGGAGCTGGCTGAAAAGCTGGGAACCATCTCCTACGAGCTGCTCTGTATGGTGAACAAGCGGGTTCCCCGCATCTATGATTTTATGGGTGAGAAACATCTGGAGGTAGAGATACTGAACGATGGATTTTTTGGAGGAATTTAGGAGAGTTGAGAGTTGATAATTGATAGTTGACAGTTGAAGAACAAATTTGCTTTGCAAATTTGATTCAAATCAAAATCGCAGGCGATTTTGTTCAATAACGATCCACTATTCACTATCCACTATCCACTGCCTTATGATGTGAAATGGATAATAAAATCAAGAATAATAAGGTCGCCCGTACCATTTTTGAGTACGTGGGCATTCTGTTCGGGACCTTTATGACAGCGCTGGCTGCCAATATGTTCATGATTCCCAACAAGCTGGCGCCCGGGGGCTTCAGCGGGCTGGCCACAGTGCTCTACTATGTGACAGGGCTGCCGGTTGGGACGGTTACCTTTGTGTTCTCTGTGGCCACACAGCTGATCTCGCTCAAGGTGCTGGGCAGAAGCGTTGGCCTCAAGAGCTTTGTCTGCACCCTGGCCTACGGGGTTCTGGTCGACGTGATGGCGGGTGTGATACCGCCCTTCTCAGACGACGTCCTTCTGGCCAGTATTTTCGCCGGCGTCCTTTACGGAGTCGGCATGGGCGTGCTGTACCGCATGGGCGGCTCCGGCGGCGGGACAGACCTGCTGGCCCGGATGCTCCACAAGCTGACCAGACGCCTGACCCTGAGCACCTGGATCATGTGCATTGATTTCTGCGTTGTCATTTTTGCGGGGATCGCCTTTAAAAACATCTCGATCATGCTCTATTCCATCATCGTCCTGTTTTTATACACACAGGTCATGGATTTTGTCATCGCGGGCAACAATTACGCCAAGGCGGCCAACATTGTCTCAGACAAGAGCCCGGAAATCTGCGAGCGCATCCGGATGGATCTCAACAAGAGCGCCACGATTTTTCACGCCTACGGCGCGTATTCGGGCCAGAGCAAAGATGTGGTTTACTGCATTGTCTACAGGAATCAGATCGCGAAGCTCAAGAGCATCATCTATGAGATTGACCCGGGCGCCTTTGTGACCCTGGCCGATACCCAGGAGGTGCTGGGCGCAGGGTTTAAGAATTTCAATGAATAATTAGTGAGTCAGTTGAGAGTGGAGAGTGGATAGTGAATCGTTATTGAACAAAATCGCAGGCGATTTTGATTTAAATCAAATTTGCAGAGCAAATTTGTTCTTTAACTGTCAACTATCAATTATCAACGCTCAACTAAAATAAATTAGAAGGAGTAACATATGGAAAACTTAGAAAAAACAGCAAAAGGTATCCGCCGGGATATCGTGAAAATGATTGGTAAAGCCGCTTCCGGTCATCCGGGTGGATCTTTATCAGCAGTTGAAATTTTGAGCTTGTTATATTTTGAAAAGATGAACGTTGATCCAAAGGATCCCAAAAAAGCAGACCGCGACCGTTTCGTCTTGTCAAAGGGCCATGCCGCGCCGGTTCTGTACGCAACCCTGGCAGCAAAGGGCTTCTTTGACGCATCCGAACTGGATCACTTACGTCAGGTTGGCGCCATCCTTCAGGGCCATCCGGACATGAAGAAGATTCCGGGTGTGGATATGTCCACCGGTTCTCTGGGCCAGGGCATCTCCGCTGCTGTCGGTATGGCGCTGGGCGCAAAAATCGACAAAGCAGACTGGAAAACCTATGTGTTACTCGGCGACGGCGAACTCCAGGAAGGTCTGGTATGGGAAGCAGCCATGTCCGCAGCCCACTACAAGCTGGACAACCTGATCGCCTTTGTGGATAACAACAACCTGCAGATCGACGGCGCAATCACAGACGTTATGTCACCGTACCCGATTGATGAAAAATTCGCGGCCTTTGGCTGGAATGTCATCAACATCGCAGACGGCAACGACTTTGAAGAACTGCGCGAAGGCCTTGAAAAAGCTTATGCCTGCCAGGGCAAGCCTTCTGTTTTAGTCTGCAAAACCGTTAAAGGCAAGGGCGTTTCCTACATGGAAAACAATGCCGGCTGGCACGGTAAGGGACCAAACGCGGAACAGGTTGAAATTGCACTGAAAGAACTGGAGGATTAATCATGAGTAAAAAATCAACAAGACAGGCGTACGGCGAATATTTAGCAGTACTCGCTGAAAAAAATAAAGATATTGTCGTTTTGGACGCGGATTTATCCGGCGCGACCAAAACCTCTGAATTTAAAAAGGTGATGCCAGAACGTCATTTTAACGCCGGTATCGCGGAAGCCGACCTCATGGGCATGTCCGCAGGCTTAGCCACCACGGGCAAGATTCCCTTTGCCAGCACCTTTGCCATTTTCGGCGCTGGCCGTGCCTTTGAAATCATCCGCAACAGCATCTGCTATCCAAAGCTGAACGTGAAGATCGCCCTGACCCATGCGGGGATCTCCGTTGGCGAGGACGGCGGCTCCCACCAGTCCGTGGAAGACGTCGCTCTGATGCGTGCGGTTCCAAACATGACGGTTCTGGTTCCGGCAGACGCCACTGAAACACAGCGCATGATGGACGCCGCCGTTGCCATCGACGGCCCGGTCTACATCCGTTTGGGCCGCCTGGACACCAACGTGATCTTTGACGACGATTATGAATTTGAAGTTGGCAAGGCAGTGACCTTAAAAGAAGGCCACGACCTGACCATCATGGCCATGGGCTTAATGGTTGAAAAGGCTCTGGAAGCCGCTGACGCCTTAAAGGCAGAAGGCATCTCCGCCCGCGTCCTGAACATGGGCTCCATCAAACCCATCGACCGCGAAGCCATCGAAGCAGCCGCCAAAGAAACCGGCGCCATCGTTACAGCTGAAGAACACAGCATCATCGGCGGCCTGGCAGGCGCAGTCTGCGAAGTCCTGGCAGAAACCACACCCGCACCGGTTGAAAAGGTCGGCGTGATGGATCAATTCGGCCAGTCCGGCAAAGCGCTGGAGCTGCTTGAAAAATACAACCTGACCACTGACGCCATCGTCGAAGCGGCTAAAAAGGTTGTGGCACGCAAAGCCAAATAAAGATACCGTATGAGAGGTAGGGTCTGAAACAGACCGTACCTCTTTTTTAATTGTCATACTTCTCGATTTGTCAAAGGGTATCGCCGCGATACGGGCCGGACTGCCGGGGAGCTGAGGCACCAATGGATTTTCTATCCTCTTAAGCGTGCGCGCTCGGTGCTTTACCGAGCTGCGCCTACGGTCTCATTGAGAAAGAATCCGGCACATTTTAAGCAGAGCCGTCGAAGCTGCGAGGTAAGAGCACCGAGCGCGCAGGGCATCTGGAAGAAAATCCATTGGCGGCCCCACAAGGCTTTAATTTTTATTTAAGAATCAATCATTTTCAAGCTGAAACACTTGAATGAAAAGAAAATTAGGCAAGAGGACAGGTTTTGCGGATGCTTTTTTTTGTAAAAATCCTGTCAATAATCTTTAAAATTGCAAAATATCCTTGCCACACTTTTTGCCACATATTGAAATCCCCGCAAAACTCTGATATGATGAAATCAGATTCCGGTGCTGTGCACGCCACAGACCGGTAAACAATGTCCAATCTCTACAGTTTATTTCGAGACGCCAACGGCTGCTCCGCGGCGTCACGCCGGACTGCTCCAAATTTTCCGGTTTTAAACTGTTTGGTGAAAATACTGCCATTGGCAGTATTTTTTTAGCCGCTTTGAAAATCGTTTGCAAAAAAATATCTTATATATGAAAATATTAGCATTGTATTTTATTAAAAATAAATATATAATATTTCTATTAATCTTAAAATTCACGTCTGAAAGGAGAAAGCCCATGTCACAATTCAGTGAACGCCTCACCACCTTCGTGGAAGCAACGGGATTTTCCATTTATCAGCTTTCTAAAAAAGCCAGGATCGACCGCTCCACCATCCATAAGGTCATGGTTGGGGAACGCGTGCCCAGCGCCGATTTCTATAAAAAGCTCTGCCGCGCCCTGTCCCTGACCCCCTTTGAAAAAAGGGAACTGGACGATCTCTTTAAAATGGCCAAAATCGGCGATAAGGTCTACTACCGGCGCAACAGCGTCAAGCGCCTCGTCGAGGAGCTGGCCGGCAATACCTACGCCCCCACCGAGGACGTCAGCGGCCGGGAGTACAAGGCCTTTCCCGTATTAGACCGCGGGACACAGGTCATCGAGGGCAAAAACGACATCAACAGCGTGATCATCGATGTAATCAACGACGAGATCTACCACAGAGAGGCCCCGCACCTGGCCATCGCCCTGGATTTCGACCACCAGTTCGTCTACGAGTACCTGTACAACGCCTTTGTGTGCGCGGCCGGCACAGTGGACATCGAGCATTTTATCTACCTGGAGAAAGAAACCAGCCGCAACGACGCCATCCAGAAAAACCTGCGCCACCTGCAGTACATCCTGTCCTTCAGCCTGTGCGGCCGCGACGGCTACCACCCATACTATTCCTATACGAATGCAGACCCTGCCCAGGCCGTGACCACCTTCCTGCCCTATTTCATCATCACCAACCGCCATGTGCTAAAGCTGTCCAGAAGCTTTAAAACCGCCATTCTGTACGACGACGCGTCCATCGTGGACTTCTACCAGCAAGCAGCGGACCGCCTCTGCCGGGGCCTCCCAAAGCTTACCCGCAGGGCCGAGCACATCGAGGACATGTACGGCTGGACCCGGGAAAACCTGGGCGACGCCAGCCTGGAGCCCCACCCCTGCCTGAGCCTCTGCCTGAGCGGCCCGCGCATCGAGGCCCTGGTACAGCCCGACATCCCCGGGCGGGAGGCCGTCTGCGCGCTGGCGGGCGAGGTCTATGGCCCCTATCACCGCGGCGAGAAGCCCCTGAGCCGGTCCTTCTTCTCCCCCGAGGGCCTGAGCGCCTTCATGGAAACCGGACGGATCTGCTACTTCCCAGAGAGCGTGGTGCGGTGCTGCCGCCCAGAGGAGCGGAAAGACTTCCTGCGGGAGATCCTGGCCGCCGTCGAGGGTGGGGAGACCGCCTTCACCCTAGTCGATTCCGACAAATTCAGGACGCCGCTGAATGTGGAGATCATCAAGGCCGATGAGCAGCAGGTGATCGTCCAGCGTTTCAGCGAGGACAGCCGGCAGCTGAACGCGGTCTTCATCGACGAGCCCGGTATCTGCGAAGCCTTTACCGATTTCTTCGACTACCTGCCCGACAGCGACCTGACCCTGAGCCGTGAGGCTCTGATAAACCTGCTTAAAAGCTACCTGTAAGGGAAGGAGAGGGCAGATATTGAGAGGTATTGGCAGAGACAAAGCAAGAGGCGGTTTTCTAATGGAAAATTGAGAATGGAAAATGGCGAATGACAGGAACAAAATGCTGCATTCTCCATTAAAAAATCTTCTTTTTACCGTTTTATAATGACATTTATCGACACGAATATTAAAGGAGTGACCATGAACAACGACGACACAAACAACCGGGCCCTGCAGCCCGAACAGGCCAAGGCCCTGGAAGAAAGCCTGGAGAAGATTAACGAGGCCCTGGCCGTGGAGGAAAAGGACCGGGAGCCCGGAAAGCCCTACATCAAGCATACCCACCGGGTTACAAGTGTGACCATCGGCGCCATCGACCCCGAGACCGGCGAGGACCGAGCCCTCACCAAAGAAGAGCAGGCCGCCCAGACCACAGTCGACGAAACCGTCCGCTATTATCCCGATTTCCGGCTGAAATGGGGCGAGTTCCTCTGCGACCCGGGCAAAGGCTGGGCCCTGGAGGATTATGAACACTACGAGGAGCGCATGAAGGAGTACGCCGAGACGGGGACCGTGCGCACCGAGTGGGGACGCCTGAGCCCCCTGACCGAGGAGATCGAGCGCCCCGCCTTCCCGGTAAACGCCCTGCCGCCCGTATACGCCCGCTATACCGAGGCCCTGGCCGAGAGCCTGCAGGTGCCGGTGGACATGGTGGGCGTGTCCGTGCTGGCCCTGCTGGGCGGCTGCCTGCAAAAGCGGTACGAGATCAGCGCAAAGGATAAGTTCACCGTGCCCCTGGGCCTGTACACCCTGGTGGTGGCCGACCCCGGCGAGCGGAAATCCAGCGTCTACGACGAAGTGGTGCGCCCCATCAAGGATTACGAGCAAAAGCTCTGGAAAGAGTACCAGAAGCATCAGTTTGATGACGAGCTGGAGCAGGAGCTGGCAGAGGAGGCATTTAAGACGGCCAAGAGCCAGTACAAAAGATGCAAGGATGCGTCAGAGCGGGAAGCCCTCAAGGAAACCATGCTCGAGCTCAAGGAAAAGATCGCCTTTTTCCAGAAAAAATGCCCGCCCTGCCTGTATATGGACGACACCACCAACGCGGCCCTGGAGCAGGAGCTGGCCCGCAACGGCGGCCGCATGATCATCATGTCCGACGAGGGCGACCTCTTCGCTAACATGATGGGCCTGTATACCGGCGGCCAGCACACCCTGGGCGCCCTGCTCAAAGGCCACACCGGCGGCAGCTCCAAAACCCACCGCGTGGGGCGGGATCCGGTGCTTCTGCCCGCCAGCAACCTGAGCATTCTGCTCATGGTCCAGCCCATCATCATCGACACCATCATGGGCGATATGGTCATGCGCGGCCGGGGCATGAACGCCCGGTTTCTCTACACCATGCCCAAAACCAAGGTGGGTGATCGCAACATCGAGACCGCCCGGGCCATGGACCCCAAAATCGACGCCGATTACTACAACGCCGTCTACAGCCTGTACGCCGATAATTACATCACCCTTGAGCCAAAGCCAAAGCAGCTTGAGCTCAAGGACAGCGCCCAGATGGCCTACATGGCCTACGAGACCCTGTTCGAGCGCCGCCTGAAGGGCGACATGAAGGATATAAGGGACTGGGGGAGCAAGCTCGGCGGCGAGATGCTGCGCCTGGTGGGCATCCTCCACTGCGCCGCCCACCCCGACGCCATCATGGAGACCCCGGTGTCCCATGAGACTGTGGACAAGGCCTATAAGCTGGCCAAATATTTTAGCGAGTACGCGCGCATCATCTACAATATGGGCGATGGGATGGACCCGAATATGCGCGTCTGCCGGCGGATTGTGGATGTGCTGCAGGCCCAGGGGCTCAAAACCTTCTCGAAAACAGAGCTCTTTGGCATTTCGCGCATGGGCTGTAAAAAAATTTCGGACCTGCTGCCCTATCTGAACATTCTGGAGGACTACGGCTACCTGAAAAGCGGCCAGTTTACCAACGGAAACCGCACCTTTACAGGTTATCAGGTGAATCCGGCAGTCTTTGAGGCCAGCAATCAACTCCATAACAACGCATAACCACTAACATTTTAATAAAGAATCCCAAAACCAGCAAAACAGGATAAGGAAGATTAGGCATTTTTAAGTAATGTTTATTTTATATAAATATTATAATATAAAAATGTCTTTTTTTCATTTGCGATCCTTGATTACAGGGTTAAGGTCCAGAAGTTAGTGGCTATGCGTTGTTATGGAAACCCTTCATCCTAAAAAACAAAAAAGCATCCTGCGCAAATACTTGTTTTTTCCTTAATCAAATGGGTAAAACTCTTTAAAAGACTAATTTTCACCATTAAGAAAAGGAAAACAAAATGAAAACACATCGCTTACCGATCCTCCGGACCTTTTTATTCGCGGTGCTGCTGCTTCTGGCCGGCCTGCTTTTCTTGTCTGCACCGGTGCGTGCAGAGGGCAGCCGCGAGCTGACGGCTGAGGGCGGCGACCGCCCCTACACCGAGTGGTACGACCACAAGGACGCAGGCGTGCTGCGGCACCAGATTGTCAAGGTTTACGCCAAGGCAGGGGAGACCCTGTATTTTGGCTCCAGCGTCACCGACAACGTGAATCAGCAGGACATTGTCATGCGCTATACCGGCGCCGATGACTCAGGCTACGAGCCCTTTACCACCGCGCCGGGCCAGCAGGGCATGGAGCTTGTCTATGACACCAACACCGGCGACAATGTGGGCTACCTCATGAACCGCAGCCAGGAAAAGGCAGGCCCGGACATTGCGGGCACCGGCGCAGGCTACAAGCCGCTGGTCTTTAAGGTGACCGAGACCGGCAACTATGAGTTCGAGTTCCACGCCAGGCTGGACAGCGGCAACCGGAACAACCCGCGCCCCCTGAACGTGGACAGCAACGACGCCTGGAAGACAAACGGACAGGGCGACAGCACCGTAGCGGCCTGGGATGTGACCGTGGCCAAGGCCGACGGTACCCAGGTGCCCGGCAGAGTGTTCACCCATTTTCTGACCCTGAACATGGGCAACAACGGCCGCAGCCTGGAGTCTAAGGTGCGGGTGCTCACCCTTGACGGGTTTCAGTACTGCGTGGACATGAACGGCATGGACCCCTTTGGCTTTATTTTCTTTGCCAACAACCGCGGCCTGGTCGTGGACGACACCAACAACAGCTATTACCACTCCTTTTACTCCGACAATCCGGGACAGGGCGTAGACATCGACACCCTCATCAACCACGACCCCTCCCTGCAGCTCAACTCACCCATCGTGCCAGACAACGGACTGGACATCAACGACCGCATTTTCTTAAACCCGCCGGATGCCGAGCTGCTGGAATCCCTGGGAATGGCCCAGGAGCCAGACACCAGCGGCACCGTGAGCGGTTTTAAATTTACAGGCTTCAAGGAAGGCTTCGGCTACGTGGGCGAGGGCGGTACCTTTACTTTTAACGCCCAGAACATCAGCAGCTATGAGCTCAAAATTGACCTGCGGAACTACCAGGAAAAGCAGGCGGACGGCAGCTACAAACCCGTGGACCACGGCATTGTGACCATTGGCAACGCCTGTGTCGACGGGATCAACAGCGTATCCTGGGATGGTAAGGACGCAGACGGCAATGTGCTGCCTGCAGGCAGGTGTGACCTGACCCAGGTGACCCTCCAGGCCCGGGGCGGCGAGCTTCATCTGCCGTTTCTGGATGTGGAGAACAACCCGGGCGGCATCATTGTCGAGCGCTGTAACGGCGGCGGCACCGATGCCGAGCGCCACACCATCTACTATAACAACGCCACCGTTCCGGCCTTGAACGGCGCAGACGCCGACCAGAGCGCAGGTGTGGACAGCACAGGCGGCGCCATGAAATTCTCAGGCAACAAAGGCAACCGGACTATTCTGGACGTCTGGGCCTATTACAAAATCGGCGATCCGGGCAGCCTGAGCACCAACCTCGAGCTCATCCCCAGAACCGACGACACCAACGGCGAGATCCGCGGCCTGGTCTTTTACGACAGCAACAAGGACGGCGTCTACGCCAAAATCGACCAGGATTATCCACTGCCAAACGTGACGGTTGAGCTGCTGGGGCCGGACGGAAAAACCGTTATCGCCACCACCACCACCGATATTTCCGGCGGCTATGTGTTCACCGATGTGCCCTTCTCAGAGGATGCCTACCGGGTGCAGGTGGTCAGCCCCTATCCGGGCATGAACGCTTGCACCACCAAGGATAAAGACGACGCCGCAAAGACCAACGAGCTCCAGCTCGACACTGTGGATCCAGCCACCCCCAACGTGACCAACACCGACGTTGGCTACTACGTGCCCCCGGCAACCATCAGCATTCCGGTGCAGAAACTCTGGAATGATGTGGACGACGCCAGCGCGCGGCCCGGCGAGATCGTGGTCAGGCTGCTCAAAAACGGCAAACCCACCCTGGAAAGCCTGACCCTGAACGCGGCCAACGGCTGGAAGGGCAGCTTTGACAGCCTGCTCAAATTTGAAAACGGCAAGGCCATCCAGTACACCATCGCAGAGACAGCAGTGGACGGCTACACCAGCCAGACCCAGGGCGATATGAGCGCAGGCTACACCCTGGTCAACACCCGCGTGGGCAAGACCAGCCTGTCCGGCACCAAGACCTGGAAGGACGGCGGCGGCGCCCGGCCCGAGGTCACGCTGACCCTTAAAGCGGGCGGCACCCCGGTTGCAGGCGCGGTACCGGCCTGGGATAAGACCGGCGACGTCTGGACCTGGAGCTTCGACAACCTCGAGGCGTTTGACGCAGGCGGCCGCCGCATCACCTACACTGTGGAAGAAGCCGTTCCCGACGGCTACAAGGCCGAATACGACGGCAATAACATCACCAATATCCGCTTTGGCTACACCGAGGTCACAGGCCAGAAACGCTGGCAGGACGGCGGCCAGGACAACAGCCAGCGCCCCAATATTACGCTTACCCTCAAGGCAGACGGCGAGGTAGTGCAGGACGCGGTGCCTTTTTGGACCTATGAGAGCAACACCTGGATCTATACCTTTGAAAACCTGCTGAAATACAACAAAGAGGGCCAGCTTATCACCTACACCGTAGAAGAAGCCCCGGTGGACGGCTATACCACCACCGTAAACGGCAATGATATCACCAACACCCGCACAGGCGTCACCAGCCTGGAGGGCCGAAAAATCTGGCAGGACAATGACGACAAAGACGGGCTGCGGCCAGCTGCGGTTACCGTTCAGCTCATGCAGAGCATTGACCACGGCGCCGCTGTGCCCGTAGACGGCCAGACCGTAGTGATGGACGAGGCCACCGGCTGGGCCTACAGCTTTAAAGACCTGCCCGCCTACGACAGCCAGGGCCGCGACATCATCTACACCGTAGCCGAAAAAGGCGTCAACCCAGACGATTACGCCACCAGCTACGACGGCACCGACATCATCAACGCCCACCCGGCCCGGCCCACCATCGAGGTGGCTGGCGTCAAGACCTGGGACGATAATAATGACGCCGAGGGCCTGCGCCCGGAAAGCATCACCGTTTACCTGATGAAAAACGGCGTGGAGGCAGCCAGCCAGACCGTCACCGGCCCGGACTGGCGCTACAGCTTTGAGGGCCTGGACCCCGGCACCGCCGGTAACCCGAACCACTACACCGTCCGGGAAGACCCCATCGAGCACTACACCACCAGTTATCAGGGCTATAACATCACCAACACGCGCATCCCCACCGTCACCGTCTCAGGCACCAAAACCTGGAAAGACGGCCACAGCGCCAACAGGCCCTACCTGGACCTGATCCTCATGGCCAACGGCGTGGAACAGCCCGGTAAGACGCCAGAGTGGAGCAAGCAGGACGGCGATGTCTGGACCTACGAATACCGCGGCCTGGACAAATTCGACTCAGAGGGCAAAACCATTACCTACACCGTAACCGAGGCCGTCCCGGCCGGCTACGGCGGCTATCAGGATCCGGAGAACCCCTTCAATTTCACCAATGTCCGCGACGAAGTCACAAGCCTCCACGGCCGCAAGACCTGGAGCGACAAGAACAACCAGGACGGCCTGAGGCCAGAGAGCGTCACCGTCCAGCTCATGCAGAGCATCGGCGGCGCGGCCGCCACACCAGTCGAGGGACAGACCCGGGTCATGTCCGCAGAAAACAACTGGACCTACAATTTTGAGCGTATCCCGGGCTACGACCAGAACGGTGACGCCATCGTCTACACCGTCAAGGAAATCGACCTGCCCGGCGGCTACAGTGCCGACTACAACGGCAACGACATTGTCAACGTGCACCCGGCCAAGGAGAAAATCCAGATCACCGGCACCAAGACCTGGGGTGACGACAACGACGCCTCCGGCAAGCGCCCGGGCAGCGTGCGGGTACACCTCATGGCCAACGGCGTCGAAATCGCCGCCCAGACCGTCTATGGGCCGGACTGGCAGTACCGTTTCGAGAACCTGGACAAAACAGGCGATGACGGCAGCCTGGTAGCCTACACGGTAGTCGAGGACCCGGTTCCGGGCTATGACACCATCTACAGCGGCTACAACATCACCAACCAGTGCCGGGACTGCGGCGTGCCGCCAGAGCCCAAAGAGCTCGGCAGCATCAGCGGCAATGTCTTTTACGACGACAACTGGGACAAGAAATGGGATCACGACACCGAAGCCCCAGTGGGCAACATCGTGGTGACCCTGTACAATGAGGCCGGGGACAAGGTGGCCGAGACCTTTGCGGACAGCAACGGCTACTACCGCTTCACCGATCTGGAATACGGCGCGTACACCGTGAGCGTGAGCGACCGCGGCGACGGCTATGTCTGCACCACCGAGAACCAGCGGCAGAAAATCACCCTGGACGCGCCGGAGCAGGAGGCCGCAGACGTCGGTTTTGCCAAAAAAGAGCCACCGGTGGACCCGCCCGTCGATCCGCCGGTGGACCCGCCGGTAACGCCGCCGGCCGACCCGGGCGTCCCAGACATCACGCCGCCCCACGGCTTCGAGGTCCCGCCTCAGGTGCCCGCCGCCTCTGTGAACCCGAATACCGGCACGCGGGCCGCCACCGCTGGTGTGTTCGGCGCTGTGCTGCTCCTGGCGGTCACCGCTGTTCTAAGGAAAGTGCGCAGACACTAGAAAAGAAACCAGAAAATTCTCAGGAATTTTAAAACTTTCCCTTGCACTTTTTGAAAGAAAAGGTAAAATAGATATATATATTGTTAATTGCATCACTGCAAAAAAAAAACCACTTTTTTGCAGTGTTTTTTGATGTTTCGTCCAATTTTTAAAAAAATTGGCAGCGCGCAGGAGCGTTAGCGGGCAAGCGGCAACGAAACAAACGCAAATCCCGAGGAACGGTCCAGATAAGCGTAAACCGTTTTGAGGGGATTTGTGATCCTTAAAAATCAGGAGGCGTAATGAAAACAAAGTATATATTTGTAACCGGCGGTGTGGTTTCTTCACTTGGAAAGGGGATCACCAGTGCATCCCTGGGGCGTTTGCTCAAGGCCAGAGGCCTGAAGGTGTCCATTCAGAAATTTGACCCCTATCTCAATTATGATCCGGGTACCATGAGCCCGTACCAGCACGGCGAGGTCTTCGTGACTGACGACGGTGCAGAGACCGA
This sequence comes from Eubacterium sp. AM05-23, assembly GCF_003477535.1. Taxonomy (NCBI): domain Bacteria; kingdom Bacillati; phylum Bacillota; class Clostridia; order Eubacteriales; family Eubacteriaceae; genus Eubacterium; species Eubacterium sp. AM05-23. Next base: position 308,551 of record NZ_QUDF01000001.1, read on the forward strand.
CCTCGACCTCGGCCACTACGAGCGCTTTACCGACGAGAGCCTGGGCCAGTACAGCAACGTGACCACCGGCAAGGTCTATTGGAACGTTATCTCCAAGGAACGCCGGGGCGACTACCTGGGCGGTACCGTACAGGTTATCCCGCACATCACCAACGAGATCAAGGAAAGCATTCTGCGTGTGTCTGAGAGCGCGGCCAACCCGGACGTCGTCATCACCGAAATCGGCGGTACCGTGGGCGATATCGAAAGCCTGCCCTACCTGGAAGCCATCCGCCAGTTTGAGGGCGACCTGGGCCCGGAAAATGTGCTCTACATCCATGTCACACTGCTGCCCTACCTGGGCAAAGCCGGCGAGCTCAAGACCAAGCCTACCCAGCACTCCGTCAAGGAGCTGCGCAGCATCGGGATTCAGCCCGACATCATTGTCCTGCGCTCCGAAAAGGAAGTAGAGGACGGCCTCAAGGATAAGATCAGCCTGTTCTGCAACGTGGACAAGGACGCAGTGGTCACCAACCTGGACGCGCCGGAGCTGTACGAAGTGCCGCTGATGCTTGAGAAGGAAGGCCTGGCCCGTCTGGTCTGCAGCAAGCTCAAAATCCGCTGCAAGGACCCGGACCTCACCGAGTGGAAGGAGCTGGTCACCCGCGCCAAGAGCCTGGAAAACAAGGCGACCATCGCCCTGGTGGGCAAGTACGTCGAGCTCCATGACGCGTACCTGTCCGTCGCCGAAGCCCTGCGCCACGGCGGCATCGCGAACAACGCTGAGGTCACCATCAAGTGGGTGCACTCCGAGGATTTAAACGAACAGAACGTGGACCGTATCATGAAGGATGTAGACGGGATCATCGTGCCCGGCGGCTTTGGCAACCGCGGCATCGAGGGTAAAATTGAGGCCATCCGCTGGGCCCGTGAAAACAAGATTCCGTTTTTAGGGCTCTGCCTGGGCTTACAGCTCACCGTTATCGAGTTCGCCCGCAACGTGGCAGGCCTTGAGGGCGCCAACAGCATCGAGCTGGACGAGGAAACACCTTATCCGGTGATCAGTCTCATGGAGGAACAGAAAAAAATCCAGAACATGGGCGGTACCATGCGTCTGGGCGCTTACCCCTGTGAGCTCAAGGAAGGCTCCCGCGCCTGCGCGGCCTACGGCGGCGCAAAGACCATCGAGGAACGCCACCGCCACCGCTATGAGGTCAACGACGAGTATATTCAGACGCTGGCCGAAAAGGGCTTAGTCTTTTCCGGTATGTCACCGGACGGCGTTTTAGTGGAAATGGTCGAGCTCAGGGACCATCCTTTCTTCATTGCCACCCAGGCCCATCCGGAATTCAAATCCCGCCCGAACAAAGCCCACCCGCTTTTCAGCAGCTTTGTGGAAGCGGCCATGAATTACAAAAACAAGGGAAGCCGTTAATCAAAAGGGGTATCGTTACGATACCCCTTTTTTAATGGAGAATGGAAAATGAATAATGGAGAATTTTAGAACGCTTTCGCCTTTGGCTCAAGCGATCCTGATGGCGGCCTGTGGCCGCGTCTGATCAAAATGCGTCAGCATTTTGCACTTGTAATTCTCAATTTTCAATTTTCAATTCTCCATTGATTTTCCCTCTTGACACAAGATATAGGCCTGTGCAAAACTGTGGATAACTTGGACTTTGTTTATAAAAATCGGTTGAAAATGTGTAAAACTGTGGAAAACATACGTTTTTCCTGTGGATAATGTTTATAACCTGGTGGGTAAGTGGAAAAATCCCCATAAATCCATTGTTGAAAAGTGGAGAATCTGTGGATAAAGTTCTGGAAAAGTTTATGCACAACTTGTGGATAAAACCCCTTAGTTATCCACACTTGTTCATAAATCCAATTCGGGGTATAATGAGATAAAAGCAAAACTATATCTGGGGGCAGGCTTTTCACACCACACCCCGCCTGTCAAAAAAGATAATGATTACAATGAAATAGAAAGGGTAAATATGAAAGATTTAGGATATATTCGTACCGCCTGTGCGGTGCCAGTCATCAAGGCAGGGGACTGCGCAGCCAACGCGGATGCGGTTTTGAGCCTGTGCGAAAAAGCTTATGAAAAACAGGTGAGCATCGTGGTTTTTCCGGAGTTGTGCGTCACTGGCTACACCTGCGGCGATCTGTTTTTCCAGCGCACCCTGCAAAAAGCAGCGGCGGCGGCTGTGGATAAAATCAGGGAATGGTCCGAGGGCAGAGCCATGCTCATCGTGGTGGGCGCGCCTGTGGCAGTGGGCAGCGGGCTTTACAACTGCGCGGTAGCCCTGTCAGACGGGGAGATCCTGGGGATTGTGCCCAAAACCTATGTACCGGACAATCAGGAATACTACGAAAAACGCTGGTTCCGCTCCGCCGGACAGCTGCGCGCCACAGACATCAGCTGCTTTGGCGCGGCTGTGCCCGTAGGCACCGATCTGCTTTTCCGTCATGAGGACTGGGAGGATGTGCTGGTTGGCATTGAAATCTGCGAGGATCTCTGGGCCCCGGTGCCGCCGAGCTGCCGTCAAGCCGTCGAGGGGGCGACCATCATTGTCAATCCCTCGGCCAGCAACGAGGTGATTGGAAAGAGCGCTTACCGGGCCGCCCTGGTGCGCCAGCAGTCTGCCCGCCTGAACGCCGGGTACCTGTACTGCTCCTGCGGCTATGGCGAATCCACCACGGATCTCGTCTTTGGCGGCGACGCCCTGATCTGCGAGCGGGGCAGCGAGCTGGCCCGCTCCCGCCGTTTTCGGACCGAGGGCCAGTTAGTGGTAGCCGATCTGGACATGGAGGCCATTGCCCACGACCGCCAGCTCCAGACCTCCTTTGGGGATTCGGCCGACATCCTGGGAGACGGCGGTTTTATGGAATGCTTCTTTAATGCCCAGGACGCCCAGGACTGCCTGCGGGAAGTGAATCCGCAGCCCTTTGTGCCTGCAGACATCAGCCGCCGCAATGAGCGCTGTGAGGAAATCTTTAACATTCAGACCATGGCGCTGGGCAGCCGTGTGGCCCATATCGGTGATCCGGCCATGGTGGTGGGCATCTCCGGCGGCCTGGACTCCACTCTGGCCCTGCTGGTCTGCGTAAATGTCTGCGACCAGTTCGGCATTGACCGAAAGCGCATCCACGCGGTCACCATGCCTGGCTTTGGCACCACCGACCGCACCTACGACAACGCGGTCAGCCTGATTCATTCTCTGGGCGCCACCTTCCACGAGATTTCCATCAAGGACGCGGCCACCCGCCATCTGGAGGACATCGGCCACGACCTGAATGTCCACGACGTCACCTACGAGAACGCCCAGGCCAGAGAGCGCACCCAGATCCTCATGGACCTGGCCAACCGTCTGAACGGCCTGGTCATCGGCACCGGCGATCTGTCCGAGCTGGCCCTGGGCTGGGCCACCTACAACGGAGACCATATGTCCATGTACGGGGTCAACGGCGGCATTCCCAAGACCCTGGTGCGGTATCTGGTGCGCTATGTGGCCGATGAGAACCCAGACGAAGCGATCCGCCGGATTCTCTACGACGTGCTGGACACGCCCGTATCGCCTGAGTTGCTGCCTCCGGACGCGTCGGGCAAAATCGCCCAGAAAACCGAGGATCTGGTGGGCCCCTATGAGCTCCACGATTTCTTTATGTACCATGTGCTCAGGAACGGCTACCGCCCGGATAAAATCTATTATCTGAGCCGGCGCGCCTTTGGGGGCGCCTATGACGACGCCACCCTGTATAAGTGGCTGCGCAATTTCTACTGGCGCTTTTTTACCCAGCAGTTCAAGCGCTCCTGCCTGCCCGACGGCCCCAAGGTGGGCACTGTATCCCTGTCCCCGAGAGGCGACTGGCGCATGCCCTCAGACGCCAGAGTGGAGGAATGGATGCGCGTGCTGGACGGCATCCGGCCAGCCGGGGCGTGAAAAAAAGAGGTACGGTCTGTTTCAGACCGTACCTCTTTTTAAGTTGAAGGTTGAAAGTTGAAAGTGGAAGGTTCTGGTGCAAATTCGCGGTGCGAATTTGATTGGGTGCGGCCGCAGGCCGCTTTTTTTAATGAAACCCCTCAGCGTTCATGGCCGTAAGCCCCTCGCGCACCTTTTCTTCAGCCAGTTTTGGCAGATTCTTCCAGTCGGCCCGGGTGTAGCCTTCAGTGTCGATGGGCGGCAGCACCCGGATGGCCACCTCGGCCGGATGAATCCACAGGGTGTTGCGCCCCATGAGCTTGTCTGTGTCTTTCATGCAGAAGGGAACCACAGGCACCTTGTTGTTCTGGGCGATTTTAAACGCCCCGGCCTTAAATTCACCCAGATACCCATCCTTCGTGCGGGTACCCTCTGGAAAGACGACCATGGAGTAGCCCTCAGCCACCCAATGCTCGGCTTCCTTGATGTTCTTGATGGCTTCGCGCGGGTTGTCCCGGTCCAGGAACACACAGTGCAGCTCCTCCATCCACGCGTGGATCAGGGGGATTTTACCGATTTCCTTCTTGGCCACCAGCGGCTTGGTGTCGTCGCCCAGATAGCCCAGAACCAGGGGAATATCAAAGTAGCTGCGGTGGTTGGAAACATAGACCGCAGGCCCCTCGGGCATATGCTCAAGCCCCTCCACGCGCACGGTGCCCCCGGCAGTGCGGATCATGCTCCTGGCCCAGGGGCCGACCTTTCGGCGCACCAGCGCGTCGTGGGCGGCCATGTCGCCCGCCTTTGCAAGCCTGCGTGCCTTAAAACGGCTGGGCAAAAGAGCCAGCTGATACAGCCAGAAATGGATAAACCATAAAATTGTTCTCAAGTTTGTCTCCTTTTAAAATGTTTTCCAGCGGTTTAAAACCGAGTCTAAGAATAGAAAAGCAGTTTTTTTGAGTTGAAGGTTGAAAGTGGAAAGTGGAAAGTTCAGGTGCAAATGTGCTGTGCACATTTGATTGGATGCGGCCTTTGGCCGCACTTAATCGCTTTTGTGTTTAACAAGAGCGTACATTCACTTTCAACTTTCAACCTTCAACTTTTCACCTGATAGCGATTGCCAGTTTGATCTTGATGCCCTGGTCTGCAAACATCCGCTCGTGCTCGGTCACGATGTTGCCCGGGTATTCATGGGACGCGTGCAGGTCCCGGATCAGCGTGGACACCTGGAAGCCCGAGGCCTCAAAGTATTTCAGCGACGCCTCAAACAGAGGGTCGTCGTCGGTCTTGAAGTGGATCTGCGCCCCAGGGGCCATGAATTTTTTATACTGCTCCAGCTGGCGGGTGTGGGTCAGCCGCTTTTTCTGGTAACGGCGCTTGGGCCAGGGGTTGCAGAAGTTAATGTAGATGCGCTCTACCACATCCTCCGGCGAGAGCATCTCCCCAATGCGGGCAATGTCCCAGGCGGTCAGACGGACATTGTCCACCGCTTCAGGCGCGTAGGCCTGCTCCACGTTGCGCTTGGACAGCCCCAGCACCGCGTCGATCATGTCCACTGCCAGATAGTTGATCTCCGGATGCCGTCTGCCCAGAGCGGCGATAAAAGTACCCTTGCCGCACCCCAGCTCCAGGTGCAGCGGCGCCCTGCGCTCAAAAGCCTCCTGCCAGTGCCCCCGCAGTTCAGTGGCTTCCGGGATAAAAAAGCCGCAGGATAAGAGCTCGGGCCGGGCCCAGGGTTTTGGTCGAATATGCATAAATGCCCTCCGTCAATTGTTTTGTTCAAAAAATGGGGTTAATTCCTAAGATATATTACCATTTGCCCCGGCATCCGTCAATTTTAAATTATTATCCGAAGTGTTAAAAAAAGTAAAGCTATTTTTGTGGGATCTGTGATATAATTTGGCTAGACAAGTATACTACAGCGGTCGTCCGGCCGTCGACAATGAGCAAGCTGCTGTGTTGTGAGCGTTTTTAAATTCAGTTACATATTATGAATATGCGCCTTCATTTAAAAACGCACACGCCTTGCATCTTGTCCTTTCTCTTAGGCCGGGGAGTCGACAATGGGCAAACTGCTGCGTTGCGGCCTTTTTTAAATTCAGTTACATATTGTAGATATGCGCCTTCATTTAAAAAAGGCCGCGCCTTGCATTTTGCCCATTCTCTTAGACCGTTGGTCGTCCGGCCGTCGACAAAGAGCAAACGGTTGGAAAAGTAGCGAAGTCCGAGACTGCGCCTTTTATCCAGATAAGAAAAAAGGTCCAGGCGCTGTGGTAAACGCAAGCCGGGAGCAAGAGCGACCGGCGCTCTTAATGCTACTGCGAAGCGGTAGCAACCGAAGAGGGACCCAGACACGTCAAGGAACACAGATGATCCACGGTTTGTTGTGATTCGTATTTCATACGAAACAAACCGATGACATCTGCGAAAGCGATTCACACCGAATCAAAGATTCGGGTTCTCTGCTTCCCGCAGGACGCTTTTTTCTTCCTTAGGTAAAAGGCTTCGTCTCTCAAAGTTTTTGGCATGCCGTAGCGGCCGAAGGCTACTGTTTAACTCGCTTGAGCCTTGGCGAAAGCGTTCTATAACTATCCACTATCAACTATCAACGATCCACTGAGCGAGACTGCTTTGTCGACCGAGATTCATTATTTTAAATTTATATAAACGGATAAATAAATTGGAGAGAGCATTATGTTAGAAATGTTGATCAATGCCATCGAGGAGCTGGATGAAGAAAAGGTTCTGAAGATTGTGAAACGCTGTGTGGCGGCAGGAACACCGCCTAAGGATATCTGGATGGCCCTCAATAAGGGGCTGGAAAAGGTCGGCCTGCGCTATGAGAGCGGCGAGTATTCCATCGCGGACCTTATGGTGGTGGGCATTATTTTTGAAAATGTGCTGGAGTACACCAACATGTGTGATATTTACGACAGCATCGAGGCCGGGGAGTTTGGAAAGACCATGCTGCTGGGAACCGTCGAGGGCGATATCCACGACATCGGCAAGTCTATTTTCAAGGGCGCTATGCAGGCTGGCGGGTTCATCGTCAGAGACCTGGGTGTGGACGTCAAGGCCCAGGATTTTGTGGAGGCAGCCAAAAAGTACAAGTGTGAGATCATCGGCCTGAGCGCTGTGCTCACAGACTGCATCCCCTCGGTCAAGGAGGTGGTGGACGCCTTTGTGGAGGCGGGCATGCGGGACCAGGTCAAAATCATCATCGGCGGCTGTGTGGCCAACAAAACCGTCAGCGATTTCGTGGGCGCGGACGCCTACACCAAATCGGCCATCAAAGGGGTGGAAATCTGTCAGGGATGGTTAAAAGATGAGCAAAAATGAAGTCAAATACCTCAACATTGCCGATTCCATTAAGATCAAAATCCTCAGCAATATCTATCAGCCCGGCGACCTGCTGCCGTCGGAGAACAGCCTCTGCGAGGAGTACGGCGTCAGCCGCATGACCATCCGCAAAGCCATCGAGGTGCTCGTGGGCGAGGGGTACCTGATGTCGTCCCCGGGCAAGGGGACCTATGTGCGGGAGTACTCCCTGAACAAATTTGAGGTGGGCTTTAAAATTGACGAGATCATCCGCGGCGGCTACAGCCACGCCAAGCTCATCCACGCCAAAATCATGGCGCCCACCATCGAGCTGGTCTACCACCTTCAGGTGGCTCCCAAGACAAAGATTGTCTGCATCCGCTCCATGCTGTTCCAAGGGGAGCGGCCTGTGGCCCTGGATGAGAAGTATATTCCCTATTTTCCGGGCATGAACATCAAGGAGGACAGCTTCAGCTACCGCGATATGGTCAGCATTATTTTTGGCGAGAATTATGGCTTCGGCTACTGGGAGGAGATTTTTGTGACCGGGGTGATGACCGACGTGGACACCGGCGCCTTTTTCGAGGAAATGACCGGGGAGCCCCGGAAAAAGCAGAAATTTATGATGCTCTTTGAGCAGAAGCTGTATGATTCCGACGATATTCCCATTGGCTACGGCAAACTGTATGTGGAGAGCGACCTGTGCCGCCTCCGCGGCAATTCCAGAGTGTAGAGGTGCGCGGTGAAGACCTATGAATTTATTCTGAACGATATTCAGGCCAAAATTGAAAAGGGCGAGTACAAGCCTGAGGAGCAGCTCCCCTCGCTGCGGGAGTTCTCAAAAATCTACACGACCACGCCGGTCACGGTAAAAAAGAGCCTGGCCATTCTGGAGGAGCGCGGCTATGTGTACGTGGTGGACCGCAAGGGGTTCTTTGTGAGCTCGAGCAACCATAAAACCTACACCATGATTTTCCACGAGATCAAAAGCATCGACCACCTGACCGATATCCGCCTTGAGAAGATCGAGGAGGTGAGCGGCGCGGCCCTGCGGGAGCGCTTTGGCCTGGACGTGCCGCCCCGGACCCGCTGCCTGCGGGCAGTGCGGATTCTTTACAACCGGGACATGCCCATTGGTCTGGACGTCAAGTATATTATCCACAATGTCCGGAGCGCCTCGCCGGTCCGAAATCCGGAGCGGCTCATGGATTCGCTGAACCTGGTGCTGGGCAATTACGACATTTACAAGGAGCTTGAGATCACCCTCATGACTGACAACGCCCCGGTCCGGGACACGCTGTTCATCGACGCTGACGACGGCGTCTTTGAGTTCAAGCAGACCTACCGCACCGAGAACGGCCAGCTCGTCGGAGTGTCGGAGACCTATGTGCCCTGCGAGGAAATGCAGTTAAAAATGAAATATTAAAGCGAAAGGGTATCGCCGCGATACCCTTTTTTTGGGTTGTGAAAAAGCTTTAACGTAAGCGGCAATGGGCTAAGAGAGAAAGAGCAGTCCTCGGGTTAAGAGAACATCCGATGACTGCCTGATTCAAAGCAGAGCCGAAGGCTTTACTACAATCCAGAGCTGTCCGAAGATTAAAAGAACACTTGGCTCGATTTCAAGAACGACTTCCGAAGGTTGTCGTTTTTGCATGAGAGAAGGTTTTTTAATCTGCGAACAGCGGGAATTTGCCACAAAACCAGAAAAGTCTTCGGCGGGATTTATGGAATGACATGCTGTTGATATATACAGTTATATCAACTGTTATATATTTTTTAATCAAATTCTATTGACAGAAACCGTTGCACGTGTTATAGTTGTAGCATACTTGTATATGACACATGGTCCGGACCCAAGTGTTATCAGTTTTTATGGAGGGGAAAAATGAATAAAAACGAAGTAACAAACGAAAGCATCAGCGGCTTTACCCGGAACGCGGTAATCGGTATTATCAGCTCCGGTGCAGTAGTGGTTTATCTGACATTCCTGATCCGGTATGTCTTCTATGAACCGGTTTTACAGAGTCTCGCGCTCTCAAACGAACAGCTTGGTGTGCTCTACGGCCTTTATGGCACAACTGCCATGATTTCTTACCTGCCCGGCGGTATTCTGGCAGACAAAATTCGCGTCAAATACCTGGCGACTGCCGGCTTTGGACTTTCTGCAATTTTAACATTCTGGTACGCGACACTGCCAAGCTATGAGACCCTGAAGGTGATCTTTTTACTCATGGGGGTCTGCACGACCTTTATTTACTGGGGCGTCCGCTATAAGGGCATCCGTCTGGTCAGCACAGACAACACCTATTCCAGAAACATTGGCATCAGCTACGGGATCGTCGGGGTTCTCGGCTTAGTGGTCAACTTTATCTCCATGTGGATTTTTGACCTCTTTGCAGATCCGGCTTCCGGCTTTAACATGGTGCTCATGTTCTACGCGTTCTTAAACATCGCCTTTGCCCTGGCTTCCTTCTTCCTGATTCCGAAGTTTGAAGGCGAAATCATCAAAACCAAGAAAAAATTCGACTTATCTGAGCTGGTGGCAGCTGTCAAACACCCTGGTGTATGGCTGACAACCCTGTGTATGTTCTTCACCTACACAGTTTATACCTCACTCAGCTATACAGTGCCTTATGTACAGGCCGTATTCGGCGCCAGCGTCGCCATGGCTGCGCTCATGGGCAATATCCGTATGTACGGTACCTCGCTTTTTTCATCACCGATCATCGGTGCCCTCGCGACGAAGATCAAATCGCCGGCCAAAACCATTCTGCTGTGTATGGCCATTACGGCTGTGTGCCTCTTTGTCATTGTTCTGGCGCCGCAGACCGCAGGCTTTATGATTCCGGCCATTATCCTGATCATGATCCTGTCCTTCTTCTTAAGCGGGGCATATGGGGTTGAATCCTCCCTGTTCACAGAAACCAAGGTACCGGCAGCCATCTTCGGCTCTGCCTCTGGTATTCTGTCACTGATCGGCTTCCTGCCAGATATGTTCGTATCACCGATTGCCGGTAAATGGCTGGACGCTTACGGCAACCAGGCCTATACCTACATCTTTATTGCCCTGGGCGTCAGCGCGATCCTGTCCATGGGCTGCGCGCTGCTGGTACTGGTCTACAATAAGAAAAAGGGGATCTCAATCGAAGAACCCGCTGAAGAAACACAGGCATAAATTAAGAAAACAACTAGGGAACCTGAAGGAGAGAATAACATATGGAACTTGAAAAACTGTTTTTACAGGCTAAGGATGTTGAATTTATTCATGAACAATCCGCAAAATTACTGAAAGAAACCGGCTGCGTGTTCGAGGATGACCGCGCGGTTGAAATTTTCAAAAAACACGGCGCTACAGTGGATGGCTACACCGTTCATTTTACCGATGAGCTCATTGCCAAGGGCCTGTCCACCGTCAGCCAGGAATTTGATATTCTGCGCCCAGACGGCACAAACTACCACATGGGCGGGGGAAGCCTTACCATGGCCACAGCCGGCAGCCCGCCGTACGTCATGGAAAACGGCGAGTTCCGCTTTGCCGAAATGCACGATTACGTCGATATCTGCAAGTTGGTACAGACCAGCGACTGCATCGACATGACCCATCTTCTGCTCTGCGATACCTATGACGTCCCGAGAGAAGACCGCTCCTACAACATGGCCGCTGCCCTGTTAAACTACACAACTCTGCCGATTTCGCTGACAGCCCTGGCAACCAAGCTGCACGATTCCGGTACGGTTGCCACCAATGTGGTTAAAATGATCCAGGATTTCGTGGATGTCCACGACAAATACGTGGCCGTCGGCTGTATCAGCCCGATCTCACCGCTGGCATGGGTCAAGGACAGCCTGGACGCCATGTTTGCCTACTGTGAGCTCAATCAGCCCATGCAGCTGGCAACCTGCTCTCTGCCGGTCCTCACAAGCCCGGCCTCCATTCTGGGCACCATTATCCAGAACAACGCAGAGCTGCTGGCCGTTACCGTGCTTATCCAGCTCATCAAGCCCGGTCTGCCGATTTTCTACGGCAGCACCTCCACTTCCACAAACCTGAGAGCCGTATCCATGGCGCTGGGCAATACCGAAACAGCCCTTATCTCCCTGGCGAGCGCCGCCATGGCCAAATATTACAGAATGCCGTTCAGAACCTCCGGCGCCCTCAACGACGCCATTGATGTTGACTACCAGGCAGGGGTCGAATCCACCCTCAACCTGATGAGCGGCACCCTGAGCGGCACAGACCTGATCTTCTTCAGCTGTGGGATGCTCAGCGGCTTTAATGTCAGCTCTCTGGAAAAATATGTGGCAGACGAGCAGCTCATTAAAATGCTGAAACGTATGACCCAGGGGATTGCCATTGACTACAATAAAGATTATACTAAAGAGATCAGCAAGGTGGGCCCGAGAGGCAACTTCATGTCTGGCCGTACCCCTAAGGAATACCGCAACGAGCACTATGTGCCGGATCTGTTTGTGAAGGTAGACTACAACACCTGGCAGACAGAGGATAAAAAATCCGTTAAAGAAAAGGCATCCGAAAAGGTAGCTGAACGCCTGGCTGCCTACCAGGAACCGGAAAAAACACCGGAACAGATGAAAGTTATTGAAAAATATTTAATCAAGTAAACAGCATAGACGGGCGCGCTGCAGGCAAGCCCGTCTTTGTTTTTGAATTTAAGAAACGGAAGTGGAATATGGACCCGCAAAAAAACAAAATCCCCATTGATAAAACCATTTTTTTCGGCGCGCTGCTGCTCATGCTCCTGGTATCTGCGGCCTGCCTGGCCTTTCCGGAGCAGGCGCTCTCGGTGTCTGGTGTGCTCAGGAACTTTGTCATCACAAAATTCGACTGGTTTTTCCTGCTTTTCGGTCTGGGGGTGTTCATTGTCTGTATTGTGGTAGGCTGCAGCCGGTACGGCAGAATCCGCCTCGGCGGCGAGGGGGAGAAGCCAGCCTACAGCTTTTACAGCTGGCTGGCCATGATTTTCTTCTCGGCCATTGGCTCCTCCGCCATCCTCTGGTCCGTGTGCGAGCCGTTAAATTACATCGCGTCGCCGCCCTTCGGCTACGAGCCCTACTCCCTCGAGGCCTTTAACATTGCCATTCCCTACGGCCTGTTTCACTGGGGGCCTGTGGCCTGGTCCTTTTACGCCCTGTCCGGCCTGGTGGTCTCCTATTATTTTCTGGTGCTGAAGCGCAGAAACCTGAAAATATCCGGCGTGATGACCGACCTGATCGGTGAGAAAGCCGCGAAAGGCGTTCCGGGCAAAGCCATTGACATTGTGACGATTTTTGCGACTTTCTGCACCTTTGCGCCGGCCCTCGGCCTGGGGGTGCCCCTGCTCTCTGTGCTCATCTGTAAGATTACCGGGCTGCCGGACACCACAGAGCTTCAGGTGGCAGTGCTGGTGGTCTGGATGTTCATTTTCTCCATCAGCGTCTACCGTGGGCTTGACAAAGGCATCAAGATTCTCAGCGATATTAACATGTATCTGCTCATCGGCGTCATTCTGTTTATCTTTTTTGCCAGCGGCGCCCGCTATATTCTGGCCGCCTCGGTCGAGGAATTCGGCACCCTGCTCAGCAATTTCCTCCGCATGAACAGCTACAGTGATGTGTTCGGCGGCGGAACCTTTGCCCAGGACTGGACGGTTTTTTACTGGAGCTGGTGGGTGGCCTCAGTGCCCTTCATGGCCATTTTTATCGCCAGAGTATCCAAGGGACGGACCGTCCGCGAACTGGTTTTCGGCATCATGGGCGCCGGCTCGGCCGGAACCATGGCGATTTTCTGCGTGCTGGGAAATTACGCCCTCAAGCTGCAGCGCAGCGGCGTGGTGGATCTGGCAAAGATCAACGCCGAACAGGGGAGCAATTACGCGGTGCTGGCCATGCTGGACCAGCTGCCCCTTAAAAATGTGATCATCGTGGGTGTGATCCTCCTTTACTTTGTTTTCCTGGCCACCTGTGTGGATTCCTGCGCCTTTACCATGGGCTGCATCGCGTCAAAGGAGATGACGGACATCAGCCAGCCGGCCCGCTGGAACCGCTTGTCCTGGTCCATCGCCATCGCCATTCTCGGCGTGGCTGTGCTCAAGCTCGGCGGCGGCATCAACGCCCTCCAGACCTTTGTCATTGTCGTGGGCCTGCCCTCGGCCCTTCTGACCATCGCCATGACCGTACTGCTGTTCCGGTGGCTGAAAAAGAGAGAGACAAAAGAGAAGCCGTAAGGTTCAACCCGTATCGCCGCGATACGGGTTGTTTTTTGGGTACGGTCTGAAACGCGCCGCACCGAAAAAAACGAAAGGTAAATTTTTGATTTCCGCTTGACTTTTTTAAAGAATAAATATACCCTATAGGGGTATAGAGTAGATAAGGAGGAAATCATGATGAACTGGCTTAAGGATGAGGAAAAAAGAACGGTTGCGGCCATGGTCATCTCAGCGCTGGCGTTGGGAATCCACTTTGTGGCGGGCGGCCGTCTGGGCGTTAATTTATCGTGGATTGCTGTTGTTTTATGCGGTTTGCCGATCATCATCGGCGCGGTAGCTGCGGTGATAAAGGAATTTGACATCCGGGCGGATGTGCTGGTCTCCATCGCGATCATTGCCTCAGTGGCCATCGGCGAGGTTTTCGCAGCGGGCGAGATCGCAGTAATCATGACCCTTGGCGGTTATTTAGAGGAAAGAACCGTGAATAAAGCCCGGAAGGGCATCGAGCGTCTGGTGGACCTGACGCCGGAAAAAGCCCGCGTAATGCGGGATGGGCAGGAAGCTACCGTTGATGTGGAGGACGTGGCAGTAGGTGAGACAGTGCGTGTGCTGCCCGGAGAGAAAATACCCGTAGACGGTATCGTGCTCAGCGGAGATACAGCGGTGGACCAATCCCTGATGACCGGAGAATCCCTGCCGGTCGATAAGGAAAAGGGCGACGCGGTATTCTGCGGCACCATGAACCAGTTTGGCGCCGTGGATATCCAGGTGACCAAGGCAGCTGAGGACAGCTCCCTGAAACGGATGATCCGTCTGGTTGAGTCCGCTGACGCGGGCCGCGCCCCCATATCGCACCTGGCAGATCGATGGGCCACTGTCATTGTGGTGCTGGCGCTGACCGCTGCCGTTGTCACCGGACTGGTCACCGGTGAGCTGACCCGCGCAGTCACGATTCTGGTAGTATTCTGTCCCTGCGCGCTGGTGCTGGCCACGCCCACAGCCATCATGGCAGGGATCGGCAACGCGGCCAAAAATGGGATCCTGATCCGGTCTGGCGATGCGCTGGAGCGGCTTGCGTCTGTGGGCCGCGTTGCCTTTGACAAAACCGGTACCATCACCTACGGAAAGCCCTGCGTTCGGGCCTTTGAGTGTGAGCAGGCATGGGAAAGGGACGCGCTGCTTAAATGGACCGCCGCTGCTGAAGCCCGCTCGGAGCATCCTCTTGGCAAAGCAGTCTCAGCCTATTATGCTGAGGGGCAAAAGGAACCGCTGCCAGAGCCGTCGGAATTTGCGATGCTGCCTGGCAAGGGCGTTCACGCAGTGGTGGAGGGGCATGAAATTGCGGCCGGAAACCGAAAGCTGTTTGACGCTATGGGCGTTTCTGTGACAAAAGGGCTTGAGAAATCAGCAAAAAAATACCTGAGAGAGGGTGGCACCCTTATTTATATCGCTGTGGACGGAAAGGCAGCGGGCTACGCGGTGCTGGCCGATACGCTGCGCAATAACGCGCCGAAAATGGTTGAGAAACTGAGGGTGCAGGGGCTTAAAACTGCGCTCATCACCGGCGACCACCGGGCCGCTGCCCTTTATATGGCAGAGCAGGCCGGCATTGACACCGTTGAGGCCGACTGCCTGCCAGAGGATAAGATCGACGTCATCAAAAGGCTCCAGCGGAAGGGTCAGGAGAAGATCTGCATGATCGGCGATGGCATCAACGACGCGCCAGCTCTGAAGACCGCCGATGTGGGCCTGGCCATGGGCGATATTGGCTCAGATATCGCCATGGACGCTGCCGACGCAGTGCTCGTGGGGGACGATCTGATGAAAGTGCCCTATCTGACGGCCCTTTCCAGAAAAACCATGCAGACGATCCGCGTCAATATTTTTCTGTCCCAGGCCCTCAACGCCGTGGCCGTTGTGCTGGCCATGACCGGGATCATGGGACCGGTGGCCGGCGCGCTGGTCCACAATGTGGGATCGGTGGCGGTCATCATCAGCTCAGCCATGCTGCTGAACTTTAATCAGAAGAAAAATGGAAAGGAGCGGCAGAAAACATCCGGCTCCCTGAAATTATCGCAGTCGTAGGCTGACCTCGCCAGAGACGATGGACTGAAAGGTTCCATCGTCTTTTTTCAGGATCAGGTGCCCCGCGTCATTGATGTCGCTGACGACCCCCTCCAGGGTTTCCCTGCCGCTCAGGATAGTGACCGGCTTTCCGATCACCATGGAGTGCTTCCTGTAATCGGCCATGACAGCGCCGGGATCGGGAATACAGGTGAGACGGCTCAGGCTGTTGACCAGCCCGGCGGCCAGGCGGCTCCTGAGCTGGCCGTCCGGGGCTGCCTTAAAGAGCGCGCCCGCCACAGACCGGAGCTCCTCAGGAAAGCCCTGCTTTGGCTCGGTAAAATTAATGCCGGCGCCGAGGACAATGTAGTCAATATTGCCGGTTTCAAAGTCGGCGGCGGCCTCGGTGAGAATACCGCAGATTTTTTTATCCTTTATATAAAGGTCGTTGACCCATTTGATCTCAGGCTCCAGGCCAGTGACGTCCGCGATGGCCTGGCGGATCAGCACGCTGGCCGCGATGGTGATGAAAAGGGACTGGCTGATGGCGGTGCCGGGCCGCAGGATAATGCTTAAATAAATGCCGGAGCCGTCGGGCGAAAAAAAGGTGCGTCCCATGCGTCCGCGTCCGCCAGTCTGGGACTCAGCGATGATGACCGTGCCGTCGGGCGCGCCGGCCAGGGCCCGCTCTTTACCAAAACTGTTGGTTGAGTCAAGGGAAGGGTAGACCTCCAGGCGGTCTGCCTGTGACGGGTCCTTCAGCCACGGCGCGATGGAGGCAGCGGAGAGAATGTCGTTGCTTTTGCGCAGCGTATAGCCCTGCCGGGTTTTGGACTCGATCTGGTAGCCCTTATCTCGGAGTCCTTTGACAGCCTTCCAGACAGCACTCCGGGAAAGGCTCAGCCTTTCTGCCAGCGCTTCTCCGGACACGGGCTCACCCCGGTTTTCCTCCAGTATTTTTAAAAGATCGGTTTGTGTGGACATGGGCAATACTCCTTTATATTTTCTGTTATTATTATAAGACAGAAGAAAAGCAAAGGTCAATCCAAGAAGCCTCCGGCGGCAAAATATTGCTGTTTTTCGCGCCTGGAATCTTTAAATAAACCTTAAAAAGGTTACAGGAGTAAAAATGTGACTTTTGTATTTAAAAGAGGAAAGGAAATAAAAAAGGAATATTTTGCCATCAAATTAAAATGATTCTTGATTATTGGACAATTTAATGCCTATTTCAGTCAAAATAATCTAAAATGTCAAAAATATGGTTAAAAAAGTGCACGTTTGTGTTATAATATTATTCAAACAAGAGTTTTTGAAGTATGATCATTAAGATAAAGAGGTTAATCTATGAGAGTCTTATTAAAAATCACTGATATCATCGATGTGGAAGTGCTGCAGAAAATTCAAGATTCTTTTTCAGATGCAACAGGTTTTGCGACCATTACCGTAGATTACAAGGGAAATCCCATTACGGAATACAGTAATTTTTCCGGCTACTGCACCAAGGTGCGCGAGGACGCCAAGTGTCTCGAGTGCTGCTATCGTTCCGATGCTCACGGAGGCATTGAGTCTGCCCGTTCCGGAAAACCCTCGATCTATATCTGTCACGGAGGCCTCGTAGATTTAGCGGTTCCGATCATGGTCAAGGGGAACTATCTGGGCGCCATTATGTCCGGACAGGTCCGGATTGACGAGGAGGGGATGAAAAAGCTGCCTCTCGGGTCTGTTTCCGAGCTCACCGATTTCTCAGGTAATCCGGAGCTTCAGAAGCTTTATGATCAAACGCTGGTGACCACTCTTAAACAGGTTCACGCTGCTGCGGACCTTTTGTATACGATTGCCAATTATCTGGTCGAAAAGCAGATGATTCATATCATGCAGGAGGAACTGCACAATAAGAACCTCGAGCTCATGGAAGAGGTCAAGCTGAGAAGTGAAGTGGAGGCGGCCCTGAAGGAAGCTGATCTCAAGGCGCTGCAGGCTCAGATCAATCCGCATTTCCTCTTTAATGTCCTCAACACCATCGGGCGTCTGGCCCTTCTTGAAAACGCCGAAAAGACCCAGGAGATGATCTATGCCTTTTCGGATATGATGCGTTATACTTTAAAAAAGGAAAACACCAATATCGTTACTTTGAAGGAAGAGGTCGAGCATGTGCGCAATTACCTCTCCATTCAAAAGATGCGCCTGGGAGAACGTCTGGATTATTCCATTCACATCGACGAGGACGCCGAAGAGGTGATGTGCCCCTTCATGACGATCCAGCCTTTTGTGGAGAACGCGATTAATCATGCGATTGAACCCCATGCTGCCGGCGGCAAGGTAATGATCACCGGAGAACAGGACGGCGATATCGTGACGGTCCGTATTATTGATGATGGAAAGGGAATCGCTCCGGAATTGATTGAAAAGATCCTTGATGGTAACTACGACCCAGAAGCGCAGGGTAATGACAAAAATACGGGTATTGGCATCAACAATGCCAATAAACGGCTAAAATATTATTATGGCCCTGAATTTGGTATTAAGATCAACAGCGAGGTTGGTAAAGGGACTGAAGTGATGATTAAGATACCCCGTAAGGCATTATTAGGGAGAGGTTTAAATGTATAAATTATTTATCGTAGAAGACGAACATCTGGAAATTGAAGCGATTGAATTGATTTTAAGTCAGTACGGTAAAAATATCACGGTTATTGGAAAAGCGTCTTCGGGGCGGGTCGCCCTTGACGAGATCAGACGGCTGGACCCTGACATTGTTCTGTTGGATATCAATATCCCGGAAATCAATGGTATTGATGTGCTGCGCGCCATTAAAAAAGAAGATCAGGAGAAAAAGGTCATTCTGATCACTGCTTTTAACGAGTTCGATTTTGCCCACCAGGCCATCAAAGCCCGGGTGGATGATTTCCTGCTAAAGCCCATCCGGCCCCAGCAGCTCATGGAATCCATCAATATGGTCATTTCTACATTAAAAGCAAACGCCAAAAATAAATTTGATGAAAAGATGAGCGAGGTTATCTTCGCGGTGGTCCAGAAAAAATACAGTGACACCCGCAATGTGCTCACCGAATACCTGGATCTGCTCTATGACCACTATGGCTACGACCTGATGTCGATCCAGAACGAAATACAGCATTTTATGGAAGAGCTGAACATTGTCTCCATGGATACCTGCGGTTATGACATCAAAAGCCCGCTGCGCATGAAAAACAACCAGCAATTCGTGACTTCTTATAAAAACCGCTACGACCTGAAGGTCGAGATTATGAAAGTCATCGATAAAATTTTCGACCATCTCATGGACAACAAGGAAAACCGGAAGAATAATATCGAGGACATCCTGAACTATATCGATAGAAACTGCCATAAGGATATCTCTCTGGACCAGGTGGGCGAGTACGCCAACATGAGCTCCTACTATCTGAGTAAAATCTTTAAAAAGGAAACTGGCGTCAACTTTGTCACCTACCTCACCGAACGGAAAATCGAGATCGCCAAAGATATGCTGCTCAACACGGATGTGCCGATTATCAATATCGCCCTGGATTTATCCTATCATGAGCCCAATTATTTCAGTAAGGTTTTTAAGAAAAGTACTGGAATGACGCCTACGGAATACAGACGTCTTCGAAAGGGAGACAACGGTGAAGAAAAAGAAGATGAAAAGGAAATTTCTTGATTTTTTTCTTAAAGCAAAAAAGATGGACAAATAAAAAACAGTCAAAAAGCGGTCTTGAAAGCAGGAAGTGTTGTGAAAAAATGCACTTCCTGTTTTTATTTTACGAAATTTCACAAAATAATATCGGGAAAAGACAAAAAAAGATAGGACTTTAAAAGCTAAAAGACAAAAAGAAACCAAATTGAAAACCGTTTTCAAAAAAAGCAGAGATCGGACAATAATTTTATAAGAATAGTGCAAGTAATTACTCCCGCATATGGATTAAAATAGTAACAGTAAGAATATTAATATCAACCAAGGAGGGCAAAGCTTATGACAAATGAAGCTTTAGGTATGATTGAAACCAAAGGTCTTGTTGGCTGTATTGAAGCAGCTGATGCAATGGTTAAATCTGCAAACGTAGTATTAACAGGCTATGAAAAAATCGGTTCTGGTTTAGTAACCGTTATGGTTCGTGGCGATGTTGGTGCTGTAAAGGCAGCCGTAGACGCTGGCGCAGCTGCAGCTGACAAAGTAGGTCAGGTTGTTTCTGTACACGTTATCCCAAGACCACATCAAGATGTGGAAAAAATGTTACCTAGTTTTTAATCTAAATTTAATGGAGGTGTAGATTAATGAAAGATGATTTAATGAACAAATTGATGGAAGAAGTCATGAAAAAAATGGACGAAGTTGAAGAAACAGGTACTTGTGCAGCAGCAACTGGTGTTTGTGGCTTAACTGAATTCGTTGGAACCGCCATTGGTGACACCATTGGTTTCGTAATCGCTAATGTAGACTCTCAGTTACATGAAGCAATGAAAATTGACCCTAAATATAGATCAATCGGTATTTTATCCGCTCGTACTGGTGCTGGCCCTCAGGTTTTCGCAGCTGATGAAGCTGTTAAAGCTACCAACACAGAAGTTGTTTCCTGCGAATTCGCAAGAGATACAAAAGGTGGCGCTGGTCACGGTTCTTTAATTATTTTCGGTGCTGAAGACGTATCTGATGCTAAACGTGCTGTTGAAGTCGCTTTAAATGACTTAAACAGAACTTTCGGCGATGTATACGGAAACGACGCTGGCCATCTGGAATTCCAGTACACAGCAAGAGCTTCTTTCGCTTGCAACATGGTATTAGGCGCTCCAATCGGCAAAGCTTTCGGTATCGTTGTAGGCGCTCCTGCAGGTATCGGCGTATTAATGTCTGATGCTGCTTTGAAAGCTGCTAACGTAGAATTAGTTGGTTATGCTTCACCTGACAATGGTGGCACACAGTATTCAAACGAGTCCATGATTTTCTTCTCTGGCGACGCAGGTGCTGTTCGTCAAGCTATTTACGCTGCAAGAGAAGTTGGTAAACCAGCTCTGGAAGCTATGGCTGGTCCTGCACCATCTTCTACAACTCCTTATATTTAAGAAGCAGTAGCGAAATAGTTATAGAAAAGAGGAGGAATGACTATGAGATCAAAAAGATTTGAAGCGTTAGATGCTCGTCCGGTTAAAAAGGACGGTTTCGTAAAAGAATGGCCTGAAGTAGGTCTTATTGCAATGAATAACCCCGGAGACCCTACTCCGAGCTTAAAAATTGAAAACGGCGTTATCGTAGAAATGGACGGTAAGACAAGAGCAGAATTCGATATGCTCGACACCTTCATCGCTAACTACGGTATCCGCACCGAAAAAGCACAGGAATACATGGCAATGGATTCTCTGGAAATTGCTCGTATGCTTTGTGATATCAACGTACCAAGAGCGACTGTTGTAGACATTACTACTTCCATTACTCCTGCTAAAATTACCGAAGTTTTAGGTAACATGACAGTACTGGAAATGATGATGGCGCAGACAAAAATGCGTGCCCGCTTAATGCCTTCTAACCAGTGCCACGTTACCAACGTTAAAGATAACATGGTTCAGATCGCGTGTGACGCTGCTGAAGCTGCTATCCGTGGTTTCGACGAAATGGAAACAACCGTTGGTATCGCTCGTTACGCTCCTTTCAACGCTTTAGCTATCATGGTTGGCGCAAATGTTGGCCGTCCTGGTATCTTAACACAGTGTGCTGTTGAAGAAGCTACCGAACTTGACTTAGGTATGAAGGGCTACACCGCTTATGCTGAAACGATTTCTGTATATGGTACAGAACCAGTATTCATGGATGGCGATGATACTCCTTACTCTAAAGCTTTCTTAGCATCCTGCTACGCTTCCCGTGGTTTGAAGATGCGTTTTACATCCGGTTCCGGTTCTGAAGTACAGATGGGTTATGCCGAAGGTAAATCCATGTTATACTTAGAAGCCCGCTGCTTATATGTAACAAAAGGCGCTGGTGTTCAGGGTACTCAGAATGGTTCCGTATCTTGTATCGGTGTACCTGCCGGCGTACCTGGCGGTATCCGTGAAGTATTGGCTGAAAACTTATTAGCAGCATGTTTAGACCTTGAATGTGCTTCTTCTAATGACCAGACTTTCACCCACTCTGACCTTCGTCGAGTTGCTCGTTCATTAATGCAGATGGTACCAGGTACTGACTATATCTGTTCTGGTTACTCTTCTACACCAAACTACGACAACATGTTCGCAGGTTCCAACTGGGATGCTGAAGACTATGATGACTGGAACGTAATCCAGCGTGACCTTAAGATCGACGCCGGCTTACAGCCTGCTGATGAAGATACTGTTGTTGCTGCCCGTGCAAAAGCTGCCCGTGCTATGCAGGTTATCTTCCGCGAATTAGGCTTACCAGAAATCACCGATGAAGAAGTTGAAGCTGGTACATACGCTAACGGTTCTCAGGATATGCCTGACCGTGACGTAGTTGCTGACCTGAAAGCTGCTGAAGACTTAGTAAACCGCGCAACCGCTGTTGACTTCGTTAAAGCATTAGATCGCGGCGGCATGAGAGATGTTGCTGAATCTATCTTCAACATTCAGTTACAGAAATGTGCTGGTGACTACTTACACACCGCTTCTATGATCACATCTGACTGGGAAGTTATTTCTGCAGTTAACTACATGAATGACTACCATGGTCCAATGACTGGTTATGTAATCAGTGATGAAAGATGGAAAGAAATTCAGGATATTCCATGGGCTGTTGACCCAGCCAGCATTTAAGGAAAGGGGTGTAGTAGAATGGCTATTAATGAACAAATGTTAAAAAGTATCATCGAAGATGTTTTAAATGAAATGAGCGGCGCTGCTCCTGCATGCGATGCTGCTCCTGCTGCTCCGGCTGCTTCTGCCGCTGCTGCTGCAGGTTCTGTTGAATTAACTCCAGTAGGGGATGTTCAGCAGGGCGTTGCTGCTGACGAAGTTCTGATTGGTTTAGCTCCAGCTTTTGCTGAATTCCAGACAGAAAATATTGTTGGCGTACCTCATGATAAAATCTTAAAAGAAATTATTGCCGGTATCGAAGAAGAAGGCTTAAAAGCTCGTGTTATCAAAGTATACAGAAGCTCCGACGTTGCTGTATGCGGACATGACGCTGCTGAACTGAGTGGTTCTGGCGTTGCTGTTGGCTTACAGTCAAAAGGCACCTGCTTAATCCACCAGAAAGATTTACCACAGTTATCTAACTTGGAATTATTCTCTCAGGCTCCTTTGATCGATTTAGACACCTATCGTGCAATCGGTAAAAATGCTGCTAAATACGCTAAAGGCGAAAGCCCGGCTCCAGTTCCGGTTCGTAATGACCAGATGGCTCGTCCTGCTTATCAGGCTAAAGCTGCTCTGTTACACATTAAAGAAACAGAACATGTTGTGCCAGGTAAAAAACCTGTAGAAATGAAAGTTACATTCAAATAGGAGGTGGATAGAATGACTCAAGAACAAATGTTAGAACAGATCGTTAAACAAGTTATGGCGTCTATGTCAGCTGCACCAGCTGAAGCACCTTCTTGTGCTTGTGGCGACAAAGTTACAAAAGAAGATTACCCAATCGGTGATAAGAGACCAGAATTAATTATCTCTGCTACTGGCAAACAGTACAAAGAATTAACACTGGATAAATTATTAGCTGGTGAATTAACCGCTGAAGATTTAAGAATCAGACCAGAAACTCTGGAATTACAGGCTCAGGTAGCTGAATCTGTACATCGTGATGCATTCGCAGGCAACTTAAGAAGAGCTGCTGAATTAATCGCTGTTCCAGATGCTCGTTTACTTGAAATCTACAATGCACTGAGACCTTACAAATCTACTAAAGATGAACTGTTAGCTATCTCAGAAGAACTGAAAACTCAGTACAATGCACCTATCTCTGCAGCTTTAGTAGCAGAAGCCGCTGAAGTTTACTATGTAAGAAAGAGATCTAAAGAATTTAAGTAAGCACAACATAATCCAGGAAATTGTTTGGAGGAAGCGATATGATTATTGCAGGTATTGATATTGGTAATGCAAGTACCGAAACGGCACTTGCCCGATATACTGACGGAAAACCTGAGTTCCTGAGCAGTGGCATCGTTAGTACCACTGGTATGAAAGGGACACGTCAAAACATTCATGGAGTGTTCGCCTCTCTAAAACAAGCCCTAGAAAAAGCAAATCTAACTGTTGATAATGTTGATTTAATTAGAATCAATGAAGCCGCTCCAGTTATTGGTGATGTGGCTATGGAAACTATTACTGAGACAATTATTACAGAATCAACCATGATCGGTCACAATCCTTCCACACCGGGAGGATTGGGGACCGGCGTTGGTGTTACTGTAAATATAAGGGAAATTAATAATGTTAAAAAAGGCGACTCGGTTATTGTCATCATTCCGCGCGAAGTTGACTTCGAGAGTTCCTCCAGCATTATTAATCAGGCCGTTGCAAACGGCATTTTTGTAAATGGTGCCATTGTCCAGCGTGATGATGGCGTTTTAATTAATAACCGTTTGAATAAACCGATCCCGATTGTCGATGAAGTTTCTTTAATTGATAAGGTTCCGCTAGGAATGCGTGCTGCTGTAGAAGTAGCGGCCCCAGGAGCCGTTGTTGAACAATTATCCAATCCTTATGGGATTGCAACAGTCTTCGATTTATCCTCAGATGAAACCAAACAGGTTGTTCCTGTATCAAGAGCCTTGATCGGGAACCGTTCTGCCGTTGTCATCAAAACGCCAGCAGGGGACGTTAAAGAACGTAAAATCCCAGCCGGTAAAATCATTATCCAGGGCGAACATAAAAAAGCCGAAGTTAATGTTGATGAAGGTGCGGAAATCATCATGGATGCAATCCGGAGCGTTGCGCCTGTTGAAGATGTTAAGGGAGAAGCCGGAACAAACGCTGGCGGTATGCTCGAAAAGGTAAGACAGGTTTTGTCAAACCTGACCGAACAGAATCCTCAGAACATTAAAATCCAGGATTTATTAGCTGTCGACACCTTTGTGCCTCAGAGCGTAAAGGGTGGTATGGCCGACGAATTTTCCATGGAAAACGCCGTTGGTATCGCCGCGATGGTTAAGGCTGATAAATTACAGATGAACATGATTGCTGAAGTTCTTGAAAAAGAACTGAACGTTAAGGTTGAAGTCGGCGGTGTTGAAGCTGACATGGCGATCCGCGGTGCGTTAACCACCCCGGGGAGCAATAAGCCGCTCGCGATCATTGACATGGGCGCAGGATCGACAGATGCTGCTATTATTAACAGGGCTGGCGAAATACATTCTATCCATCTGGCAGGCGCTGGTAACATGGTCACCATGCTTATCGGTTCAGAACTTGGTTTCGAAGACTCAGGTCTGGCAGAAGATATTAAAAAATATCCTTTAGCAAAGGTAGAAAGCTTATTCCATATTCGTCATGAAGATGGAACTGTTCAATTTTTTGATGAACCATTAGATCCGAGATCATTTGCACGTGTCGTTATTCTGACACCAAGTGGCATGGTTCCGATTCCGGGCAACCATTCGCTGGAAAGAATCCGTACAGTGCGCCGAGAAGCAAAAACCAAAGTTTTTGTTATGAACGCGATTCGTTCATTGGAACGCGTCAGCCCAACCGGTAATGTAAGAGACATTGAGTTTGTTACATTGGTCGGCGGCTCCGCACTCGACTTCGAGATTCCGCAGCTGGTAACGGATGCTTTATCAAAATTCAGTATTGTAGCAGGTAGAGCAAATATAAGAAGTGTAGAAGGTCCAAGAAACGCAGTTGCCACCGGTTTAGTACTTGCGTACGGCGAAGGTGAATAACATGAACGTGAACTTCGAAGCTCCAAAACCAGAAATAAAGGTTTATTACAATAAAAACTCTGTCAATAAAAGCATTGTCACACAGGTTTTATTAGGCATCGAAGAAGAAGGTTTACCTTATTCTCTTGAAGAACGGGACAACAATGACGGCGTTGAGCTGGCTTACAAAGCAGCTGAGGTCTCACATCTCGGTGTGGGCATCGGCATCGGCGACAGTATTGTTTTACATTACATCAAGCTGAAAGAAAACGCTCCGTTGTTTTCAGTCTGTCTTCAGGACGATGAGAATACCCTTAGAGCCATTGGCGCAAATGCGGCCAGACTTGTAAAACGAATGCCTTTTAAAGATATTGGCAGTGCTAAATAGTGAGGGGGGATTTATTTGAGACAAGCATTAGGGTTGATTGAAGCGATTGGGCTGGCAACAGCCATTGAAGCCACTGATGCTGCTGTGAAATCAGCAAATGTCGAGTTGCTTGGACTGGAATCCGCTAAAGGCGACGGAATGCATACCATTAAAGTCGTTGGCGATGTGGGCGCGGTTAAGGCTGCTGTCGAAGCGGCAACTGCTGCCTGTGCCAAAGGACGCGGCGTCTTTAGTACCAAAGTGATTGCACGGCCGGCCGATGGGCTGGGTCCGATGATCTATAACAACCAGACAATGGGCTTTGATCCGGAACAGGATCGCGATCGGATGGAACTGGATTCTTACTGGGTTTTTAACAAGTATGACCAGAAAAAACCGACAACCGCCGTGGAAAAAACACTGGCGCCTATTTCTGAAGAACAAGATGAAGCAGTCGAAGAACAACCGACAGAAGAAGAATAATCCTTGCGAACAGCAGATCCATAGATCTTAAAGAAAAGGTGTAAGCGAATGAATGATATTGAAAGAAAAGTGATTGAAGAGATTGTCATCAACACTGTCAAGAAATTAATGGCAGAAAAAGATGCTCCCAATCGCGTGCCCTTGGGCGTTTCCAATAAACATCTTCACTTGACACAGGAACATGTCGAAATTTTATTCGGCAAAGGACATCAGCTTACAAATATGAAAGATGTTAAACAGCCTGGTCAGTTTGCATGTGAAGAATGTGTAAAAATCATTGGACCCAAAGGTGAATTTCCTAAAGTTAGAGTTTTAGGACCAGCAAGAAATGAAACCCAGATTGAACTTTCAATGACCGATGCACGAACCTTAGGTGTGAATGTGCCGATTCGTGAATCCGGGAAGCTGGAAGGGACACCGGGACTTATTCTGGAAGGACCGTGCGGCCGTGTTGAACTGGATCATGGTGCCATCGCGGCACTGCGTCACATTCACATGACTCCGGACATTGCAGAACAGCTGGGACTGAAGGATGGCGATTGTGTAGGTGTAGAAAGCAGCGGGCTGCGTCCTACGCTGTTCCGCGATGTGTTGGTACGCGTGTCACCCAAATATGCTTATGAAATGCATATTGATACCGATGAAGCCAACGCCGCCGGACTGAAAAATAATGATATTTTAAAAATTGTTAAAAAGCAGGAGAAATAATGGACTGGAAGAGCGGTAATGACACAATACTAGAGTTTAACGAACTGATCAGAGCCAAAAGAGCAAACCCATATCAGGGAAACCTGAAGGTTGGCGTCGACCTCGGTACAGCCAACATCGTTGTAGCTGTTGTTGACGAAAATAACCGTCCGGTAGCAGGTGCTACCCAGGGCGCTCACGTTGTAAGAGACGGGATTGTCGTGGATTACCTCGGGGCGGTGAACATCGTCAGAACATTGAAAGCCGAAGTCGAAAAAATTATTGGCGTTGATCTAACGTATGCCAATGCCGCAACCGCTATCCCACCTGGAATTATGGATGGAAACACTAAAATTATTTCCAATGTTGTGGATTCAGCTGATTTTACCGTTACCAACGTAGTCGACGAACCGACGGCTGCCGCAACCGTTTTGGGGATCCAGAACGGCGCTGTTGTAGACGTTGGGGGTGGTACGACGGGTATCAGTATTCTGAAAAATGGCGAGGTCATTTTTACAGCCGATGAAGCAACAGGCGGGACTCATATGAGTCTTGTCATCGCAGGCGCTTATCATATCAGCTTTGAAGAAGCGGAAGAAATGAAAAAGCATGAAGACCAGCGAAAGATATTTCCAGTCATTAAACCAGTTGTGGAAAAGATGGCGTCAATTGTCCATCGTTTTATCCAGGGCTATGATGTCGACACCATTTATGTGGTCGGCGGGGCCTGTGTTTTTGATAAATTTGAACAGGTTTTTGAAAAAGAAATCGGCATCAAAACAGTAAAACCCGTAGAACCTTTGTTGGTAACTCCTTTAGGGATAGCCTTTAATTGTCAAAGGTAAGGAATGTGGTGATATAATTTGGACTTAAAAGATTTGATTAACAGTGAAGCCTTCATGGACGCTTTTATCCAGAAGGTTGTCGAAGAAGTCATCAAAAGAATAAAAAATAAACCTAAAACGGCGCTGGTTGTTTTTTCCGGCGCGGCAATCGGGTTTAAACAGGCAATGGATTCACTGGTCAAGTTAAAAAATGATGGTTGGCAATTAAAGGTTTTCCTTTCGGATGAGGCGATGCACGTATTCACTCCGAGCTATATACAGGAAACCTTAGGCTTAGACACCATTTATAACAGTGGTTCCAAGGTAGCCCAGAAAGAACTTTACGGTGAAGTTGATCAAATCATTATTGCAGCGACAACTGTTAATACCGCGGCAAAAATTGCTCATGGTATTTGTGATAATGAAATGCTCACCCTCATCAACCACGGAATTATGGCCGGAACACCAGTTGTCTGCGCGATCAATGGCGCCTGTCCGGATGACAGTGTCAGAGCACAGCTGGGTATGGGAAAATCCCCACAAGGCTACCGTGAGTTACTGAGAAATAACCTCAAGGCTTTAAAAAGCTTTGGAATCAAGCTGGTCAGCTCAGATGAGCTGTATGACGGCTGTGTTGGAAAAGACAGCTGCAAGGACGCGCTTCAGAGCAGTGCCTGTGCAGCGCCTGAACAGACAGTCAAGGAATCCGATCCCTTTGAACCGGATGATGGAATGATTGTAAAACGTATCATCAGCCGCGGCGATGTCTTGTTACACCGCAACAGCAAAGTGATCAAAGTGCCTGCGGACGCTATCATTACAGAATATGCTAAGGAAGCAATCGCTACCCTTGGTCTTCATGTAGAAAAGATATAGTAGGTGATTGAATGCATTTAGCAAAAGTAGTTGGTAATGTGGTTTCAACCCAGAAGGATTCAAACCTTGTGGGCTGCAAGCTTTTAATTATCAAAAAAATCAATGAAAACGGGGAGTTTGAAAAATACTCCAGCCAGTCCACTGCCATTGCGGTCGATTCTGTCGGCGCGGGTATTGGCGAAACCGTCATTGTAACGACCGGTAGTACGGCCCGTTATGTTTACGGTGACAAGCTGGCACCGCTTGATATGACTATCGTTGGAATTGTTGACGAAATTCAAATTGTTTAGTGAGGTAAAAATATGCCAAATGTCTATACAAGAGGCGGTGACAAAGGTGAAACCGGTTTGTTCGGCGGTAATCGTACGCCTAAAGATGATATTCGGGTAGAAGCTTACGGTACAATGGATGAAGCTAATTCAGCCATTGGCCTGGCCTATTCTTTATCTGAAGACAATGACATCCGCGAAATCCTCCACCATTTACAAGAAAGAATTTTCGTTTTAGGTGCGGAACTCGCCAGTGATGAAAAGGGCAAAGCAATGTTAAAGGATGGGATTTCCCAGGCGGACATTGACTTTATGGAAGAAAAACTCGACTATTACCTTTCCGTTATCGGCCCGCAAAAATCGTTTATTGTACCAGGGAAAAACCCTGTATCCTCAGCCTTGCATCTGGCTCGTACAGTTGTACGGCGCGGCGAAAGAAGAATTGTGGAATATACCCACAAGGATCCGGATGTAAGACCGGAACTGGTGAAATTTGCCAACCGTCTTTCCGATCTGCTTTTCGTTCTCGCAAGAACTGAAGAATACAACGAAATGGTGAAAGAAGTCGTCAGACGAGTCGTTGAAAAAATAAAAATGGCTGAAGCGCCTTCAGAAGAAGCTCCTGAAGAAGAGAAAAAAAAAGACTTTTCACTTCTGACAACTGCTAAGAGAATGGGAGCAGCAGCAAGGGTTAAAGCAGAAGAAATGGGTGTGCCTATTGTTTTTTCCGTTGTTGATGCAGGTGGTAATTTAACGTATTTTGAAAGAATGGAAGATTCCTTGCTTGCCAGTATGGATATTTCAGTTAACAAGGCTTATACAGCCAATGCGTTGAAAATGTCTACCGATAAGGTTACTGATCTGGCAAAAGAAGATGGAGCACTCTTTGGAATTCAATTTACTAATGAAGGCCGTATTGTGACCTTCGGTGGTGGTTATCCACTCGTTGTTGAGGGAAAAGTTGTCGGCGGTATCGGCGTTAGCGGCGGTACAGCAGACCAGGATATGGCCATTGCACAAAGCGCATTAGCTATTTTATAAGAGAGAAGATTTAATAGAGGAATCCAGGAGGAAATCTGTATGAATATTGATACAACAGGTATTGAATATATTGTAAAAAAGGTAATGGATCAGATCGACTATGCTGAAGAAACCGGTGCTCCGGTAGTAGACGGCAAAGACGGCGTTTTCCAGACCATGGACGCTGCAATTGAAGCTGCTGCAGCTGCCCAGAAAGAGTACATGAAAAAACCATTGGCACTGCGTCGTCAGATGATTGCTGCAATGCGTGAAATCATGCTCAAAAAAGAAAATGTTGAAACAATCTGCGCGATGGTTGTTGAAGAATCTGGTATGGGTAACTATGAACACAAGTTAGCTAAACACCGTCTTGCAACAACTGGTACACCAGGCGTTGAAGATTTATTGACAGAAGCATGGGCTGGTGACGACGGCTGTACTTTACTCGAGTTATCACCTTTCGGCGTAATCGGTGCGATTACACCGACTACAAACCCAAACGAAACCATTGTTAATAACAGTATTGGTATGTTAGCTGCTGGTAACGCGGTTGTTTTCTCACCCCATCCAAAGGCTTTGAAAACAAGCTTCTTATGCATTAAATTATTAAATGAAGCAATTGTTTCCGTCGGTGGCCCGAGAAACTTAATCGTAACCTGTGCTAATCCGACCATTGAAGCTGCTAACGAAATGATGGTTCATCCTAAAGTCAGAATGTTAGTTGCAACAGGCGGTCCTGGTGTTGTTAAAGCGGTTCTTTCCAGTGGTAAAAAAGCCATTGGCGCCGGCGCTGGTAATCCACCGGCATTGGTTGACGAAACTGCAGATATCGAAAAAGCAGCAAAAGATATTATCGACGGCTGTTCTTTCGACAATAACCTGCCATGTATTGCAGAAAAAGAAGTTGTTGTTGTTGATCAGGTAGCAGACTATCTGATTTTCAACATGAAGAAAAACGGCGCGTATGAAATCACCGACAAAAAAGCCATTGACGCTTTAGCAGATCTGGTTTGTCCTGAAGGACGTCTGAGCCGTGATTTTGTTGGTAAATCTGCTAAATACATCGCAGCGGCAGCTGGCCTTGATGTTCCTGAAGATACACGCGTATTAATCTGTGAAACTTCTAAAGATCATCTGTTAGCTGTAGAAGAACTGATGATGCCAATTCTTCCAATCGTTCGTGTTGCTAACGTTGATGAAGGTATCGATGTTGCTGTTGAACTTGAACATGGAAACAGACACACCGCTATCATGCATTCCAAAAATGTAGATAAATTAACCGAAATGGCTAAGAGAATCCAGACGACCATTTTCGTTAAAAATGGTCCTTCCTACGCTGGTATTGGTTTCGGTGGTGAAGGTTATCCGACATTCACGATTGCAGGCCCGACCGGTGAAGGCTTAACATCTGCTAAATCCTTCGCAAGAAGAAGAAGATGTGTGCTCGTTGGGGGATTCGATATTAAATAACAATAACAGGGGTGTTGCTCATGAGCACAAATTTAGTTGAAATAGTCAAAAGCGCTGGTATTATTGGTGCCGGCGGGGCTGGCTTCCCAACCCATGTGAAAATCGACGCTGAAGTTGATACAGTTATTGTCAACGGTGCTGAATGTGAGCCTTTGTTAAGAGTTGACCAACAGTTAATGGCTGAGAGAGCCCACCACATGCTGGTGGCTCTTCAGGCTGTTATGGATCATACCAAGGCAAAGGCAGGCATTGTCGGACTTAAAAAGAAATATATTCCGGCAATTGGCGCTTTAAGACAGGACTTACCAAATTTTCCTAAAATCGACCTTCACATTATGAATAATTTCTATCCTGCCGGTGATGAACAAACACTGGTATATGAAACAACAGGGAGAATTGTTCCAGAGGGTGGAATTCCATTAAATGTTGGAACTTTAGTCATAAATGTAGAGACACTTCTCAATATTTATGATATAATGAACGAGGACAAGCCCGTAGTGGATAAATATATTACTGTTACGGGGGCAGTCCGCAATAAAATCACGACAAAGGTTCCGCTGGGAATTACTGTTCGTGAAGCACTTGAGCTGGCTGGCGGAACAACCATTTCCGATTTTGTCATTATCAATGGTGGTCCAATGATGGGGAAAATTGTCGACATCGACTCCTATGTCACAAAGACCACAAAGGGCTTTATTGTTTTACCGAGCGATCATCCGTTGATCGAATCAAAGACAAGAAGCATCCAGGATACGATAAAATTAGCTGGAATGGCGTGTATGCAGTGTAGTTTATGTACAGAAGTTTGTCCGAGACACAGTCTGGGGCATAACCTTGAACCGCACAAGCTTATGCGAATCGCGGCCTATGGCTCAACTTGTGATACGACCACTCAAGCTACAAATGCTTTCTTATGCTGTGAATGTGGCTTATGTCAATATGCGTGTGTTATGGATCTCCAGCCTTGGAAATTCAATATCACACTCAAGCGGGAATTAGGTAGCAAAGGCATTAAAAACCCACATCACGACAAACCCGAAAAAGCTGATCCTTTCAGATCAGCAAAACAGTTTAACGTACATCGTTTAATTTCACGTCTGGGTCTGGATGAGTATGATCAGCCAGCTCCGATGGTCGATTGCGACAAACAGTTCACTGAAGTAACCATTCAGCTGGCACAGCACATTGGTGCACCTGCCCAGCCGGTTGTGAGTGTAGGGGATGTTGTTGAGAAGGGTACCCTGATCGGAGAAATTCCAGAAGGAAGCCTTGGCGCCCGTATTTTCGCAAGTATCGACGGTAAAGTAACTGCCGTTGAAGATGGTAAAATTACCATCCGGTCCTAAATAATTTAATAAGGGGGATAATTATGGACTTTACAATGTTAATTACCGCGTTTGGCGGTGGTTTATTAGCTGCTGCTATCGGTGGTGTTCCTTCATTTGTATTTACAGGTTTAACTGTAATTGCTGCTATTTTTGGCGGAGAAGCTGGTGCTCCTATGATTAGTGCATTAAGCTTTGGTTCTTTCTTTGGACCTCACGTAGCATTCGGTGGTGCTGTAGCCGGTGCTGCTTACGCTAAGAGCAAAAACCTGTTAGATGACGGCCAGGATATCGTTACTCCATTATTCAAAACTGGAGATGCTGGTGTTCTGTTAGTCGGTGGTGTATTTGGTATTATTGGTTTCTTAATTCAGTATTTATTAGGTGCTGTTCTTGGCGGAATGGTATTCAGCTATGCAGGTTGGACCGATACTGTTGCTTTAACAGTATTTATTTCTGACATCTTAGTACGTTTGATCTTCACAAAATCTGGTCTTACCGGTAAATACACAGGTACTGAAAAGAGAAAATACTTCCCAGAAGGCAAACGCTTAAGCTTCTTAGTAATGGTAGGCTTAGGTATTGGTGTTGCTATCGGTGGTTTAGCTGCTACTTTAGGTCAGTTAGGTGTAGCTGGTTCTGATGAAGCTTTATACTTATTCAATAACATCGGTTCCATCGGTTTCGGTATTGCTGCTGTATCCCTGGCGTTCTTATGTATGGGTCTTCCTTTAGAAGGATACCACCACGTAATCCTGCCAGCAGGCACAACAGCTATGATCGTTTTCGCTGCTACATTAAATCCGTTCTTAGCAATCTTAGGTGGCGCAGTCATGGGTATTATTACCTCTGTATGGGGCGAAATGATGGCATTAACTTTCAATAGTTATGCTGATTCTCATATTGACCCTCCAGCAGCTACTATCTGGGTATGGCAGTTAGTTAACTTTAGCCTGTTAATGATGTTATTACCATCAGTTCTTTAATTTTTTAATCTAGTAATTATACGTAATTTGTAGCAAATAAGCATTGAATTCACAGTATAGAAAGAAGTGGTATTTTGAAAAAAGCAGTAGGTTTTATAGAATTTAAGAGTATTCCTATCGGCATCGAAGCCACTGATGATATGCTGAAAGCCGGAAATGTTGATTTAATGATGGCCTCTCCTTTATGTCCCGGGAAATATGTTACCATAATTTCCGGTGACGTAGGGGCCGTTCAGGCATCAATTAGAAACGGTGAGCACATCGGTGGAATCTATGTACTCGAATCCCACGTTATTCCGAACATTCATCCGGATGTATTACCGGCTATGTTAGGTGCGGGAGAAATCGAAGATGTCAAAGCTCTTGGTATCGTTGAAACAATTAATGCAATCTCTTCAATTATCGTTGGCGATGTGGCTGTTAAGGCTGCAAATGTCGAGCTGATTGAAATCAGAATAGCCAGAGGCTTGGGTGGTAAAGGTTTTGTATTATTGACTGGTGAAGTTGCTTCTGTTAAACAGGCGATTAAAGCCGCAGAAGCAGATATGCGCGATTTAGGTGTTATCACAAGTTACTCAGTAATCGCGTCACCGCATAAAGATATTAAGAAAGTCATTTTCTAAAACGCATGAAATGTTTAGATGGAAGCTATTCCATCTAAACATCTTTTCATATATAGACCTTTTATTTTTTATAAGCGATTATAGCACTATGATCTTTTATAAAAAATAAAAAGATAAGAGGGAACGACGTGAAAACCATCAGTTTATTTAACTTAAAAGGCGGCTGTGGAAAGACCACATCCGTCATCAATCTCGGATATCTGCTGGGAGAAAAGATAAAAGGAAAGCTGCTTTATATCGACTGTGATATGCAGAGCAATCTGACCAACTCTCTTATGGAGTACGATCTGGACCGTCCATGTATCTACCATTTGTTTACTGACGAAAAAGAAGCCAGGGATGTTATTTATCAAGTAAGCGATAACATTGATATCATTCCTTCCAGTCTTCTGATGGCAACGATTGAGCCGCGGCTTGCAAGCATGTATGGGCGTGAGTTTATTTTAAAACGCAAGCTGGAGGCCGTGGCAGACGATTATGAATACTGTATCATTGACTGCTCGCCGTCATTCAGTATTGTGACAACTAATGCACTTGTTGTCACTGACGATATTTTCATTCCAGTACAAACCGAGTATTATGCTGTGGACGGGGTACATCTTTTGGAAGAAACCTTGGAATATATCAGCAAGTCATTAGGAATCGATAAAGATATTACTCTTCTTTTTGCAACACTTCATGATGTACGCAATAATATTAACAATCTTCAATATGATAATCTAAAGGCAAGCTTTGGCGATAAGTTTATGAATACCTATATTCGAAAGAATATTGCCCTGGTAGAGTCACCGATATTCAAGCAGTCTATTTTTGAGTATAAACCAAGGTCAAATGGCGCTGAAGATTATCTGAATTTATTTAAAGAAATAGAATCCAAAGGGGGCTTTTAAATGGCTAGGAAAAGCAAATTAAAATCAGAATTAAAAACACATAATAGTACCATTAAAGAAAAAAACGAACTGGCTTCTAAGGTTTTGACAGATGAAAATTCTACTAATACGGGGGATAACGAAGTGGGAATCATCGACGATTTAAAGAAAAAGATTATGGGAGAACCGAAAGAAGAGGATCATGCCTCAGCTGCCAAGCTTGAAGCAGAAAAGCTGAAAGCCGAAGCCATTAAAAAGGAAAAAGAGTTAGCCGAAAAAGCAGCTGAGGAAAAAGAAAAGAAAGCTGAAGCGGCACGCCAGAAAGCTGAGGCTGAAGCCGCTGAAAAAGCAAAAAAAGAGGCTGAGGAAGCAGAAAAAAAAGCCAAAGAAGAGGCTGATGAGCAGGCGGCAAAAGAAGCCGCTGAAAAAGAGAAGGCAGAAAAACTGGCGGAACAAAAGGCAAAAGAAGCAGAAGCCGCCAAGAAAAAGGCTCAGGCAGAGCTGAAGAAAAAACAGGAAGCTGAGGCCAAAGCGAAAGCCGACGCAGAGGCCAAGAAAAAAGCCGAGGAAGAAGCAGCTGCGAAAGCAAAAGCGGCTGAAGAAGCCCAGGCTAAGGCTAAAGAAGCGGAAGAGGCTAAGAAAAAAGCCGAGGAAGCCACCAAAGCGAAAGAAAAGGCTGAAGCGGAAGCTAAAAAGAAGGCTGAGAAAGAAGCGGCCGCCAACGCAAAAGCCGAGGAAGAAGCCAAAAAGAAAGCAGCTGCCGAGGCAGAGGCTAAGAAGAAGGCTGAAGCGGAAGAAAAACGAAAAGCGGAAGAGGCCAAAAAGAAAGAATTTGAACGCCAAGAAGCGATCCGTATCGAAAAAGAACGAAAAGAAAAAGAAGCTCAGGAAGCACAGAATAAAATAGAGCTTGAAGAAAAAATAAAAAAAGAGTTGAAAGAAAAAATGAAGAAGCTTCATGAGCTTCCCGACTATCTGCTGTAAATATTATGCGGCCCATACCAATAGAGGTATGGGCCTTTTTTATTTCTGCACAGAAGTGTCACACTTTTTTCGTGAAATTTGTTAAAACCATGTTTAAAAGAGGAAAAGGTCTTTTATAATAGGAGATACGCCATAATAGAGAAGGAGTAAAAAAGATGGATAAGTTTACTAAAGGCCTTTTGGCTTTTCTGGGTATTGTAATGTTTGTTATCAGCAGCTTCTTTTTTACTTATGTTAAGGAGAAGGGATCTCTCCAGCTTGAACAGGAGGTTGAGCAAAGAGAAGAAATGGGCAAAGGTGATGACACGCCAGTTAAAACGGATGAGGAGACAGAGAAAGAGACATCCTTGCTTTACAGCGGAGTGAGGGCTTACGAAGCATACGCCAGTATTTCAGAAAATAGCCTGTACATAAAAATTCGTGACGTAGGCATGGCTTTGATTTTTCTGGTTGCCATTCTCGGATCATCAGCATTATTTTTTTTATTGAGCAAGGAATCAGACAAAGAAGAATAAGACTTTTTTAAGGCAATGTGTCAAATTTTGCCAATAGGGTATTAACTAAATACTTATAGAATATGAGGAGTCTTATCATGAAAAAAATAAATCATTCAATCATTATAGCAATACTTTTATTTTGCCTGGCTTTTAGTCCTCAGGTATTGGTCATGGCAAAAGAAGATAACAGTCCAGTGCAGGAAGCAGTCCAAACCAGTACAGAAAATCCAAATACTGGAATTGCGGAAAGAGTGGGGACAAGCACCATTCTGTTTCTGGCGGGGAGCGGTTCTCTTGCGGGAACGGTCATGCTGAAAAAATATCATAATGAACAGATTAAAAACGAGAACCGGCATTGTTAAATGTCGGTTTTGTGTTTTTTGCAACAGCATTTGTTTGGCTAGTGTGTTAAAATAGAATAGCATTATTTTACCCGTTCATAGGGTAGCGAATTTAAAGAATAAGTGATAAACTGGGGATATTATAAAAGAACATCGAGGAAAAAATAATGGGGGAAAATTTACATTGGGAATATGATGACTTTGAGTTTGATAACCGTGTAACGAACCTGATGTGGACCATCTGCGGGGATTATAAGGAGCAGATGAGCACAGCGGAAAAAACCAATCTTTCTAAAAATATTGCGCTTTATTATGGCATTACAGCAGGTGGCCGCCGTCGCTTTATAGATTGGCAGCTGGTTGACACCTATGTTGGCTGGCGGAGACGCCAGGGATTTAAACGTGACCGGCTCCAGCTGCTGATTCTTCATGCGGCTAACCCGATGGTCATAGACCGTCTGGTTGGAGAAAGACCAGGAATTTCGGATATTCAGAACGAAGCCTGTTCAGAGATGATTGCATTGATGGAAGCGCCAGATTCCAATAAGATACTCGATCAGGTGGAATTTGCCATCTTTGAGACACTGGCGGGTGCTGCTCCTTCGGTTAGAGAAGAAGCCCAGCAGCTGGCAGAGCGTTTACTGAGACTGAGAAGCTCAGAGACAACAGCAGAGCTCCTTGAAGGAGTAGACGCCGTCTATATTGAGTGGCAGGGATTAAGGGATACAAGGCCTCTCGATTGGAATGTGGTTCTGCACCAGGATAAAGAAAAGGATATTAACACAGAGGATTTTGTCGATAGTGTTATTTCAGCGATGATGAGCCGCGAATCGCTCCAGGTAAACAGTGACCAAAAGGAAATGTCTGGAAATATCGCAGAAGCAGATGTGGTTTATCTTGATCAGGAACAGATTGATAATATGCATAAGCAGGTGGCGCATTACTGCGGCAGCTCATACTTGGAGTCCTACCAGGTCAAGCAGCTTCAGAGCCGGCTCTGCAAGGGTGTTCACCGAGACTGCAGGCTCCACTATACGGAGGGAGTCCTGCGGAGTGAGTGTGATGGTGAGTTTCAGAGAAAATATGCCGAAAAGGATCTGAAAAGAAACCAGGATGCTTACCAGGCAAACCTGAGGGTGTACGCCAGAACGATCAAACGCCTTCGCGATGCTTTGATCCGCACACTGGTCGCGGAGAGAGCCCGCTATCCGGTTGCCAGCGATTCAGGAGATATCGATGCGGCCAAGGTATGGCGTGTGGGCAGAACACCCTGTTCCAGGATATTCAGGCGTTTTGAAAGCAATGATAAGGGCGGCTACGTGGTCGACCTTTTGCTGGACGGCAGTACCTCCCAAAAGGGACGGGAGGCCTTAGTTGCGATTCAGGCATACATCATTGCCCGGGCTTTGATCGAGGCGGGAATACCCTGCCGGGTCAGTGGTTTTAACTGCTTTCTGGATTTTACGGTCCTCAAGCGTTTTAGAAATTATGATGATCCCCTGAGGGAGACTGAGAATATTTTTGAATATTATTGTGAGGGAAGCAACCGGGATGGCCTGGCCATCAAAGGGATTTGTGATGGACTTTATACAAGGGATGAGGAGAATAAGATTCTCATTATACTGAGTGACGGTAAGCCCAATGACATGCACCTGGAGCGCAAGGGAAATAAAAATCCATTCAGGGGGGAAAAAGCCTATACCGGAGGTCTTGCTGTAGGCGACACGGCCAAGGAGGTACGCATTGCCAGACAGCGTGGAATATCAGTCCTGGGTGTTTTCACCGGGAATGAACAGGAGCTTAAGGCCGAAAAACTGATCTACGGAAAGGACTTTATCTATACCCGGGATGTTAAGCATTTTGCGGATATTGTTACAACCTATCTCAAGCGTATTATCACGCGGTAGAGAAAAATAAATGATGAGAAAAGACAAAAGGAGATTGAATTGGAACTTTATAACAAACTTTTAGAACAGGGCATCAGTGAAAAATTGATTGACGATGTAAAGCGTTTTAGACAAGAGTACCCGGTTGAGGCAGATCTGGCAGACCGTGTGCCTGAATCAGAGACCATCTTTTATGGCAGAGACATCTGGGCAATGTGCATCACCGCGATTCTTGAGGGTGAAAATATCCTGCTTTCCGGCCCAAAGGCGACCGGGAAAAATGTCCTGGCCGATAACCTGTGCGAGCTTTTCGGCAGACCCCAGTGGAATACATCTTTCCATGTCAATACGGACAGCACCAGCCTGATCGGAACAGATACGTTTATTGACAATGAGGTCCGCCTGCGCCGCGGGTCGGTTTATGAATGTGCGGTGAACGGCGGGTTCGGCGTCTTTGATGAAATCAATATGGCTAAAAATGACGCGCTGGTCGTTCTGCACTCCGCGCTCGACTACCGTAAGGTCATTGATGTGCCAGGCTATGAAAAGATCAGCCTGAATCCTGCCACCCGCTTTATCGGAACCATGAACTATGAATACGCCGGGACTAAAGAGCTGAATGAAGCTCTGGTTTCCCGTTTTATGACCATTGATATTCCTCAGATTGATGAAGAAACCCTGATGGTTATCTTAGCCGATGAATTTCCAGACGCCAAGCAGGATATGCTGAAGCAGTTTGCCGGTATTTTCCTGGATTTACAGGAAAAGGCCATGAACTCTGAAATCTCAACCAAATCGGTGGATCTTCGCGGAATCATGGGCAGTCTCCGCACCATACGCAGGGGCTTGCGTCCAATGCTTGCCATCAATATGGGCGTTATCGGGAAAACCTTTGACCAGTATGAAAAAGAAATTGTCTACGATGTTATCCGGACGCGTATCCGGGAGGACTGGAAGGCTGAGGATATTTTTTAAAGCTCAGACAAGCAGCATCACAGAAGAAAGGAGGGATGAAAATGGCAGAACCGGCAAAATGGGTTTATGACGACCTGGATTTCGATAACCGCGTGACAAATCTGATGTGGACGATTTCCGGCAATTACGATGAGAATATGGACGCTGGTGAAAAAAGCTTTATCTCCAAAGATGTAGCCCTATACCAGGGGATCACAGCAGGGGGACGGCGTAAATACATCAATTGGGACGCAGTGAAGCGTTTTATCATCAGCCGGGTAAAGGCAGGGCTGGACAAGGATATACTCCTGGGGCTGATCCAGATGGCTACAGATGTGCTGGTAGAGGAAAAGCTTATGGAAGAACGGCCGGGAATCTATGATATTCGGAAAAAAGCCTATGATGACATTCTGACCGATTATTTCAAGATGCATACCGATAACCTCCTTGAAAAGGCAAGACACGCTTTGGTTTTGGAAAAGGTTGGTAAAATGCCCAGGATGGATGTGGCGACAAACGGTCTGATCAAGGAAATCAAATCCCTCAGCGGCTGCGAGGACACCATTGATATGCTGAAGGGCGTCGAAGCTGTCTATATCCGGTATTTTCCCATTTATGTCTACTCAGAGGATGGGGAGGTTATCGGGGAGGAACGCCGCAGCGATGTGGAGCCGAGTGACTTCAACGATTTTATGATGGAAGAATTCTATGATGACGCGCTTGAAGAAGAAATGCAGCTGGATGAAAGCCTGGATGAAATCGCCGAATCTCTTCTGGGTGATAATGGCGAGGGCAGTGGGTTTAACAGTGATGTTAAAGATAATCGGGTTCTCCGTATCAAGGCAGAGGACCTGGATAAAATCTATGAAAAGGTCTCCTATCATTTTGGTAAGACCTATCTCTCAACGCCAGAGGTCCGGAGGCTGCAGAACAGGGTATGCCGCGATGTGCATGAAAACTGCAGGATTCATCTGACGGATGGGGTGATCCGCAGTAATTGTGACAACGGATTCCAGAAAAACCTGGTTGGGCGGCATAAGGTAAAAAATACGCTGGCCTATGGTGTGAACAAGCGCATCCACAAGCGCAATATCCATAAGCTGCGGGACAGTATTGCCCGGACGCTGGTTCAGGAAGAATTTAAGGATGAGATACCGTCAGACCAGGGGATGCTTGTGCCCAACAAGCTGTGGCGGGTCGGGCGCAGCAGTAACACGAAGGTGTTTGTGCGCACGCTGGATAATGACAAGGGAAGCTACGTGGTGGATATTCTCATTGACTCCAGTGGATCACAGCGGCGCAACCAGGCGCTGGTGGCCAGCCAGGCCTATGTGCTGGCCCAGGCACTGACCCTGAACGGCATCCCTAACCGCGTTATGGGGTTTAACAGCTTTCTGGATTACACGATCCTGAAACGCTACCGTGATTATGAGTCAAATCTGAGGGCCAATGAAAATATTTTTGAGTATTACTGCACAGGCAATAACCGGGATGGTTTAGCCATCAAGGCAGTGGTTGAGGAATTGAAAAGCCGTCCAGAGGATAATAAAATTCTTATTGTCTTAAGCGACGGGCGGCCCAATGATATCAAAGTGGGGAAAGGGCAGAGCCAGACGCTCGAGGAGGCCTACCGCGGTGCCACCGCTGTGAGGGATACGGCCGTCGAGGTGCGCAGGGCACGCCAGCAGGGGATTATGGTGCTTGGCGTCTTCACTGGCAAGGAAAGAGACCTGCCGGCTGAGAAGCTGATTTACGGCAAGGATTTTGCCTATATAAAAGATATTAACCGCTTTGCGGATCTGGTTATCAAATACCTGAAACAGGTTATCACCAATTAAAAAAAGCTGTTGCCGATAGGGTAACAGCTTTTTTAGTATCCGAACTGAGCCATGAACTCATCATAGCTGCCGCGGTAAACATTGAGGTCGATGTTGGGCGCATAACCTGTATATCCGGAGAGAGAGCCTTTATCTGAGTATTGCCAGAAGGTCCATTGCCGGTGGTCCGAAAGGATGGGACAGGCGTAGAAATTCCGGATCCAGATGGGATAATCATTGTAATAATCGGCGATGTAGGTGGCGTAGGGCTTGGTAGAGGTGTAGATGATGGGCCGCTTGCCATAATGGCTTTCCAGGCGGTTTAAAAGCTCTGTCAGCTCCCTGCGGGTGGTTTCTTTATCCGGCGCGGTATAACGAGTGTAGCTGCCGTAAAATTCAATGTCCACCACAGGCGGCAGCGCATCGTCCTTGACAGGAACGGTTTTGATATAATTTTCTGCCTGGGTGGCGCCGCTGGTTTCATAGCTGAAAAAGTGATAAGCGCCGACCTTAAGATGGGTTTTTCCGGCGTTTTCCCAGTTGTATTTGAAGTTCTCATCCTGAAAGCTGCTGCCTTCGGTAGCCTTGATAAAGGCAAAGGTCAGGCCATTGTCGGCCAGAACTGGCCAGTCGATGGCGCCCTGATAGGTGGAGACATCAACGCCCTGCACGGGGTAGGTCTCGGCGTCAGGATGGTTAAACTGCAGGATGCCCCAGTGATAGAGCAGAAAGGCGCCTGTGATCAGGATCAGGATAACGATAATCAACGGAGATATTTTTTTACGGATTAGCATGGATTCCCCACCTACCATTTTTTACGAGCCTGTCAGCTATGAGCTTTGCGGGATAGCTCAGGATAATGCCAATGATGATACCAGCCAGCACATCTGTTGGAAAATGGACAAAGAGGTACAGGCGTGAGAAAGCAATGGCAGCAGCCAGCGCTAAAAGTCCCCAGCGAAGCCGGTTTTTTCTTGTGATAAAGTAGGCCCAGGCAGCCGAAAAGGAAGTGGCGCTGTGGCCGGATGGAAAGGAGGTTCCGTAAGGCGCGGCGATGGCAAGCTCGATGGGGTGGACCTGAAAGGGACGAGGCCGACTGATGAGGGGTTTTATACCAAGATTAACCACTGCCGCCGACAGGATGAACGCGATGGCCATGACCAGACCTGTATAGCGGGTATCTCTGCGGATGAGCAGCAAAAGGGTAAGCAGTATCCAGACAACGCCGGCATTGCCGAGCTTTGTGATAAGGCTGAAAATAAAATCAAGCACATCGCAGCGCATATGTGCCTGAATCCAGAGTAAAATTGTTAAATCCAAGATGAACCTCGTTTCTAAAGGGGATCGATCTGCCAGTCAACCGGTTTTTTGCCAATGCTTTCGAGAAAGGCGTTGGTTTTTGAAAACGGCCGGCTGCCAAAGAAACCGCGGGCGGCCGAGAAAGGGCTGGGATGGGGCGATTTTATAATATGATGGGCCGGATTGGTGATCATTGGGATTTTGGACTGCGCAAAAGCGCCCCACAGAATAAAGACGATGGGGTCCTCGCGTTTGTTCAGCATTTCGATGACATGGTCTGTGAACTGCTCCCAGCCCATGCCTCTGTGGGAGGCTGGCTGGCCTGCCCGCACGGTGAGCACTGCGTTGAGCAGCAAAACGCCTTCGTCGGTCCATTTTTTCAGATAGCCGTGGCTGGGGATCGAGCAGCCCAGATCGTCGTACAGTTCTTTGTAAATATTCTGAAGCGACGGCGGTACAGCCACCTCTGGCTTTACAGAAAAGGAAAGGCCATGGGCCTGTCCTCTGCCATGGTAAGGGTCCTGGCCGATGATGCAGACCTTGGTATCTGAGTAGGCCGTGAAGTGAAATGCGTTAAAAATGTCATACATATCCGGGTACACGGTCTGTGTTTTATACTCGTGAAGCAAGAAGCGCCGCAGCTTCTGGTAGTATTCCTGTTGAAATTCTTTTTGGAGGGTATCCTCCCAGTCATTTTGAAAGTTGATGGACATCGGAGCCTTCCTTTCTATTCTAAATCTGTAAAATCCTGAATGAAGCCATCGGCCAGATTCTTGATTTTGACCAGATGGTCGCCCTGCCATAAATCCGCCACGGCGATCACATCCATGCCAGCGGCCTTGGCGGCCTGAATCCCCTCCAGCGTATCCTCGAAGACAAGACAGTTATTTGCCGTCAGGGACAGCAGCTGTGCCGCCTGGTTAAAAACTGCCGGGTTGGGTTTTCCCGCTCCGACCTCGGTGGTGAAGCAGAGAATGTCAAAGTAGCTCAGCACATTGTGCTTTTGCAGAAAAGCTTCGGTGGTCTCCCGGTTGTTGGAGGTCGCGATGGCAATGCGCTGGCGCCGGCTGTGTAAATCGCGGATCAGCCGCAGGGCTCCGGGCTTAAAGTGTACGTGGTTTAAATATTCTTCGTGGGACATCGCCACCCATTCGGCTTTGATGTCTTCGATGGAGTCCTCGAGCTCGAAGCGCTCCTTAAAATATTCTGCGGTCTCGGTAAAGCTTTTACCGGCAATCTCATAGGGCAGGGTTTCAGGACAGACCTTGTGATGGCGCTCCAGATAAATGTGGTCAATGCTGTGCCACAGCCCCATTGAATCTACAAGGGTACCGTCAAAATCGAAGATGACAGCCTTGTAATCCTCTATGTTTTTCATTTAGATGCTCCCTTAATTAAAGTATCCCTAATTATACACTATTTGCTTAAAGAAATACATGAAATTGCATTTAAACTTACTGATAATTTTTAGACAAACTTAAAGATACCAGTTGAATTTACTTTGTCTTGTGTTATAATGTATACAATGTGCTCAGAGTATAAATGAGAAGGATGGATGTATGAAAGAATATGTAGTGCGGGCGCCCGCAAAGGTAAACCTTTCTTTGGACGTTACCGGCAAACGTCCTGACGGCTATCATGAGATGCGCATGGTGAACCATTCGGTGGCTTTGTCGGATACACTTGTGTTTAAAAACAGCGGCCAGGGAATCTGTATTTCCTGCAGTGATCCTAAAATCCC
Organism: Eubacterium sp. AM05-23; assembly: GCF_003477535.1. Lineage (NCBI taxonomy): Bacteria > Bacillati > Bacillota > Clostridia > Eubacteriales > Eubacteriaceae > Eubacterium > Eubacterium sp. AM05-23. Next base: position 353,180 of record NZ_QUDF01000001.1, read on the forward strand.
GACCGATGAGCGCAATCTGGTCTATCGGGTGGCTGAAAAGCTACGGGCCCGTTTCGGCATCGACCGGGGTGTCCATATCGACATTAAAAAGAACATTCCAAGTGAGGCAGGGCTGGCCGGCGGCAGTGCTGACGCGGCGGCGGCCATTTTGGGACTGAACCTGATCTGGGAGCTGAACCTGAGCCTTGAGGAGATGCTTGCTTTTGGCAGCACCATCGGCGCGGATATTCCATATTGCTGTTATAAGGGAATGGCCTTGGTAGAAGGGATCGGTGAGATCATTAAGCCGGTGAAGCCTCTTAGAAAGCTGCCAGTGCTGGTGGTAAAGCCTGAGATAAACATTGCGACACCCTGGGCTTTTGGCCGTTTGGACAGTGCGGAGCATGTGGTGCATCCGGACATCGATCGAGTCATCCAGCTGGTAGAGACAGAGGATTATGCGGCCCTTGGCAGCACTGTGGGCAATGCCTTTGAGCAGGTTGTTTTCCAGGATTATCCAGAAATTGGTGAGATGAAAGCAAAAATGCTGGAATCTGGCGCTTTCGCGTCCATTATGAGTGGCAGCGGTTCAACGGTGATCGGTTACTTTTTGGACAATGCCACGGCAGAAAAGGCCTGTGAGGCTTTTAGACGGAATGATTTATTAACATTTTTAACAGAAATAGAATAGAGGATACAAAGAACATGGAAGCAGAAAAAGAAAAAATTAAATTAACCCTTGATGTGAGCTCGTGTAAGCCGCTGAGAGAAATCGTGTTTGAAACCATTAGAAACGCTATTATCAACGGAGACCTGAAGCCGGGACAGCGCCTGATGGAAGTACAGCTGGCAGAACAGCTGGGCGTCAGCCGTACGCCAGTGCGTGAGTCGATCCGTAAGCTGGAGCTGGAGGGGCTTGTAAAAATGGTGCCGAGAAAGGGCGCTTATGTTACGCCCATGTCCATCGACGATCTCCGGGATATGATGGAAATCCGACGCGCTCTGGAAGCCCTGTCCGCTGAGCTGGCAGCTAAGAACGCGACAGAGGAGGATATCAAAAAGCTGGAGGAAAGCAACCGAGGCTTTGAGGAGTCTGCCCTTAAAAATGATGAAGAAGGCATTATCAACTACGATATTGCGTTTCATGAAACGATTTACCGCGCAACAGGAAACGAACGCCTGATCCAGATGATCAACTCTCTCAGAGAGCAGATGCAGCGTGTCCGTGTGGAATATGTTCATCACATTGAGGACAAGACGCCGCTGATCGGCCAGCATCAGAAGATTATTGACAATATTGCAGGCCACCGCTGCGCAGAAGCCAGTGAAGCGGCTGGAGCTCATATCCAGATCACGGAAAAAGATATGGTGGCTGTGCTGGAATAGAATGGACAGTCCACTAAAAAAACACCTCCCGAAAAACCAGAATCTGGCGTTTCAGGAGGTGTTTTAATCTGTGGATTAATCCTCGGAATCTTTTTTCTTTCTGTGCTGGAGGAATTCCGGCTCTTCCGGCGGCGGCCCGGGCTCAAAATCGATGGAGCTGTAATGCTCGGGCAGCTTTTCGATTTTTGTCTTGACCTCTGGCTCCAGATTCCGGCGGCGTTTTCGCGGCTTTCGCTTTGAGAGCACGTCCTTGTTCAGCCCCTGGACTTCTTCGGTCTTGTGCTCTGCTGCCGTGTTATCGGCTTCTGCGCTGGTCTTGGGTTTTTTTAATGTCTGCGCGGCCCGCTGTCGTTTTTTTTTAGCCAGACTCGGCGGGTTGTTGAGCAGCTCCTTGTTTCTGAAAATGGCGATCACCATCAGGATACACCCGACGACAACAAAAATATCAGCAATGTTAAAAATGGCAAAGCCAATGAGGCGGACGTCGAAAAAGTCGATCACATAGTTCAGGCGGATACGGTCGATCAGATTACCGACGGCGCCGCTGATGATCATAGACAGCGCCAGATTGACGTCAAAATACCGCTTGGTCTTTGGCATGATGACAAAGAAGTAGACCAGCACGATAATAAAAATCAGGGTGAGAAGGATCAGGAAGATCTGCTTCCCGGCAAAGATACTGAAAGCAGCGCCGGTATTCTCCACGTAGGTCAGGTGAAAAACATGGGGAATGACTGGGACAGTGGTGACGGGCGACAAAAATGTAACGGCCAGATATTTGGTTAGCTGGTCAACAACGATTCCTCCAATGATGAATAATATATAAAATAACATGGATGCTCCTTAAAAGGGCCGCCGATAAAAAACGGAGCGGCAATGCCTGGGGATCGCTTTTTATCTTGGTCCGGAATTTTATAAATTCAGTGTTAACTGCCTTGTTTGTTTTATCATTGTTCAAGTATACATGATAATTTGAAATTTTTCAAAGATTTCTTAGAAAATTGTTTAATTTTTTCTCTTAAAATGGTAAGATGGAGGTTGTTAATCTATTTTTTAAGACAGGAGGTGCAGGGAATGCGCATTAAATTTGATAAGCAGTATTTGAAATACTATACCTATGCGGTTTTAGGCGTCATTACCATTATTCTGTTTTATAAGATACTCGACAATCTCGGCTTTATTCTCTCAGCGATCAGCAATGTGGTTGGATCAGCCTTTGAAATTCTGCTGCCCATTATTATGGGGGCAGTGCTGGCCTACTTTTTGTTCCGCCCCATGCGGTGGATTGAGAAGAAAGCCTTTAAGTACATTAAAGGAAGTGAGAAAAAACCAAAACTCGTCAGGCTTCTGGCAGTTTTGGTCGTCTATATCATCACGATGATCGTGGTGATCCTGTTCATGTATATCTCGATACCGGCCATTATTGACAGTGTGCTCGGTTTAGTGAGCAGTATACCCACCTATGCGGCGGAAATCAATACTTTTCTGATAAACCTGTCACACCGCGGCGGTTTCTTTAAGGATTTGGTGGACATGATACAGCTGGACCTGTCTTCGGTCCAGAACCTGAACGCCAAGGATACCATGGATTTTATTTTTGGCAATATGAATTTCAACTCCGAATCGGTTAAGCAGATTGGAAACATTGCCGTTGGCTTTGCCAAGGGAACCACCAGCTTTTTAATCGGTTTTGTGGCAGTCTTTTTCTCCGGCTTCTACCTGATGCTGGACAAGGAAAATATTGAGCGCCAGCTGAAACGGCTGAACCGGACAATCCTGAGCCCAAAGGCCAACAGCGGTTTTAACTGGGCCATCCGTACCATTGACGGTGTTTTTTATAAATACTTCTCTGGTAAAATCATGACCTCGGCCTTAATCGGGCTTATCTGCTACATTGGGCTTCTGGTGCTGCGGGTGGAATACGCGCCGCTCATCGCGCTGGTGGTGGGTGTGACCAATGTTATCCCTTATTTTGGCCCGATTATCGGGGCTATCCCAGGTATTTTCCTGACATTGTTGTACAGCCCGGCAAAGGCTCTCGGGGTGGCGATCTGGATTCTCATCGTTCAGCAGTTTGACGGCAATGTGCTGGGACCAAACGTGCTGGGAAAAATCGTGGAGCTGAACCCCTTCTGGGTACTGTTCTGCGTCATGGTGGGCGGAAGCCTTTTCGGACCGCTCGGCATGTTTGTGGCCATTCCGTTTTTTGCGGTCATCAAGGTGTTTGTCACCGAGGCGCTGGTCCGGTGGGAGCGGCGTAAGACGACGGTTCAGGAAGAGGTTACGGATAAAATTAATGAAAATATGAAGGATCTTTTATAGAGAAATAAAACACTTTTGAAAGGATAGATAGACAAATGGAAAATGTATTTGACGTACTAAAAGAACGCGGTATGATCGAGCAGTGTACCAATGAGGAAGAAATCCGTAAATTATTGGGCAGCGAATCGGTCACCTTTTATATTGGCTTTGACCCGACAGCAGACAGCCTGCACGTCGGCCATTTTATTCAGATTATGGTGATGGCGCACATGCAGCGCTACGGGCACAGACCCATTGCCCTGATCGGCGGCGGCACCACCATGATCGGGGACCCTTCCGGCAGACAGGATCTGCGTCAGGTCATGACCCAGGAACGGATTGCTGAAAACGGCGAAAAATTTAAAAAGGTCTTTGAAAAATTCCTGACCTTTGAGGATGACCGTGCCATGATGGTCAACAACGCGGAATGGCTTCTGCCATTAAACTATATCAGCTTCTTAAGAGATGTGGGCGCTCACTTCTCTGTCAACCGGATGTTGACCGCAGAATGCTACAAGTCCAGAATGGAAAAGGGGCTGACCTTCCTCGAGTTTAACTACATGCTGCTGCAGGCCTATGATTTCTATGTGCTGCACAAAAACTACGGCTGCAAAATGCAGTTTGGCGGTAACGACCAGTGGTCCAATATCATCGCCGGGGCCGAGCTTGTACGCCGCAAGGACGCCCAAACCGTGTATGGTATGACCTTCTCTCTGCTGACCACCAGCGAGGGCATTAAAATGGGTAAAACCGCCAAAGGCGCGCTGTGGCTTGATCCTGAAAAAACCTCACCCTACGAGTTCTACCAGTACTGGCGGAATGTGGCAGACGCTGACGTTGAAAAATGTCTGGCCATGCTCACCTTCCTGCCCATGGATGAGGTTCACCGTCTGGGCTCCCTGGAGGGTTCTGAAATCAACAAAGCCAAGGAAATCCTGGCCTATGAGGTTACCGCCATGGTTCACAGCAAAGAGGATGCGGACAAGGCACAGGAAGCCTCGAGAGCCTTATTTGCGGGCGGCGTAAAAACCGACGATATCCCGAGCGTGGATCTGTCAAGGGATGCGCTGGGCGACGGTATGGAAATCCTGACACTGCTGGATGCGGCTGGCCTGATCCCAACCAGAAGCGAAGGCCGCAGACTGGTACAGCAGGGCGGTATTGAAGTGGACGGCAATAAAATTACAGACATCAAGGCGCTTATCACGCCGGCCGATTTCAAGGATGACGCCATCATTGTTAAAAAGGGCAAGAAAGTCTATCGTCAGATTAAATTAGTATAAGAGGTGACCGAATTGATTAGTTCAAATCCAGTGCGGGGCGCGCGCGATATTCTGCCCCGGGAAATGCTTATCCGGGATCAGCTAGAACAGCAGATCCTGGCAATTTACAGAAGTCATGGGTTCTCGCGGATTGAAACGCCGGCCCTTGAAAATATCGATTTGCTGCTCGGCAGCGACGGCGGCGAAAACCTGAAGATGCTCTTCACGGTTTTAAAACGCGGTGACAAGCTTAAGGTACATGAGGGAAGCACTGTGTCGGATCTCTGCGATATGGGCCTGCGTTTTGATTTGACCCTGCCGCTGAGCCGTTTTTACTCAAACAATGCCGGTGAGCTGGAAACGCCTTTTAAAGCCATCCAGATTGGCAATGTGTTTCGGGCGGAGCGCCCGCAGAAGGGGCGTTACCGTTCCTTTAAGCAGTGCGACATTGATATTATCGGTGATCCTACCGTATCGGCTGAGATGGAACTGATCAACACGACCTCCAAAGCGCTCATGGCCATCGGCTTTGAGGGCTTCACCATCAAGGTGAATGACCGCAAGCTGCTGAACGCCTTTATCGCAAAGGCGGGCTTTAAGGAAGAGGATGCAGGCTCGGTCTGCATTTCCCTGGACAAGGCGGATAAGATCGGGGCGGACGGTGTGAAAAAGGAGCTTATCGAAAAGGGCTATGATGCGGCAATGGTGGGTGCTTTCGTGGACGAGGCGGCTACCATTACGCTGGACAACATCGGCAGCAAGGTCGATGAGCCCGAGGCTGTGGCTGATCTGAAAAGGGTCATTGAAACCAGCAACGCTTTGTCTGGCGGCAGGTATCACGTCGTCTTTGACTTTACGCTGATCCGCGGCATGGGGTATTATACCGGCCAGATTTTTGAAGTCAGCTATGGACCGTATGGTTTTTCCATTGCCGGCGGCGGGCGCTATGACAACATGATCGGCAAGTATGCTAAAAATTCGGTTCCGGCGGTTGGTTTTTCCATCGGCTTTGAACGGATCGTCAACATTCTTTTGGAGGAACAGGCAGATAAAGCGTCTGAAAACAAACGGATTCTGCTGTTCTATGACGCGGGTAAGGACGCTATGACGGAGGTCATTCCCTGTGCCGACAAGCTGAGGGCGGACGGCTACACCGTGAATCTGGTCGCCATGAAGAAGAAATTCGGCAAGCAGATCAATTATTATGAAGGCAAGGGATACGGCGGATTTATGGTTTTTGGCAGAGACGAAGAAATAAAAGCATTTTAGCAGTTCAAGGGCGTGGCTTTAGCACACGCCCTTCTCAGTTTTAATGCGAAAAAATAAATAAACAGTAAGGAAAATTATGAACAGACAAGTACATCTGATCGCAACGACGGCCTTTGGGCTGGAGAGCGTGGTAAAGGATGAAATTAAACGCCTGGGATATGAAATCGAGGCGGTTGAAAACGGGCGGGTTTACTACACCGGCCCTCTTTCTGCCATTGTGGCGTCCAATTTATGGCTGCGGTGCGCAGACCGGGTTCTGCTGAAAATGGGGCAGTTTCGGGCAGAAACCTTTGATACGCTCTTTGAAAAAACAAAGGCGCTGCCCTGGGAGGACTGGATTCCGGTAAAAGGGGTCTTTCCCGCGGCCAAGATCACCAGCGTAAAATCCAAGCTGTTCAGCAAATCGGACGGACAGCGGATCGTGAAGAAGGCGGTGGTTGAGCGGTTGAAAAAAGTCTATGGCGTGGGCTGGTTCGAAGAGACGGAGGGACACTATCCCATCCATATCCAGATTTTAAAGGACGAAGTGGTTCTCTCCATTGACACCAGCGGCTCTGGTCTGCACAAGCGCGGCTACAGGCAGTACGGTAATGAGGCTCCGCTCAAGGAAACCATCGCAGCGGCTCTGGTTTATCTGTCGCGCTGGCAGCCACACCGCGTCTTTCTCGACCCGCTTTGCGGCTCTGGAACCATTGTCATTGAGGCGGCTCTGATGGGAAAAAACATTGCGCCGGGTTTGAAACGGAGCTTTGTTTCTGAAGAATGGCCGGCCATACCGGCGAAATTGTGGGAGGAAGCGCGGGAAAACGCCAAGGCGGCTGTCAATGACCGTGAATTCCGCCTTCTGGGGTCGGATATTGACCCGGCAGCTCTGAAGCAGGCGCGTATCAACGCAGAGCTGGCTGGCGTCACCAATTATGTGGCTTTTCAGAAGCTGCCGGTTCAGTCTGTGGCGACTAAAAGGCGTTACGGGGTCATTGTCACCAACCCGCCTTATGGCGAACGTATCGGGCAGGAAAAGGAAATTCAGGCGCTCTACCGCGATATGGGTGAGGCATTTTCCGGGCTGGAGGACTGGTCCTACTTTATTATCACGGGCTATCCGGAATTTGAGCGTTATTTTGGCAAAAAAGCCACAAAAAACCGCAAGCTCTACAACAGCACCATCAAAACTTATTTCTACCAGTATTTCGGCCCACTGCCGCCCAGAAAGCGGCGTGATGGGGAAGCGGACGACCGGTAATATTTACCGGCCGTGGGCGTTTGGGTAAAGCTGATAGGAAGCGGCAGGGATAGAACGAAAGGTGATTTTATAGTTGATAAGTCTCCACTATCCACTAAATTTTAAATAATCTTTATTTAATGATTCAATGTTAAAATAAAATAAAAATAAGCAGGTATAAAATGAAAAAGAATGATCGTAAAAAGCCACGGAACGACCGTGGACGGGAACAGAAAAAGGAAAGCTATCACCGGGCGGACCTGAAGCGGCGTGACGCGCGCAGACAGGACGATGACGGGGATGACAGCTTTGTGATTGTCGGCAAAAACCCGGTGATGGAAGCCCTTCGCTCAGAACAGCAGATCGATAAGCTTCTGATCCTCAAGGACAATAAGGACCATGTGCTGGGCACGATTGCCGAAAAGGCGCGCAAGCGGGGCATTGTGGTCCAGAGTGTGGAAAAAATCAAGCTGGAGGGCCTGGCGGACGGACAGCCGCACCAGGGCGTGGCAGCAATGATGGCGCCCTTTCCCTACAGCAGCATGGAGGATGTGCTGGCAAAAGCTGCCGCCAGGGGCGAGGAACCCCTTGTGGTGATCTTAGACCACCTGACGGATCCGCATAATTTGGGCGCGATTATCAGAAGCGCCAACCTCTGCGGGGTTCACGGCGTCATTATTCCAAAGCGCCGGTCAGCGGGCCTGACGGCCGTATCGGTCAAGGCGTCCTCAGGCGCGGTGGCCCATACCCCCATTGTCAAGGTCGGCAACCTGACACAGTGTATTGATGATCTGAAGGCAAAGGGCTTCTGGATTATGGCGGCGGATATGGACGGGGCGCCTTATTACAAAAACGATTTTAAGGGCAAGCTGGCCATCATCATCGGCAACGAGGGCAAGGGGATCAGTCCCAATGTGAAAAAACAGTGCGATTACAGCGTTTCGATTCCGCTTTACGGCGACATTGATTCTTTTAACGCGTCTGCCGCGGCGGCCATTATCCTGAGCGAGGCGGCCAGACAGCGCCACCAGTAGGTACGGTCTGTTTCGGACCGTACCGCAGCAGGGCGCGGAACCGTACAGGATGAAGGGAGGTGTCAAAAATAAAAACCTATCTGATTGTCGATGGCTACAACGTGATCCATCACTGGGCAGAGATGGAAGGGCTGACAGAATTCAGCCTGGAGGAGGCCCGTGAGGATCTGATTGAGCAGTTAAACAGCTACAGCGGGCTGATGGGCTATGAAACGGTTTTGGTTTTTGACGCCTACTCTCAGGAAAGCGGCCCGCGGCGCGAGGAAATACGCGGCCGTATCAAGGTGGTTTTTACCGAGAAGAATAAAACCGCGGATACCTATATTGAAAAGCTGGTATTCAGCCTGCCTAAGCCCTACACGGTCAAGGTGGTTACCTCAGACTATACGCTTCAGCGTGTGGTGCTGGCGGGCGGCGGGGAGCGGGTCCCGTCCCGCGAGCTGATCCAGGCCATGCGTGAGAGCGCGAAGCAGGTCAGGAAGCAGTACCGCAGAACCGAGAGCGATACCCGCAACAAGCTGGAGGACTACATGGACGACGAGGTGCTGGCGGTTATGAAAGAACTGAGAAAAGGAAATGTGGAGGATTGATGGACAAGGATCTGGAACTTGTGAAAAAAGCCCAGAGTGGTGATAAGGAAGCAGTGGTGGCCATTGTAGAAAAATACCGCTGTGTGGTGACGCAGAAGGCCCGGCCCTTTTACTATATCGGCGGCGACCAGGAGGATTTGATCCAGGAGGGCATGATTGCACTGCTGGGCGCTATCTGGGACTACCGCGAGGACCGCGGCACAAGCTTTAAAACCTTTGCCGGACTGTGTGTGGAAAACCGGATCAAAAGTGTGGTCACAAAGGCGAAGCGGCCGAAGCACAGCCCAATGGGCGATACGGTCTCACTCTACTCACCCGTTTCAGAGGACGACCCGGAGACCACGCTGCTGGATCTGGTGGCCTCCACCGCGGCGCTGGACCCCAATGAGGAGCTGGTGACCCGCGAGGCTGTGGAGCATTTCAGCCAGGTGGCTAAGAGCGAGCTCTCAGAGCTGGAAAAGCAGGTACTCTATTATTACCTGAAGGGCGCGTCCCACCAGGAGATCAGCGATAAGATCGGCCGGTCAAAAAAGGCTGTGGACAACGCGATCCAGCGGATTCGAAAAAAAATCTAAAAATTTTAATAAAAGGGCTTGACTATCCTATCAGAATAGAGTATCATATAGAAGCTGTCGATGTTGAGTCCGAATTCGCAAAGCGAATTTGGCAGCACGCATAGAGCGTTAGCGGGCGTGCGGTAACGAGACAAACGCAAATGATACGGAAATTCTCCTGAAAGGTTATAAAATTTTCGAAGCATTTGTGAGCCTTACATGGGGAGATGCCCGAGTGGCTAAAGGGGGCGGACTGTAAATCCGTTGACTGAGTCTACGATGGTTCGAATCCATCTCTCCCCACCAAAAGCAGAGAACCCAATCTTTGTGGAAAAGATTGGTGTGAATCGCTTTCGCAGAATTGATCGATTTGTTTCGTCTGAAAGACGAATCAAGACAAATCGTGGCAATTCTGTGAGCGAACTGAAACAATTATCAAAACTTAAAAAAATAACATGCCCTTGTAGCTCAGCAGGTAGAGCACCACCATGGTAAGGTGGGGGTCTCCGGTTCGAATCCGGACAAGGGCTCCATAGAATGAGAATGAACGGCTTACACAGCCGTTTTTTATGTTTCAGCTCATGCGCCGCCTATTTTGGCGGCTTTTTTGTTTTCGGGCGTGATGACACACCGGGAACGAGGCAGATCTTTATTATTTTTGATGAGCTTCTATGGGTTGATTTATTACCAAACGGGTATAAAGACACAAACTAAAAGTGTGGGATGGCCTTTCAGAAAAAAGCACACACGTGTCACATTTTTGGCGTGATAAGTTTTTTTGGGAATTGCAGATACAGACAAAAGGCAGTATTATTTAAGTGCCATTATTAGAAAAGAATATTTTCCGAATGCTTGTGATTATGAATGCTCCGGCATTTTTAATGATATTTTCCAAAGGAGAAATTAAATGAAACAAAGAAATTGCACTAAAAAAAGCGGGCTGCTCTATCTGCTGGCCTGTCTGGTTCTGCTTTTAAGCTTTTCGCCTTTTACAGCAGTTCACGCCGCTGAGGACAACCCGGCCACTTATCAGGTCATCTTTGACCCGGATGACGGGAGTGGATATAACGAGTGGTACAAGGTAACCGTTCTGGCAGGCGGAAAAATAACAGATAAACCCGCCGACCCTCAGAAGGACGGCTTTATTTTTGAAGGATGGGCATACGCGTATGACGGCGCGGGCAGCCCGATTTTATGGAACTTTGAGAACGACGTTGTAACTGAGAACACCACACTGTGGGCCGTCTGGGGAGAAGCCTATCAGGTCGTCTTTGACCCGGAGGATGGAACAGGCTATAATGACTGGTATAAGGTAACCGTTCCGGCAGGCGGAAAAATAACAGATAAACCCGCCGAACCTCAGAAGGACGGCTTTATTTTTGAAGGATGGGCATACGCGTATGACGGCGCGGGCAGCCCGATTTTATGGAACTTTGAGAACGACGTTGTAACTGAGAACACCACATTATGGGCAGCCTGGGCAAATGGCACCATCGTCGCCTTTGACCCGGATGACGGAAAGACCACGTATCCAGATTTTTATAAAACCGTCGTCAAGCCTGGCGACAAAGTTACAGACATCCCCGCCGATCCCCAGCGCGAAGGGTACATCTTTGGGGGATGGGCGTACGCATATGACGAAAATGACAAGCCCCTGCTTTGGGATTTTAACAACCCGGTCGGGGAAGAAAACATGACGTTGTGGGCCGTGTGGAACAAAGCATACCTTGTCGTGTTCGACCCGGAAAATGGGACGGAGTACAGCGACTGGTTTAAAGCAACGGTGCCAGAAGGCGGCAAAATTACAGATAAACCGGATAATCCGGCAAGAGATGGCTATGTTTTCAAGGGATGGTACAGTCATTTAGACGCCGAGGGCAATCCCGTTTACTGGAATTTTGACCAGGATGTGGTGACCGGCAATACAACGCTGTGGGCGTCGTGGAGCGAAGAAGAAAACAATCATGCCGGAGACGGCAATGAGGCGGCAGGAGTCAGCCAGAATGGCTCTGGAAATAGCCAGGACAAAACAAGTCTCTCAAGCAAGAACCCATCAACCGGTAATGAAGGCAATTACTTTTTAGGCGTTCTGGCAGTGTTGGGCGTCATTTCTTTAGGGATACTGGTTACGTTGAAAAATAAAAGATAAAAGCAAAAAGCGCACAAAAGTGGCCGGAGCCTCTCGCCGGACGGCAAGAAATTTTTGATCATTTTTTCGAACAGAACAATCGAGACGATTGCCGAAACGAACTGTAATTTTTAGAAGAAAAGAATGATGGCGGATAATAAACAGAATTATGTTCCAGGCCAACGCCAAGCACATAGTGACCACCCTCCGTACTGAGGCGTGCGTGGAGATCTGCGGTCAGGGATAAAAAGATTGGGGGACAGTGTCTGGCGGTGTTTAAAAAAGGCGGCCGGCGGGTATATATATTTTCGAACACACAGACCTCTTATTTTAACGAACAATTCACTCTCCCAATTTTCTCTCGCGAAGCCCTGGCCCAGACGGCCGGGGCTTCGTTTCTTAAGGAAAACCGTATTTTCTTAAGGCGATTTGACAAGGAGTGTCGGGTCGGTTATACTAGGAGTGTATTTAAGAGAGTATCAATTGATTTCACATATTTTTGCAAGTCGTTTTTGTCTACTTAAGTTCAATGTAAGCTTGGTGACAAGAGGGTTTGCAAAAATATGTGTTTTTTTATTTTACGATTGCGAATATAATACAGTTTCTAGGAGGTACCACAATGAATAATGGTACAGTTAAATGGTTTAATGGCGATAAAGGTTTTGGTTTCATCTCAAGAGAAGACGGCGACGACGTATTCGTACACTTCTCATCCATCGTTGGCGATGGCTTCAAGACCTTAAATGACGGCGACAAGGTAACCTTTGACACCGAACAGGGCCCGCGCGGCCTGCAGGCTAAGAACGTCTGCCTGGCGTAGTCTGCCACCGATTGATCAAATTTTAAGCCGGATGCTTCCGGCTTATTTTTTTTATCCCAATTTTATTTAAGTTTTGGAACAAAAAAGCTTGAAACCCCCCGGATGCTATTGTATAATATGCTGAGTGAAGCCGTCCGGAATATGGAAAAAACGGCGCGCATCAAATCGTATCTATTTAAATTAATTTATAATCTTTAAGGAGATAACAAAATGGCTAAAGAAAAATTTGAAAGATCCAAACCACATGTTAACATTGGTACCATCGGTCACGTAGACCACGGTAAAACCACATTAACCGCAGCAATCACCACCGTATTAAACAAACGTTTCGGAACCGGTGAAGCGGTAGCCTTCGACAACATCGATAAAGCACCAGAAGAAAGAGAACGTGGGATCACCATCTCAACCGCCCACGTCGAATATGAAACCGACGCCCGCCACTACGCACACGTCGACTGCCCAGGCCATGCCGACTACGTTAAAAACATGATCACCGGCGCAGCCCAGATGGACGGCGCGATCTTAGTCGTATCCGCAGCAGACGGCCCAATGCCACAGACCCGTGAACACATCCTGTTAAGCCGTCAGGTAGGCGTACCATACATCATCGTATTCTTAAACAAAGCCGACATGGTTGACGATGAAGAATTATTAGAACTGGTCGAAATGGAAGTTCGAGAACTGTTAGACGAATACGAATTCCCAGGAGACGACACACCAATCGTGATTGGCTCCGCTTTAAAAGCCTTAGAAGATCCAGACGGCGAATGGGGCGACAAAATCGTCGAACTGATGAAAGAAGTAGACGCATACATTCCAGAACCCGAACGCGACACCGACAAACCATTCTTAATGCCAGTAGAAGACGTCTTCTCCATCACCGGCCGTGGTACCGTCGCAACCGGTAGAGTCGAACGTGGCGTGGTACACGTCGGGGACGAAGTCGAAATCGTCGGGATTCACGAAATCAAAAAGACCGTTGTAACCGGGATTGAAATGTTCCGTAAGCTGTTAGATGAAGGCCGCTCCGGCGACAACATCGGCGCCCTGTTACGTGGGATCGACCGTACCATGATCGAACGTGGACAGGTACTGGCGAAACCAGGCTCCATCCACCCACACACCCACTTCACCGCCCAGGTATACGTTCTGACCAAAGAAGAAGGCGGCCGCCATACCCCATTCTTCGATGGCTACAGACCACAGTTCTACTTCAGAACAACCGACGTAACCGGTAATATCAAATTACCAGAAGGCGTCGAAATGGTCATGCCAGGGGATAACGTTGAAATGGAAATCACCCTGATCACCCCAATCGCGATCGAAGAAGGTTTACGTTTCGCGATCCGTGAAGGTGGCCGTACCGTAGGTTCCGGTGCCGTTGCTAAGATTATTACAGACTGACGCTGAGTCCGGCAACGAAGCAAATGCAAATTTTTCAAAAATCATCCGAAAGAAAAATCATCCGAAAGGATGAACAGGATTTTTGAAATAATTTGTAAACCAATTTAAAAAGAGAATAGAATTTAGAGGATCAGGCTTTTTGCGAGTCTGATCCTTTTTTAGTTGATCGTTGATAGTGGATAATGGATAGTTGTGGAGCAAACGGCAGCCTTTGGCTGCGTTTGATGGAGGGCGATGGCAGTGTCGTGGCTGGCTTGATTTTACGTCCGCAACTTAAAAATCCTCCCGAAATCCCGAATTCGCTGTTTAAAAACAGTTTTCGGGATTTCGGGAGGCTTTTTTGTAGTTTGAATTAAAATTTCAGCTGCGGACGCTACACTGAAAACCAGATAAAAATGGCCGACGCCAAAAAAAAAGAAACCCGGCAAAGCCGGTGTTTCCACCAAAACTATCCACTATCCACTATTCACGATCCACTGTCAACGATCTTTCCGCCGGTGTTTCCACGATAATTCTCCATTCTCAATTCTCCATTGACAAATCCTTCTCCATTTTAACATGCCCAATCCCCAGCTCCACGAAGGGCTCACTCACCGTCGTGTAGCCCTGCTTGTGGTAAAAGGCTTCAGCAGTCTGCCTGGCGTTGAGGACGATGCGGGTAAAGCCCTGGGTGGCGGCGAAGCTTTCGGCAAAGGCGACGAGCTTTGCGCCGAGGTGCTGTCCCTGCAGCGGCTGGGAAACAGCTACCTGGCGCATCTGGAGCGTGGCGCTGTCCTTTGGGATGAGCACCAGCACTGCGGCCAGCGCCGGGCCTTTGAAAATGCCGAGATGATAAGCATCTTTTTCGCCGCTCAGGTCCTCGTCATAGAGGCTCAGCCCCAGGGGCCTGCGCAGCAGGCTGTCTCGGAGAGCCAGCGCCTGGTCGTAATCCTCAGAGCCGTAGGCGATGATTTTTCGCAGAGTTAAATTTGAAAACATGGTGATCTCCTTTGATGATAAGGTGTTTTTATTATATCACAGCACCCGGGCAGTTCATAACGCAAAAATCAAAAAGCGGGCTGTGCGTTATGAGAATGGACCGAAACCCGCATGGGCAGAGGGGTTGCGGGTGTGAGAAAGTCATAACGCATATAACACACATAACCGGGCGCGTTTTTGGCCGGAGAGAAGCACCGAGGGTGTTGAAAGCATGAGAAGAAAATGGTATGATTTAAAGGTTAAAAAATGAAAACAGATTGAGGAAACAGGAATGGTTCGACTTTTAATTGACAGTATGTGTGATATGCCGGAGGCTTTTCAGAAGCATCCGAAGGTGGATATGATACCGCTCAATGTGATTGTGGAGGAGCGCGCCTACCGGGATAAGGTGGAGATAAATCTGGAGGAAATTCATGCCTATATGCGTCAGGGCATTATGCCCGGCACCTCACAGGTGAGCCCCGGCGATTTTAAAAAACGTTTTGAGGCTTATGCCGAGGCAGGCGACGAGGTGCTGTACCTGGCGTTTACCTCCAAGCTGTCTGGCAGCTGCCAGACTGGGCGGATGATTCTGCGCGAGGTGCAGGAGGCCTACCCGGATTTCAGGTGTATTGTGGTGGACAGCCTGCAGAGCGGCGGCAGTGTCGGCCTCATCGCCATGGAGCTGATCCGCCTGCTGGACGCCGGGGCGGATCTGCCGCTGCTGGCGGACGCGGCGGAGAAGCTGAAAACCCATGCCCAGTTTTATTTTTCGGTACAGGATCTGAAGTGGCTGAACAAGGGCGGCCGTGTGTCTAAGGGGGTCGCTGTGGTGGGTGATTTTCTGAAAATCCGTCCAGTGGTCTATGTGGATCAGGGTGAGCTCAACATCATCGGCAAGGTGCGCGGCGATAAGAAGGCAGTGGCGGCGCTGGTGGAGAAGGTGCTTGACAAGATCGGTGACTACAGGGACCAGACCATTGGCATTGCCTATGCCGACCCGATGGAATGCCAGGAGCTTATTGTGTCACTGCAGAATAAGCTGAAGATGGCGGGGATGCCGGACACAGCGCCAGTGCCCATCGGCACCGTGCTGGCCGCGCACCTCGGCCTGCGGGGCATCGGCGCTTATTTCTGGGATGAACGGCCTGAGGTGATTTTGAGGGATTGCCTGTAGGGATTTTTTGTGAGGATGCGGCGCGGTTCGAGACTGCGCCTTTTATCCAGATAAGGAAAAAAGGCTTTGTCTCTTGAGCCTAGCGGTACGGTCTGAAACGCGCCGTACCCTTTGGCGCAAGCCGGGAGCAAGTGCGACTGGCGCTCTCGGTGCTACTGCGAAGCGGTAGCAACCTAAGAGGGACCCAGACACGTCAAGGTTGTGGCGTAGCCCGAGACTGCGCCTTTTATCCAGATAAGAAAAAAGGACCAGGCGCTGTGGAAAACGGCCGGAAATCGTGCCGCTTGATCGGAACAGCCGGACACTGGTGAGATAAAAGGTCGGCTTTAGCGAGGAAGATATGGTTGTGAGGCGCAGTGGCCGCAGGCCGCTTTTTCCTTCCTTAGGTAAAAGGCTTCGTCTCTTTAGGTTCTGTCACGGTGGTGCGGCCGCAGGCCGCGTCCAATCAAATCTGTCAGGGCGGATATGCACTGCAATTCTCCATTCTCCATTTTCCATTCAAAAACCTGCCCCTGGTTATGTGCGTTATACGCGTTATGACTTTTTCAGGGGCTCAAAGCTTTTATCCATGCGGGTTCTGGCCGTTTTTCATAACGCAGGCGGACTTTTTTGAAAATTGTGTTATGAAAGTTTGGGACTGAAACTTGGCAGTGCGTTACTGTAAAGAAGTACAAATTCTTAAAACTTTCTTAAATGTAAACGTCTTTTCATGGCGCGTCAAAAAAAAGATGTTTATTTTCTTAAAAAGCTTGCGTCAGCCCGCCCTGGCATGTATAATAGACAAGGTTGACTATCTGCGATGAGATGGGAAGTTGCTGTTACTAATTCAGGTAATTCCCATGGAGTATGTCACGATCACAGAATCGGACGACAACCCCTTGAAACCGGCTGTTTCAGGCCGCTTTTTTTAAAAGTTTTAGAATGAAACACCCGGCAGAGTTGACAAGGCGGTTGACGTACCTAAATGCTATTGCAAAAAACATACAAGGAGGTAAATTTAGGTATGGCAAAACAAAAAATTAGAATCAGACTCAAGGCTTTTGATCATCAGTTACTCGATCAATCAGCTGAAAAAATCGTTGAAACAGCAAAGAGAACAGGTGCGAGTGTTTCTGGCCCTATTCCGCTTCCGACTGACAAAGAAGTCATCACGATTTTAAGAGCGGTTCACAAGTACAAGGATTCCAGAGAACAGTTCGAAATGCGCACACACAAGCGCCTGATCGACATCTTAAATCCAACACCGAAAACAGTAGACGCCTTAATGCGTTTGAATCTGCCAGCAGGCGTTGATATCGAAATTAAATTATAATTTTTAGTCAACCACACACAATATTATGATCGCGCGGCGATCCAATGATATAGGAGGAAAAAATTGAAAAAAGCAATTATCGGCAAGAAAATTGGTATGACTCAGATTTTCACAGAAAACGGTACGGTAATCCCGGTAACGGTTGTGGAAGCGGGTCCATGTGTAGTTGTCCAGAAGAAAAATATGGACGTTGACGGTTACGAAGCCATTCAGCTCGCTTACGGCGATGTGAAGGAAAAACGCGTAACCAAACCTTTAAAAGGTCATTACGACAAACACGGCGCCCCGTACAAAAAGGTCATCCGTGAATTTAAATTAGACGATTACGATGCTTTTGAAACAGGACAGGTCATCAAGGCGGACATGTTTGAAGCCGGTGACAAGGTTGATATCTCCGGTAAATCCAAAGGTAAGGGTTTCCAGGGCGTTATCAAGCGTCACGGACAGTCCAGAGGACCGATGGCTCATGGTTCCAAGTACCACAGAAGCCCAGGCTCCATGGGTGCTTCTGCTTACCCGGCTCGTGTTATGAAGGGTAAGAACTTACCAGGTCAGATGGGGAATAAGAATGTCACTGCTTTAAATCTGGAAGTTGTTCAGGTTTCTGCAGAAGATAACATTCTGCTCATTAAGGGTGCTGTTCCCGGTCCTAGAGGCTCACTGGTTTCCATCAAAAGCAGCGTTAAAGCATAGAATATCTTAGCTTGAAAGGAGGAATTCAAATGCCAAAAATGGACATCTTAGATGTAAAAGGAAATGTCGTTGGTGACGTGGAACTCAGCGAAAGAGTTTTCGGAATCGAACCCAACGAACCGGTTGTACATGAAGTGGTCGTAGCACTGCTTGCAAATAAACGTCAGGGCACGAAAGGCACCTTAACCCGTTCCGAGGTCAGAGGCGGCGGCAGAAAGCCCTGGAGACAAAAAGGAACTGGCCGCGCACGTGCCGGCACAAGCCGTTCTCCCTTATGGGTTGGCGGCGGCGTGATCTTCGCTCCAAAATCCAGAGATTACAGCAAGAAGGTTAACAAAAAGGTTCGTAACCTGGCCATGCGTTCTGTTTTCTCAGCGAAGGCTCAGGACAATGAATTAAGAGTTTTGGATCAGCTGACAATGGATGCGCCCAAGACTAAGGAAATGGTCGGCATCTTAAGCGCCATCAACGCGCCGAAGGCTCTGATCGTAACCGCAGAAAAGGACGATACGGTTGTCCGCTCTGCAAACAACATCCAGAAAGTAGCGACCACAACGGTCAGTGAACTGAATGTTTATGACATGTTAAAATACGACGTTCTGGTTATGACCAAGGACGCTTTAGAAAAAATTGAGGAGGTATATGCATAATGAAGAATCCTCGCGATATTATCATTCGTCCGCTGATCACTGAAAAGAGCATGGATGATAGTGAATTCAACCGATATACTTTCGAAGTCGCTAAAAATGCGAACAAAATCGAAATCAAGAATGCCGTTGAAGAAATCTTCGATGTGAAGGTCGAAAAAGTTGCGACCATGAACATGAACGGTAAAATGAAGAGAATGGGCCGTTTCGAAGGCAGAAGAAAGAACTGGAAAAAAGCCATCGTTAAACTGACTGAAGACAGCAAGGCCATTGAATTCTTCGAAGGCGTATAAGCCTAAGACCCGATAAGCATTTAACACTACAGGAGGTTTGCGAATAATGGGTATTAAAAAATACAAACCGACGTCCCCTGGACGCAGAAATATGAGCGTCAATACATTTGACGAAGTAACAAAAAAAGAACCGGAAAAATCCTTACTGACGCCTTTAAAATCCAAAGCTGGTCGTAACAACTACGGTCGTATCACCGTAAGACACCAGGGCGGCGGCGTCAAGAGAAAATACAGAATCATTGACTTCAAGAGAAACAAAGACGGTGTACCGGGCAAGGTTGCCGGTATCGAATACGATCCGAACCGTAGCTCCAACATCGCGCTGATCCACTATGCGGATGGGGAAAAACGTTACATCATCGCGCCTTTAAAATTAAAGGTTGGCGACACCATCGTCTCTGGTCCTGAAGCAGAAATCACCATTGGCAACTGCCTGCCGCTGAAAAACATTCCTGTTGGTACACTGGTACACAACATCGAATTAAAAGCGGGCAAGGGCGGCCAGATGGTCCGTTCAGCCGGCGCTTCTGCCCAGCTGATGGCCAAGGAAGGCAACTACGCAACCCTGCGTCTGCCATCTGGTGAAATGCGCCAGGTGCGCCTGGAATGCCGCGCGACTGTCGGTACGGTTGGTAACTTAGACCACCAGAATGTCCGCATTGGTAAAGCGGGCCGTAAACGCCACATGGGCATCCGCCCAACGGTTCGTGGTTCTGTTATGAACCCGAATGACCATCCACACGGTGGTGGGGAAGGCCGTGCTCCGGTTGGCCGCTCTGGCCCAGTTACGCCTTGGGGTAAACCGGCACTTGGTTATAAGACACGTAAGAAGAATAAACCTTCCGATAAATATATCGTACGTCGTCGTAACGTGAAATAAGCATAGGAGGTTAAAATATGAGTCGATCTGTAAAAAAAGGACCTTACGTCAGCGAAAAGCTGCTTAAAAGAATCGAAGAAATGAACGAAAAAGGCGAAAAGAACGTGCTGAAGACCTGGTCAAGAAGCTCCACTTTATTCCCACAGATGGTTGGACACACCATCGCTGTTCATGACGGTAGAAAGCATGTGCCTGTATATGTCACTGAAGACATGGTTGGTCACAAACTCGGCGAGTTTGCGCCCACAAGAACCTACAGAGGCCATGCCGGCGAAAAGAAAACAAAAATGAAATAGCCAAAAGGAGGGTGCAAAGTGGAAGCAAGAGCTACAGCTAAATATGTACGTGTTTCATCCAGAAAGGCTAAATTAGTGGCTGATTTGATCAGAGGTAAAAGCCTCGGAGAAGCCTTAAGTATTTTGGCTTTAACACCGAACAAAGCCGCGAAAATCACTGAAAAAGTCGTAAAATCTGCCTTAGCAAACGCGGAAAATAACCATAACATGGATCCTGAAAAACTGTATATCGATCAGATCTACGCCGATCAGGGACCAACCTTAAAGAGATACAAAGCTGGCCCGCAGGGACGTGCTTTTCCAATTAAGAAGAGAACTTCCCACATCACAGCTGTTTTAAAAGAATACGAAGTACAGGAATAGGAGGAATCAGGTTTGGGTCAAAAAGTTAATGCACACGGCTTACGTGTGGGCGTGATTAAAGACTGGAATGCAAAATGGTATGCAAATGACAGAGATTTTGCGGATTGCTTAATTGAAGATCACGATATTCGTAAATACATCAAGGCCAGCCAATTCCAGGCGGGCATTTCCAAAATCGTTATCGAACGTTTCGGTAACAAGATTAAAATCCACATTCATACTGCTAAACCCGGCATGATCATCGGCAAGGGCGGTGCTGGTATTGAAGCGCTGAGATTAGAACTTGAAAAGATGACTGGCAAAACAGTCTTCATCAATATTGTAGAAGTTAAGAACATCGATATGGATGCTCAGTTGATCGCTGAAAACATTGCAGGCCAGTTAGAAAGAAGAATTTCTTTCCGTCGTGCAATGAAGCAGTGCATGCAGCGCACCATGCGCGC
Source organism: Eubacterium sp. AM05-23 (assembly GCF_003477535.1). Classification (NCBI taxonomy): domain Bacteria; kingdom Bacillati; phylum Bacillota; class Clostridia; order Eubacteriales; family Eubacteriaceae; genus Eubacterium; species Eubacterium sp. AM05-23. The sequence continues at coordinate 374,190 of NZ_QUDF01000001.1, forward strand.
AGGCGCTAAGGGCATCAAAACCATGGTTGCCGGCCGTCTGAACGGTGCTGAAATGGCACGTACAGAAGGCTACGCTCAGGGGAATGTACCCATGCAGACCCTGCGTGCCAATATCGATTATGGTTTCGCTGAAGCCGACACAACCTATGGTAAATTAGGCATCAAGGTTTGGGTCAACAAAGGTGAAATCTTAACAGGACGTGAAAACATCTTAGCCGTCAGCGAGGAAGAAGATTCCAGAGGCAAAAGAAACAATAACCGTCGTAAAGCTCCCAGAAAAGAAGCAAACTAAGAGAGGAGGACATACAATATGTTAATGCCGAAACGTGTTAAACGTAGAAGAGTACATAGAGGTCGTATGAAAGGCCAGGCTACCCGCGGTAACAAAATCACCTACGGTGATTACGCGATCCAGGCCTTAGAGCCGGCATGGATCACAGCCAATCAGATTGAAGCTGCCCGTGTCGCCATGACCAGATATATTAAAAGAGGTGGTAAGGTTTGGATCAAGATTTTCCCGGACAAGCCAGTTACCGCCAAACCAGCTGAAACGCGTATGGGTTCCGGTAAAGGGGCTCCAGAATACTGGGTAGCCGTTGTTAAACCGGGCCGCGTGTTATTTGAAATCTCAGGTATTCCTGAAGATGTCGCAAGAGAAGCGATGCGTCTTGCTCAGCACAAGCTGCCGATCAAAACCAAGTTTATCACTCGTGCAGCACAGGAAGAAGTGGGTGAATAAGTATGAAAGCAAAAGAATTAAGAGAATTAACGAACGTAGAATTAGAAGGCAAGCTTGGAGATTTAAAGGAAGAATTATTCAACCTGCGTTTCCAGCACGCTACCGGACAATTAGAAAATCCGATGCGGATTAAGGAAGTAAAGAAAACTTACGCACGTATCAAGACGATTATGCAGGAACGCGCCGCAAAATCGGCTGAAGCGTAAAAACTGGAGGTTTAGCTGATGATGGAACGTAATGAAAGAAAAACCCGTGTTGGTCGCGTAGTCAGTGACAAAATGGACAAGACCATTGTCGTTGCTGTTGAAACTTTTGTAAAACATCCTCTTTACAAGAAAAGAGTTAAGAATACAGTTAAGTTTAAAGCACATGATGAAAATAACGAATGTGGCATTGGCGATACCGTTAAAATCATGGAAACAAGACCACTTAGTAAAGATAAACGCTGGAGATTAGTTGAAATAGTAGAAAAGGCATTATAAGATTTAGTGCCCGGAAGGAGGTATTTCGGATGATTCAACAAGAAAGTAGATTGAAAGTTGCTGATAATACCGGTGCAAAGGAATTGTTATGCATCCGAGTTCTCGGTGGTTCAGGAAGACGTTATGCCAACATTGGCGACGTGATTGTATGCGCTGTAAAAAGTGCTGCACCTGGCGGAGACGTTAAAAAAGGTGACGTTGTAAAAGCGGTTGTTGTTCGCTCAAAACGCGGTGTACGCCGTGATGACGGAAGCTATATCAAATTTGACCAGAACGCAGCTGTTTTGATAAAAGATGATAAAAATCCAAGAGGAACCCGTATCTTCGGACCTGTTGCGAGAGAGTTAAGAGACAAGAAGTATATGAAAATTGTATCTTTGGCTCCTGAAGTACTTTAATTAGGAGGTGACCATATGGCTAACAAGATGCATGTAAAAAAAGATGATATTGTCCAGGTGATTTCTGGTAAAGATAAAGGCAAAACCGGTAAGGTTTTAGCCGCTTTCCCTGACGAAGGAAAAGTACGTGTCGAAGGTGTCAACATTCTGACCAAGCATAAAAAACCATCCCAGGCAATGCAGCAGGGTGGCATTATCCGCGAAGAAGGCAAAATTGACGCTTCAAACGTATTGTTGAACTGTGATAAATGCGGCCGCGGCGTTCGTACCGGCGTACAGATTACAGAAGATGGTAAAAAAGTAAGAGTCTGCAAGAAATGCGGACAGGTTCTCGATAACTAATCTGGGGAAGGAGGCACATTATGGCTAGAATGCAAGATAAGTATCTCAACGAAGTCGTACCGGCTTTGAAAGAGAAATTTCAGTATAAAAATGTAATGGAAGTTCCTAAACTGGAAAAGGTTGTAATCAACATGGGTTTAGGGGACTGTAAAGATAATTCAAAGGCTTTGGAAGCTGCGGTTATTGACTTAGGCATCATCGCCGGTCAGAGACCGGTTGTAACCAAGGCTAAAAAGTCAGTTGCAAACTTTAAGGTAAGAGAAGGACAGAATGTCGGTGCTAAAGTGACCTTAAGAAGCGACAGAATGTACGAATTCTGCGACAAGCTGTTTAACATCGCTCTCCCTCGCGTAAGAGACTTCAGAGGTTTATCCAACAAGTCTTTTGACGGCAGAGGCAACTACGCATTCGGTATCAAGGAACAGTTAATCTTCCCTGAAATTGACTACGACAAGGTAGAACAGATCAGAGGGATGGACATTATGTTCGTAACCACGGCTAAAACTGACGAGGAAGCGCACGAACTGTTAAGCTTACTCGGCTTACCGTATGCTAAATAAGGAGGCTCGTTACAATGGCTAAAAAAGCAATGAAAGAAAAACAGCAGAAAAAACAAAAATATTCGTCACGTGAATACAACCGTTGTCGGATTTGCGGGAGACCACATGCTTACTTAAGAAAGTTTGGTATCTGCAGAATTTGTTTTAGAGAATTGGCTTATAAGGGAGAAATTCCTGGTGTTCGTAAAGCCAGCTGGTAAGTACGGCTTACACAAACGAAAAGGAGGCACTAAGCATGACAATGACTGATCCAATTGCAGATATGCTGACAAGAATCAGAAATGCAAACAATGCAGGTCACAAAACTGTAGAAATGCCGGCTTCCAAAGAAAAGAAAGCGATCGCTGAAATTCTTTTGGAAGAAGGTTATATCAATAAAGTAGATTTCATTGATGATGACAAACAGGGCATTATCAAAATCACACTTAAATACGGCGAAAACAAGAGCAAGGTTATTGCTGGTTTAAAGAGAATCTCTAAACCGGGCCTGCGTGTTTATGCTGGGAACAACGAAATCCCAAAAGTATTAAACGGACTGGGTGTAGCAATCATTTCTACATCTAAGGGCGTTTTAACCGATAAAGAAGCTAGAAGAGCCGGCGTAGGCGGCGAAGTAATCTGTTACGTCTGGTAACAAATTAACAGGAGGTATACGAAAATGTCAAGAATCGGTAAAGCTCCAGTTGCCATTCCCGCTGGTGTCGAAATCAAATTAGATGGACATACCTTAACTGTAAAAGGGCCTAAAGGTCAACTGGTTAGAGAGTTCCATCCTGATATGATTATCGAAATTGAAGAGAACGAAGTGATCGTTAAAAGACCATCTGAAAATAAAGAACACAAATCCTTACACGGCTTAACCCGTGCGCTGATCGCCAACATGGTAACCGGCGTCAGCAATGGATTTGAAAAAGTCCTTGAAATCAGTGGCGTTGGTTACAGAGCTGAAAAGAAAGGCAACAAACTGGTCATGAACCTTGGATATTCCCATCCTGTCGAAATGGAAGATCCGGAAGGCGTTGAGACCGTTTGTGATGGACAGACTAAAGTAATTGTCAAAGGCATCAGCAAGGAAGCCGTTGGCGCACACGCTGCCAATATCCGTGCAAAGAGATTGCCTGAACCTTACAAGGGACATGGTGTTAAGTACGCGGACGAACATATCCGTCGTAAAGTTGGTAAAACTGGTTAATCATTAACGGCTATGCCCGACAGGTAAGAAAAAGGAGTGAATCTGAATGATTAAAAAAATCAATAAAAACGAATTACGTTTGAGAAAACATTTAAGAGTCCGTAAAAAAATTGCCGGAACAAATGAAAGACCTCGTCTGAACGTATTCAGAAGCAATAAAAATATGTATGCACAGATCATTGATGATGCCAAAGGTATCACCCTGGTTTCTGCTTCCACCCTTGACAAAGATCTGAGAGATCAGGTTGAAAATGGTGGCGGAAAAGCCGCTGCGAAAATGGTCGGCGAAGCCATTGCCAAAAAAGCACTGGCAGCAGGCATTGAAGATGTCGTGTTTGACAGAGGCGGTTATATCTACACTGGAAGAGTAAAAGAATTAGCAGACGGCGCGCGTGAAGCCGGATTAAAATTCTAAGTAAAGGAGGTCGCTTGATGCAGAGTAATAAAATTGATCCGAACACATTGGATTTACAGGAAAGAGTTGTTACCATCAACCGTGTCACCAAGGTTGTAAAAGGTGGTCGTAACTTTAGATTCAGTTGTTTAGTGATTGTTGGAGACGGAAACGGCTATGTAGGTGTCGGCAAAGGGAAAGCAATGGAAATTCCAGACGCGATCCGCAAAGGCATTGAATCCGCTAAAAAATCATTAATCAAAGTACCACTTGTTGGAACAACCATTCCGCATTTAGTACAGGGCGAAGATGGCGCCGGCAAAGTGCTCTTAAAACCTGCCGGACCTGGTACCGGTGTTATCGCCGGCGGCGCTGTTCGTGCTGTATGCGAATTAGCAGGAATTAAAGATATCAGAACGAAATCTTTAGGAACTAATAATGCCCGCAATATGGTCAATGCTACAATGGAAGGGTTAGCACGTTTAACCACTCTTGAAGAAGTAGCAGCCAAACGCGGCAAAACACCTGAAGAAATTTTAGGTTAGGAGGCGTTCATCGTGGCGAAACAATTAAAAATCACACTTAAGAAAAGCATCATCGGTCGCAATCAGAGACAGCGTAAGACGATTGAAGCCCTGGGTCTTAAGAAAATCGGACAGACCGTTGTTCATGATGACACCCCTCAGATTCGCGGCATGATCCACAAGACAGATTTCATGCTCGACGTTGAAGAAGTATAGGAGGTGTACGATGAGATTACATACCTTAAGACCTGCAGAAGGCTCTAAGAAAGATACCAAGCGTAAAGGCCGCGGTACCGCAACCGGACAGGGTAAAACTGCCGGCAGAGGACAGGACGGCCAAAAATCACGTTCAGGCGGCGGCGTACGTCCGGGCTTTGAAGGTGGTCAGATGCCACTGGCGCGCAGACTGCCAAAACGTGGTTTCTCAAACTATCGTTTCAAGAAAGAATACGCCATCGTCAATGTTGGCGAATTAAACGCTTTTGAAGAAAATACTGTAGTAACACCTGAGTTATTATTAGAATATGGTTTCATTCGCAAATTAAAAGCTGGTGTAAAAATTTTGGGTGAAGGGGATTTGGAAAAAGCTTTAACCGTTAAAGCGAACAAAGTCAGCAAATCTGCTGAAGAAAAAATCCTTGCCCGAGGAGGAAAGGTAGAGGTGATTTAGATGATTTCTACTTTGAAGGATGCATGGAGAATTCCGGATTTACGACGCAAGATGATCTATACGATCGCGCTTTTGTTCGTCTATCGTCTGGGTTCTTTTATTCCCGTCCCTTACATTGACACCGCGCAGCTTGCGAACCTTGTTAATGATGGCGGAATTTTTGGATTGTTTAACATCATTTCCGGGGGGAACTTTGGTAATTTTACGATTTTTGCCATGAGCATCACCCCATACATCAATGCATCCATCATCATGAATCTTCTAGCATTTGCCATACCAGCATTAGAAAGATTACAAAAAGAAGGCGAAGAAGGACGTAAAAAAATTGCCCAGTATACCCGTTACTTAACCATTGTGCTGGCAATTATCCAAGCCTTGGGGATGAGTTTATCCTATGGTGGACTTTTAACCGAAAAGAATGCCTTTACCATTTTCGTTGTTGTGCTCTGTATTACAGCAGGAACAACCTTCCTGATGTTCTTAGGCGAACAGATCACAGAAAACGGCATCGGCAACGGGATTTCACTGATTATCTTTATCAGTATCATCTCCAGAATTCCAAATGCGATCGTACAGGTTTATCAATACGTACAGGTTGGAACCATGTCGATCGTCGCGGTTATTTTACTCGTCATCGGTATCATCATCGCAACGGTTGCCGTTGTGGCCGTTACCGAAGGGCAGCGTAAAATACCCGTGCAGTATGCAAAGAGAGTGGTCGGACGTAAAATGTACGGCGGACAGAGCACCCATATTCCGCTCCGCGTGAATATGGCAGGCGTTATCCCAATCATTTTTGCCAGTTCCTTAACCCTCTTCCCGGCAACTTTAGCACAGTTTTTCCCGAACTCCGGCTTCTCAGCCTGGATATCTAAATACTTTGCCTGGGGCGCACCGGTAACAACCATTATTTATATCGTTTTAATTGTAGCCTTCACCTATTTCTACACCGCTGTTACCTTCAATCCATTCGATATTGCAGATAACATCAAGAAACAGGGTGGTTATGTGCCCGGTATACGGCCAGGTAAGCCAACCGTTGAGTATTTATCCCGTATTATGAACCGCCTGACCCTTTTTGGTGGGATTTTCCTCGCGCTGATTGCGATCATTCCAATCATCATCGGAAATTTCATGGGCGGCGTCAGCTTACAGTTCGGTGGTACAAGCTTACTGATCATCGTCGGTGTTGCACTGGAAACAGTTAAACAAATCGAGTCAGAAATGACCATGCGGAATTATCAAGGATTTTTAAAATAGTAAAAACGGAGATAAGAAAATGAGAGTTGTATTATTAGGACCTCCGGGTGCTGGAAAAGGTACACAGGCAAAGGGCATCGCAGATGCCTATGCCATTCCTCATATTTCCACTGGAGATCTTTTCAGAGAAAATTTAAAAAATAAAACACCGCTCGGAGTCAAGGCACAGTCCTATATGGACGCCGGGAAACTGGTGCCGGACGAACTCGTCATCGCATTGGTAGAAGACCGGATCGAAAGAGACGATTGTAAAAATGGTTATCTGCTCGATGGTTTCCCAAGAACCGTCGCACAGGCAGAAGCACTGAAAGCATTTAACGAAAAAATGGGTCATCCCCTGGACTTCGCTGTGAACATTTCCGTTCCTTCAGACATCTTAGTTGACCGGATTACCGGCAGACGCAGCTGCCCAGCATGCGGCGCGACCTACCACATCCGCTACAACGCACCAAAGACCGAAGGCATCTGTGACAATGATGGCACAGCCTTAATCCAGAGAGATGACGATAAACCGGAAACGGTAAAAACCCGGATTGACGTATACGAAGAAGAATCCGCTCCTTTAGTAGGCTATTACGACAAGTTGGGTAAACTGGTTACCATAGACGGTACCCAGTCTCCTGCAGAGGTTGCAGAAGCTATCAAAGTTGCGCTTGGTGGTGCCCGGTAATATGATTACCATAAAATCACAAAATGAGGTTGAAGCGATGCGGCGCGCCGGCAGAATTGTCGCCGAGTGCCACGAGCTCATTCAATCAAAAATAAAACCGGGTATGACAACCCTGGATCTGGACCGGATCGCTGAAAAGTTTATCCGGGAACAGGGTGCGTACCCAACCTTCCTGGGTTACCAGGGCTTCCCAAATTCCATTTGTGCTTCCGTTAACGACGAGGTGGTTCACGGCATTCCCGGGAACCGCAAGTTAAAGGAAGGGGATATTATCGCCGTGGATCTCGGCGCGACGTTAGACGGTTATGTCGGCGACGCTGCCAGAACCCATGCGGTGGGTAAAATTTCCGAGGAAGCGCAAAGACTCATTGATGTGACCAGAGAGTCCTTCTTTAAAGGCATCGAGTATGCCAGAGAAGGTTACCGCCTGTCAGACATCTCCCATGCGATACAAGAAGTTGTGGAAGCAAACGGGTTCTCAGTGGTAAGGGACTATGTGGGACATGGCATTGGACGCGAAATGCACGAAGATCCGCCCATTCCAAACTACGGTAAACCCGGTCACGGGCCTAGACTGCGCCAGGGAATGTGCCTTGCCATCGAGCCGATGGTCGATGCGGGGACTTACAACGTAAAACTTTTAGCGAACGACTGGACCGTTGTGACTGCGGATGGTTCCTTATCCGCTCACTATGAAAATACAATTTACATTACAGGCAAAGAAGCGCCTGAGATACTCACGATGCTTTAAGGGTAATGAAGATGGATGATTTAAAAGTGGGACAGATTGTCCGGCCATTAGCCGGACGGGATAAAGGCCAGGTCATGGTTGTCTACGAGATTCTGGATCAGAACTACGTAACGATCTGTGATGGAAAGCTTAGAAAAGTAAGTAACCCCAAAAAGAAAAAGGTCAGGCACCTGGCAAAGACAAACCAGATCGTCACAATATTGCATGAGAAATTGAAAAACGGTGATAAAGTAAACAATGCCGAAATCAGAAAATGTCTTGAACCATTTTTAGGCGAGATTGATGACGGTAAAAGTGAGGAGGTTTGATCAATGGGCAAAAAAGACGTGATTGAAGTCGAAGGTAAAGTCATTGAGGCTTTACCAAATACGATTTTTTTAGTAGAATTAGAGAATGGGCATCAGATAACGGCGCATATTTCAGGAAAATTAAGAATGAACTACATTCGGATTTTACCTGGAGACAAAGTTATGTTAGAATTGTCCCCATATGATTTGACCCGTGGGCGTATCGTATGGCGGGGAAAAGGCAGATCATAAAGGAGGAAACAAACAATGAAAGTAAGACCATCAGTAAAACCGATTTGCGAAAAATGCAAAATCATTAAGAGAAACGGTCGTGTAATGGTAATTTGTGAAAATCCTAAACACAAACAGAAACAGGGTTAATAGAACCCTTTGGACTAAAACAAGCGTGCGGCCGCGGCAATTAATCCGCACGCATGATATAGAGGCACAGGTCTGATTGCATAACCCACAAGGGGCCTGTCGAACATGGGACTAGGAAAAATAAGCAAGGAATCCGGGGTTCCAGGTCATCATATACATGACCAATAAAATTTAGGAGGTACTAACCATATGGCAAGAATTGCCGGCGTCGATTTACCCAGAGATAAAAGGGTAGAAGTAGGCTTAACCTACATTTATGGAATTGGTCGTCCCACTTCCAATAAGATTTTAAAAGAGTTAAACATTAACCCTGACACCAGAGTTAAAGACTTAACCGAAAATGAAGTTAACGCATTAAGAAACATTCTCGATGAAAAATACACCGTAGAAGGTGATTTGCGTCGTGAAGTTAATTTAAATATTAAACGACTGATCGAAATTGGTTCATACAGAGGTTTAAGACACCGCAGAGGTTTACCTGTCCGTGGACAGAAAACTAAAACCAATGCCCGCACCCGCAAAGGTCCGAAGAAAACAGTCGGAAGAAAGAGCAAATAGGAGGTTGAATCATGGCTAAGAAAGTTATCCGTTCTAAGAAAAGAAAAATCAAAAAGAATATTGAACGCGGCCAGGCCCACATTCAATCTTCATTCAATAACACCATTGTGACCATCACTGACACTGCAGGAAACGCCTTATCTTGGGCAAGTGCCGGAGAATTAGGTTTCAGAGGTTCCAGAAAAAGCACACCTTTCGCAGCTCAGATGGCTGCTGAACAGGCTGCAAAGCTTGCAATGGAACACGGTTTAAAGAGTGTTGAAGTAATGGTCAAAGGACCAGGTTCAGGTCGTGAAGCAGCGATTCGTGCCTTACAGGCAGCGGGCCTTGAAATTACCCTCATCCGAGACGTAACCCCAATCCCGCACAATGGCTGTCGTCCGCCTAAACGCAGAAGAGTCTAATAGGAGGTGTAAAGAATAGTATGGCAAGATATACAGAAGCATCATGCCGTCAGTGCAGACGTGAAGGCATGAAATTATACTTAAAGGGTGAAAGATGTTATTCTACAAACAAATGCGCGTTTGAAAGAAGACCGACACCACCAGGACAGCATGGTAAAAGACGTACAAAATTATCTGAATACGGCTTACAGTTACGTGAAAAACAGAAAGTTAAAAGAATCTATGGCGTTCTGGAAAAACAGTTCGCACATTACTTTGATTTAGCTGAAAAACAGAAGGGGATTACCGGTTCTAACCTGTTAGAAATCCTGGAAACCCGTTTGGACAACGTTGTTTACCGTCTTGGCTTAGCAACATCCAGAAAAGAAGCCCGCCAGCTCGTACAGCACGCCCATTTCCTGGTTAACGGCAAAAAGGTCAATGTACCTTCTTACCTGATCAAGGAAGGCGATACCATCGAAGTAAAGGCAAAAAGCAAAAAATCACCTAAATTTAAAGAAATTCTTGAAGCAACTGAAAACAGAGCTGTCGCTCCTTGGTTATCAGCAGATTTAGATACTTTAAGCGGAAAAGTTATCGGAAGACCGACAAGAGAAGATATTGATGTTGAAATTGCTGAACATCTAATCGTCGAATTGTATTCTAAATAATAGGATAAAATGACAATGAGACATTCGCCGGCGCTCTGCGCCGGTACGCGTAACCCTCACGTTATGGAACTGAAAAATTTAAATTTAGGAGGGTCAAGATTAAATGATCGAATTTGAAAAACCAATTATCGAAATCGTTGAAAAATCAGAAGATGAAACCTACGGCAAGTTTGTCGTCGAACCCTTGGAAAGAGGTTATGGTACAACCTTAGGCAACAGCTTAAGACGGATCATGCTCTCCTCCCTCCCGGGCGTTGCCGTCACTTCCGTTAAAATAGACGGTGTTCTTCATGAGTTCTCAACCATTCCCGGCGTACGGGAAGATGTTGTGGAAATCCTGCTGAACATGAAAGGTTTGGCTGCTGAAATTTTTTCAGATGAACCGAAGACCGTCCGTATCGAAGCAGAAGGCGAAGGCGAGATCACCGCTGGTGATATCATTACCGACGCTGATGTGGAAATCTTAAATCCCGACATGCACATCGCAACCCTCGCAAAGGGCGCAACCCTGAACATGGAAATGCGTCTGGAAAAGGGCCGCGGCTATGTCGCTTCTGATAAAAATAAATACCCGGGTATGCCAATCGGTACCTTACCGGTTGACTCCATTTTCTCACCAATCCGTAAGGTCAACTTTTTGGTGGAAAATACCCGTGTCGGTCAGATAACCGATTTTGACAAGCTGACTCTGGAAGTGTGGACCGATGGGACCACTACACCCGAAGAAGCCCTGTCATTATCAGCAAAAGTACTGAATGAACATTTGAATCTTTTCATTGATTTAACCGACCATGCAAACAGTGTCGAAATCATGGTTGAAAAAGAAGAGAATGAAAAAGAACGTATCCGTGAAATGTCCATCGAAGAGCTGGAATTATCCGTGCGTTCAAGCAATTGCCTGAGAAGGGCAAATATTGATACCGTTGAAAAATTAACTCAGAAAACCGAAGAGGATATGATCAAAGTGCGTAACCTTGGCCGTAAATCCTTAAATGAAATCAAGCACAAGCTGGCTGAAATCGGGTTATCTCTGAGTCAAGAAGACGAAAAGACAAAGGAGTGATAGAATAATGGCTGGATACAGAAAATTAGGCCGCCCAACCGATCAAAGAAGAGCAATGCTCAGAAATCTGACCACTTCACTTTTTGAGCACGGTAGAATCGAGACAACCGTTACCCGCGCAAAAGAAGTAAAAAGAATGGCAGACAAAATGGTCACCTTGGGTAAAAGAGGCGACTTACATGCCAGAAGACAGGCGTTAGCATACATTACAAAAGATGATGTTGTAAAGATCCTGTTCGATGACATTGCACCTAAATACGCCGAAAGACAGGGTGGATACACACGCATCTACCGTGTTGGACCACGCAGAGGCGACGGTGCTGAAATGGCAGTAATTGAATTAGTATAAACGAAAATGGGATTAAGCCTTGCGCAAGGTTTAATCCCTTTTGACGATTTAGTGAAAATTTTAAAATGCTATCGAAAATTAAGTGGGAGCACAGAGCGTGCCCTGCATTAAACAGAAAGAGAAGCTCATGGAAAAAATCATCGAGGTTAAAAACCTGTTCTATGAATACCCCAAAACCAATGAAAATGAAAACACCATCGCGCTGCAAGGCGTCGATTTCAGTATAGAACGCGGGGAGTTCGTGGGCATTATCGGCCATAACGGTTCTGGTAAGTCCACCCTGTCAAAGCTCCTCAACGCCATCATCCAGCCCACAGACGGCGACGTCATTGTGAATGGCATGAATACGAAAGATCCCGAACACCTCTGGGATATCCGCCAGACCGCGGGCATGGTTTTCCAGAACCCCGATAACCAGCTGGTGGCCACCATCGTGGAAGAGGATGTGGCCTTTGGTCCGGAAAACCTGGGCATCTCGCCGGAGGAAATCCGCAGGCGCGTGGACGAGGCACTCGGCACCGTCGCCATGGAAGCCTACCGCAGGCAGAAGCCCCACCAGCTGTCCGGCGGCCAGAAGCAGCGGATCGCCATTGCCGGCATACTGGCCATGGAACCCGACTGCATCATTTTTGATGAGCCTACCGCCATGCTCGACCCATCCGGCCGAAAAGAAGTCATGCGGACCATCAAAAAACTGAACGAAGAAAAGAAAATGACCGTGCTGCACATTACCCATTATATGAATGAGCTCATTGACGCAGACCGGATCATTGTACTCGATAAAGGTAAAATCGTCATGCAGGGCAGACCCAAAGAAATCTTCCGGCAGGTGGACAAGCTGAAAGAAATCGGACTCGACGTCCCACAGATGACCGAGCTGGCCCATGATTTACGCCAGTCCGGCTACAATATTCCCGACGATATCCTTCATATCGAAGAAATGGTGAATGCGCTATGCCACTAGAAATACGACATTTAGATCATACCTACTCCGCGGGCTCCCCCTTTGAGTTTAAGGCACTGAAAGACATCAACCTGAACATTGAGGACGGCCAGTTTGTGGGACTCATCGGCCATACCGGCTCTGGAAAATCCACCCTGATCCAGCACCTCAACGGGCTGCTTCAGCCCACAGGCGGCACCGTTTTGTTTAACGGGGCAGACATCTTTACCGAGAAAAAGGAAGCCCTGATCCAGATACGCCATAAAATTGGACTGGTTTTCCAATATCCTGAGCACCAGCTGTTTGAGGAGACCGTGGAAAAGGACGTGTCCTTCGGCCCTAAAAACCTGGGGCTCGACGAAGCGGAGATCAGCCGGCGGGTAAAGCACGCCATCAAGATGGTTGGCCTGAATTATGAAAAAGTTAAGGACAAATCGCCCTTTGAGCTGTCCGGCGGGCAGATGCGCCGAGTGGCCATCGCCGGTGTCCTGGCCATGGACCCCGATGTGCTCATCCTGGACGAGCCCACAGCAGGCCTGGACCCCAGCGGACGGGACGAGATTTTAAACCAGATCAAGACCCTGCACGAAAAAAAGAAAATCACGGTTATCCTCGTGTCTCACAGCATGGAGGACGTGGGTAAGCTGGTGGATAAAATCATTGTCATGCACGCCGGAGAAGTCGTCTTTTTCGATACCCCGGCCAGGGTTTTTACCCAAATCGACATCCTCGAGTCCATCGGGCTGGCCGTACCGGAGGTCACCTACCTCATGCGTGAGCTTAAGAAAAAATATCCAGATATCCGGGAGGATATCTTTACCGTCGAAGCTGCAAGGCAGGAGATCGAGCGGGTTGTGGGGAGGGAAAGCGATGTTTAAAGATATCACCATCGGACAGTACTATCCCACCGATTCCATCATCCATCGGCTCGACCCCCGGACCAAGATCATTTTTACCTTTGCCTACATTGTCATGCTCTTTGTCGTCAACAACCTGTGGGGCTATATCGCGGCCTTCGCGCTGCTGGTCGGCGTGATCATCGCCTCCCGGATTCCGCTGTCCTACATTGTGCGCGGTGTCAAGGGGCTGATCTTTATTATCCTGCTGACCGTCATTCTCAATCTGTTTATGACGCCAGGGACTGAAATCGCCAGCCTTGGACCGCTGCGCATTACCATGGAAGGGGTAAAGGTCGCCGTCTTTATGGCCATGCGTCTGATTTTCTTAGTCGTGGGCACCAGCATCATGACCCTGACCACCTCACCCATCGATTTGACCGACGGTATGGAGTTCTGCATGAAGGGCATTCCCTTTGTGCGCCGCTATGCCCATGAGCTGGCCATGATGATGTCTATCGCCCTCCGGTTTATTCCGACGCTCATGGAAGAAACCGACCGGATTATGAAAGCACAGAAGGCCAGAGGCGCCAATTTTGAGACCGGCAACATCATTTCACGGGCCAAAGCCCTGATTCCCATACTGGTGCCGCTGTTCATCAGCGCCTTCAGGCGGGCCGATGAGCTGGCAACCGCCATGGAAGCGCGGTGCTACCGGGGCGGCGAAAACCGCACCCGCATGAACCAGCTCAAATTCGCAAAGCGCGACGGCTGGGCCTTTGTGGTCATGTTTGTCATGATCGCTGTCTTTATTCTGTCGCGGTTTATCACCATACCGCTGATTTTCCCAGCGTGAGCATAAAAAACATCCGGGACCGGTAAAATCTGCCGGTCCCGATTTATTTAAGGAAGCATACTATGAAGAATATTCAGCTGATCATCGCCTACAAAGGCACCCGCTACGCCGGATGGCAGCGCCAGCCAAACGCACTCACCGTCGAGGAGGTCTTGACAGGCGCCATCGAGGACGTGACCGGTGAAGCAGTCACCCTTTACGGTTCCGGCCGTACCGATGCGGGCGTCCACGCCCTTGGGCAAAGCGCAAACTTTCATACCCATAGCCGCGTGCCCCCCGAACGCTTTGCGGTCGCCATCAATACTAGACTGCCCGGAGATATCCGCGTGTTGTCAAGCTGTGAGGCGCCAGAAGGCTTTCACAGCCGTTATTCGGCGAAAGGCAAGGTTTATACCTACCAGCTCTATTTAAACCCGGTTTCGAGCCCGTTTTACGCCGAATACAGCTGGCATATCCACTACCCTGTGGATGTTTCCAGCATGAAGGCAGCGTCAGTGGCTTTTTTGGGTGAGCACGACTTCCGCGGCTTTATGGCTGCTGGCAGCAGCGTCAGGGGGACAGTCCGTACCATCCGCGCCATCGCCTTCGAGCAAGAGGGAGCACTGCTGCGCATGACCTATACAGGCAATGGCTTTCTGTATAACATGGTCCGGATTATGACCGGCACCCTGGCGGAAATTGGCATGGGCAGGATAAAGGCAGAAGCGCTGCCGGGAATCATCGCTTCCTGTGAGAGAAAACAGGCGGGAATCACCGCCCCGCCCCAGGGGCTTTTTCTGCGGGAAGTGCTGTATTGAAAAAACATCAAAAAAGCCGGAAAATTAAGCAAAAAAGAATTGACACACCAGGTGAGATGTAATAGAATATAGCGTGGACGTTATTGTATCACTAGCCCCGATACATTGATGAACGTGTTCCGGTAACCCCCACTTTTACCGGAAAGACACTATAGATTAAACCCAGAATAACCGAGTTTTTTAGAAGAATGAAGGAGGAGCTTGAGATGAATTCAAACGCAACAAAAATGCCGAAATCTCATGAAATAGAGCGTAAATGGTACGTTGTTGACGCCGAAGGAAAAGTATTAGGCCGTTTAGCAACAGAAGTAGCCAACATTTTAAGAGGAAAGAACAAACCCTATTTTGCACCACACGTAGACTGCGGTGACTTTGTGATCATTATCAATGCAGATAAAATTGTATTAACTGGTAACAAATTAGATCAGAAATTATACAAAACTTATTCCGGACATCCAGGCGGATTAAAGGAAGTAACATACAGAAAATTCTTAGCAGACAAGCCAGAATTACTGGTTACCAAAGCGGTTAAAGGCATGGTTCCCCACAATAAACTGGGTAGCCAGATCATGACCAAATTAAAGGTTTATGCAGGCAATGAACATCCTCATGCTGCGCAGAAACCAGAAGCTTTAGAAATTTAATGCTAAGAAGGGAGAAAAAATAGAATGGCAAAAGTACAATATTTTGGAACAGGTAGAAGAAAAACCTCTGTCGCCAGAGTTCGTTTATTACCAGGCGAAGGCAAATTCGTCATCAACGGCCGTGATATCGATGATTACTTCGGTATGGAAACCTTAAAAGTGATCGCAAGACAGCCATTAACCTTAACAGGAACCACCGATACTTTTGACGTAATCGTCAATGTATACGGCGGCGGCTTCACCGGCCAGGCTGGTGCAATCCGTCATGGTATCGCAAGAGCTTTACTCGAAGCCGATGCCAACTTAAGACCAGAACTGAAAAAAGCCGGTTACTTAACCCGTGACCCAAGAATGACCGAAAGAAAGAAATACGGTCTCAAAAAAGCACGTCGTGCGCCACAGTTCTCAAAACGTTAATTATACCAAAATCACAAAACCCCGGAAAATGCATTCCGGGGTTTTTTATGTATCAAATTATTTTTAATCTTTTGATTCCATGCTCAAAAGACTCAAAACTTAATTTTTAGAGGTTTTGAGACTTTTGAGCATGGAATGGGAGTTTTAAAAAATTATGGAAAGGTCATCAGCAGACCGGTCAGCGCTGGGGCGCTCAGCTCCAGGTCGAGGGTCAGGTGCTCGCTCAGAAGGGCCTGATTTGGGATAGAATGCTCGATTTCGCGGGAGTAAGCGCAGAAGACAGCCTGATGCTCCTTTTCGGACAGAGAGCGGCCATTTTCAAACCATTGGCTCAGGGAGAGGGCGTAGACGGACAGGCAGGCCAGGGCAATGTGCTGAACTTGCAGCAGGGGCTCGCAGGACCAGGCGCAGTCCATAAAGTAGCGGAACAGGTGGTACACGCTCAAATGCTCGTAATAATGGGCGTGTAGACGCTGAAATCCGGTGTTGTCCGGCAGGTTGGGCACTGTCCTGAAGCACGTTTGGACCTTTTCCAGCTGACTGGTGAAGCTGCGCTGGCGGTGCTCGCATTGGCCGAGACAGCTGAAGAGGGCTGAGAATGTGTCATGGGGACTCAAGCCGGCGGGCTGAGGTGTGCTTCGCAGGGCGGACAGGGTCTGGGTGAGCTGTTTATCCTCTGAGAATGCTGTGTAAAGAGCGCTTTCGGCCGCCTCATCGCTGATAAAGAGAAGGGCGGTGAGCCGGGTGGCGAACTGGAGCAGCAGGGTTAGCCGCTCAAAGATTGTGAATCGGCGGTTTTGCAGCAGGGCAAGGCCAAGACGCCGCGCTCTGAGCATGCGCGTGCAGAACAGCGCATCGAGCTCTGGATCGTAACGGGAAGGCGCGTCGTTCTGGGAGGTCACGAAGCGCATGGGCGCTGGATCGGACAGAATGAGCCTGGCGGCCTCTGGGCAGGACAGGGAAAGGCCAGCCTCCTGGAGGTTTCCGTAGTCCCCATAAAAGCGCGGGTAGAGGCGGCAGGTCTCGCTCAGGGCATCCTCGCCCAGGGCGATTTGGATATCGCAGAGATCTTTATGGTTGAGAAAGGGACAGCGGCCAGCCTGGTTGATGAAAATACAGTCGCCGTCCGCGTCCAGGGTCATGGCCTCCCGGAGACGGTTCCCCATAGGGCCGTCAGTTTTTTGGTAGCGTTTCTCGGTTTCTGGATCGATTACGACCTCCCAGCCTGCGCAGCAGGTATCCGGGCAGTCCCCGGCCAGGCAGCTGAAAGTGTCAAAGATTTCGGGTGTTTGAAAAATCATGGTCAACTCCTTTTCGTCTGCCCTTATTATAGCAGAACACGGTCGTGTTTAAAAATAAAAACACGTCTGAATCGCCTTGACTTTCAAATGATTAGAAGTATAATAATTAGAGTTCTAATTATTTAAAAGGAGTGTGGAGGATGACAGCAGGAGAAAAAATTAAGCGCTATATTGTCTTTACCATCGGGGTTCTCATCAACTCTTTTGGCATCAGTTTTATCACAAAGGCCAGCCTGGGGACTTCGCCGATTTCCAGTGTGCCCTATGTGCTGAGCCTGCGGTTTGAGCCGACCCTGGGTGAATTCTCATTCGTGCTCAATATGATCTTCATTATTCTGGAGATCGCTCTGCTGCGCAGAAAATTTGAGAAAATTCAGCTTTTGCAGATTGTGGTTAACGTGGTGTTCAGTTATTTCATTGATATCAGTATGCTGCTGCTCGGGGGCTTAAACCCGGGGAACTATGCCATGAAGTTGGCCTTTCTGCTGATCGGCTGCGCGATTCTGGCCTTTGGCATTACGCTGGAGGTTTTTGCGGATGTGATACTGGTACCGGGCGAGGGGATTGTGAATGCCATTGCGGTGACCTTTAAAAAGCAGTTCGGATCGGTCAAGGTGGGGTTTGACGTGACCCTGATGTCTACGGCCTGCATCCTGTCGCTGGTCTTTTTCCACGGCCTGCAGGGTATCCGGGAGGGGACACTTATCTCGGCCCTGATTGTGGGAACCATTGTCAAATTTTACAGCCGGCACCTCGGCTTTCTGCGGGACAAGCTCTTTGGCGTGCGGGAAGCGGACGATACGGCGGAGGACAAGCCCTGCCGCTGCCCGGTGATTACCATCAGCCGCCAGTATGGCTGTGGTGGAAATGAGGTGGGCCAGCAGCTGGCCGACGATTTGAAGATGGCCTTCTATGACAATGAGATCAGCCGGCGCACTGCCGCCGAGGGCGGCTATACCAAGAAATATGTCGAGCAGGAGGAGCAGCGCTACACCAACAGCCTGCTCTACGACCTGGTGGCCTCCAATTATGCCATGGCGCCCGGCGAGGTGCCGCCGCTGGACGCTCTGTTTGAAGTCCAGAGCCGGGTTATCCGTGAGCTTTCCTGCCAGGGCCCCTGTGTGATCATGGGGCGCTGTGCCGATTATGTGCTCCGGGACCGGCCGGATTGCTTTCATGTTTATCTCAGCGCGGATTTGGAGGACCGGGTCCGCCGGATCATGGAAAAGGAAAATTGTGGTGCGGCGGCCGCCAGACAGAAGATCGCTGAGAAGGACCGGGAGCGGGCCAGCCATTATAAGCACTTTACCGGACGGACCTGGGGCGCCGCCGGAAATTACAGCTTGTCGGTGGATACCTCCGTCTTTGGCGTTGAGGGCGCCGCCGCGGTGATTGAGGACGCCTTTGAGCGTTCCTGGAAAGGAAAAGAGAATGAACCAGAGCTTTCACAACCTGCTGTTTGTCAGCCAGAGCCTTTTTAACAAGCGTCTTTACGCGGCCCTGCAGGGCACGGGACTGTCCTCCGGGCAGCCCAAGGTGTTGGAGTACCTGAGCCGCAACGACGGCAGTGTCCAGAAGGATATCGCTGCCGGATGCCAGATTGAGCCGGCGACCGTCACCAGCCTGCTGCCCCGGATGGAGGCAGCGGGGCTCATCGAAAGACGCTCAGAGAACGGTAACCGCCGCTCTCTGTATGTTTATCTGACGGATAAGGGCAGGGACCGCGCAGCCCAGATCGAGGATGCCTTTAAAGCCCTGGAGCGCGAGGCTTTTGAGGGCATTCCAGAGACCGAGCGCGAAGCGTTTATGACGGCTTTCTGCAGGATTTATGAGAATCTGAGCAGAAAATAAAGGAACGGTGTTCAGTTTTCAGTTTTTTTCATAAAACACTTGTGCTGAGGCTGTTTTTGAAGTATAATAAAGGACGGATTAATTTTCAATCAATGCAATTTTGAAAAGATATCCAGGGGGAGGCCCTGGGTATCTTTTTCTGATTATACCTCTTGACTGTATGCGGAAAACATTTAACCCCATGCTCAAAAGACTCAAAACACCGGATACAGCTAAAATTTTTAAATGAAGAAAGCAGGAAACATATGAAAGAAGAACAACCAATTATCAATATTGCGGTTATCGCCCACGTTGACGCGGGTAAATCGACGCTGGTCGACGCGCTGCTGAACCAGAGCGGCGTTTTCAGAGATAACCAGGAAGTGGTTGACTGCATTATGGACAGCAATGATCTGGAGAGAGAGCGTGGGATCACCATCTATTCCAAAAACTGCTCCATTATGCATGATAATATCAAGATTAACATTGTGGATACCCCGGGCCATGCGGATTTCTCCTCCGAGGTTGAACGTATCCTAAAGACCGTTGACACGGTTATTCTGCTGGTAGACTCCAGCGAAGGCCCCATGCCCCAGACCCGTTTTGTCCTTAACAAATCCCTGGAGCAGGGACTGCGCCCGATTCTGTTTATCAACAAGATTGACAAGAAGGACCAGCGGGCCGAGGAAGTGGTCGACATGGTTTTCGACCTCTTTGTAGAGCTCAAGGCCAATGACGAACAGCTGGACTTCCCGATCCTTTACGGGGTTGCCAAGCAGGGGATCGCCAAGTACGACATGGACGACGACAGCACGGATTTGACCCCGCTGTTTGAGACCATCGTGAAGCATGTAGGCATTCCGGAGGATATGAGCCTGGAACCGCTGCAGATGCAGGTATCCACCCTGGGCTACGACGATTATATCGGCCGTCTGGGCATTGGCCGCATCGACAAGGGCACCATCCATACCGGGGACAACCTGGAGGTCTGCAAGCGTGATGGCAGCTTTAAGCGGGTGAAGATCGGGCAGATCTTTGTGTACCGTGGCCTCTCAAGGGTTGAGGTCAAGGAAGCCAAGGCCGGCGACATAGTCGTGGTCTCCGGGATTCCGGACATTATGATCGGGGAAACTATCGGTGAAGTGGACCAGGTACAGCCCATGGAGCTCATCGAGATTGAGGAGCCGACCCTGTCCATGAACTTCTTAGTCAACACCTCGCCCTTTGCCGGGAAAACCGGTAAATTCGTGACCACCCGCCACATCAAGGCACGCCTTGAGAAGGAGCTGGAGGTTAACGTTGGGATGACGGTTGAGCCGCTGGAGGGCACCACAGAGGGTTACCGCGTATCAGGCCGCGGCGAGCTGCACTTATCCATTCTGCTTGAGAACATGCGCCGTGAGGGCTACGAGGTAGCAGTCTCCAAGCCGGAGGTTATCATGCACCGCGATGAAAAGGGCCGCAAGCTGGAGCCTGTGGAAAGCGTGATCATCAATGTGCCGGACGAGTATTCCGGTACGGTCATCTCCAAGCTGAATGTGCGCAAGGGCAACATGGTGAGCATGTCCGCCGAGGAGGGCTGGACCAAGCTGGAATATCTGGTGCCGACCCGCGGCCTGCTGGGATACCAGAGCGAATTCATCAACGATACCCACGGTGAGGGCACCCTGGTGCGCCGCTTCGATTCTTTCGAGCCTTATTTTGGGGAGATTCCACAGCGCCAGAACGGCGTGCTGATCTCCGGCGTTACCGGCGAGACCATGGCCTACTCGCTGTTTAACCTGAGCGACCGCGGCACCATGATGGTAGGCGCTGGCACCCCGGTTTACGAGGGTATGATCATCGGCATTAACAACCGCAGCGACGACATGGTCGTTAACCCCATTAAAAATAAGAAACTGACCAACACCCGTTCCTCGGGAGCGGATGAAGCTTTAAAGCTCATTGATCCAAAGGTCTTTACCTTAGAGGAAGCGCTGGAATTTATCAATGACGACGAGCTGGTTGAGATCACCCCAACGGATATCCGTATCCGCAAAAAGATTTTATCCGAGCTTGACAGAAGAAGAGACAGACGAAACTAATATAAAAGAGAGAACCCGTATCGCCGCGATACGGGTTCTTTTTTTCTCAGACAAAATTAATACAAAGTGGGTATACTAGAGAGAGAACAAAAATGAAAGGAGCGGCAGAGGGTGTTTAAGAAGAAAAATTTGAAGGATTCTATCCTTTTGATCACATATGCTGTCTGTCTGCTCATGGCGCTTGTCAATATCCGGTATATCTGGAACGGCCTGGGGATTCTGGTGGATATTATCATGCCGGTTCTTATCGGGATCGCCATTGCTTTTGTGCTCAATATCCCCATGAGCTTCTGCGAACGCTATGTCTTTAAATTCATGAACCGGATACGGGGCAGAAGGCTTCGGGAAAAAGGGAAGCGGGCCGCGGCCATTGTGCTGACCTTTATCTTTATCGGGCTTCTGATCACTGGAGTGGTCACTTTTGTGATCCCTCAGCTCCAGAAAAGCGTCGAGATGCTCATCACTAAATTTCCGGGCTATGTGGCCAGCTTTAACCTCTGGGTCAACCAGGTTCTGGAATGGCTGCACCTGCCCGAGGACGCCTGGAACCAGCTCTCAAGCCAGTGGCAGAACCTGTTCCCCAAAATCAGCAGCGGCCTCATCGGGGCCATGCCTGAGATTGTCAACACAACGGTCAGCATCACCCAGGGCGTGTTCAATTTTCTCATGGGCTTTATCATCTCAGTCTATATGCTGGCAGACAAGGAGCGTCTGCTGGCGCTCAAGGATAAGCTCATGTACGCTTATATCCCGGATAAGGCCAGGGCGTTTATCAATGAGGTGGGCCGCACGGCCAACCAGACCTTCCACGGCTTTATTGCCGGACAGATTACGGAGGCTTTTATCCTCGGAACCCTGTGCGCTGTCGGGCTGGCCATCCTGCGGGTGCCTTACGCCCTGCTCATCGGCGTGCTGGTGGGGGTGACCAGCATTATCCCCATTTTCGGGGCCTTTCTGGGTGCGGTGCCCAGCGGGCTGATTCTGCTGGTGGTTAAGCCGGTGTACTGCCTGATCTTTATTGTTTATATCATCTGTCTGCAGCAGGTGGAAAGCAATGTGATTTACCCCAAGGTGGTGGGCACCTCGGTGGGGATCTCGGGGCTGTGGGTGCTGATCGGCATGCTGCTGGGCGGCAGCTTCTTCGGCTTTACGGGCATGATTTTAGGCATACCGGGCTTCGCGGTGCTGTACTCTGTGGTGCGGACGCTGACAAATGACCGGATTGCCCGAAAGCAGGCGGCCGAACAACGTGAGATTATCCAGGTCAGGGATTTGGAAGATTCATAAATTAAAAATATAAAGGAGTGAATGACATGAGTCGGGAATTAAAAAATATTGAACCGGACGAATTGGATGCTTTACTGGAAAAAAATGACGGGAACACCGTCTTGTTGGATATTCGGGACAAAATGGAAATTCACAATGAATTTGAGGATCAGGCGTGTGTGGTGAACATTCCGCTCAAGCTTTTGCCCTCGCAGCTGGAGGCCCTCGCGCCTTTTAAGGATAAGACCATTGTGCTGGTGTGCCGGTCGGGCATGCGGGCGTCAAGGGCCCAGAAGCTGCTCGCGCAGGAGGGCTTTACGGACCTGCGCGTGCTAAAGGGCGGTGTGTCGTTCTGGGAAAAGTATAAAAACAGTTAAAATGACCAGACAATAAAAACAGGCTCAAAAGACTCAAAACCCTGCCAAAGGGCTTTTGAGTCTTTTGAGCTTTTATTTTTAAGCGTCTTTTTTATTTTGATTTTCTTTATAGCGGGTGATGTCGTGGCAGGACAGCAGCCAGGCGGGCTGGTTTTTCCATGAGATCACAGCAGCGTCGGCGGCTGACCAGACCTTTAGCAGCGGATTGTAAACCTCCAGGCTGGAGCTGGTGTGTTCAGAATCAAGCCCATGGACTGGGCAGGACTCGCAGGGGGCAGGACGGTCGAAAAAGGCCTGGTGACAGGTCATGCCAACCCCGGAAGACGGAGCGATACTCTTGGTCTTGCGGTTGATGTACAGCAGACGGTAGGTGTCTGGCTCGATCACATAAATCCAGGCGTTCTGGCTGTCAAGCACCTCCCGCAGGGCATCCAGGGACTGCTCAGCCCGGTCCTGGGCCCGTTTCTTGAGCAGGAAGGTGCTCAAAATCTCCGCGATAAAGGACAGGGCGCTCACCTGCTCCTGAGTCCAGAGCCGGTTGCTGCGGCACTCGTCAAAGCCCACATAGCCCATGAAGCGGCCATTGTCGTTGATGGCGCACTGAAGCAGGGATTTGACGCCCTGAGGGGCCAGAATAGCGTACTCGGGACCGGGCAGGGTCTGAGTATCCTGGCAGTAAAAGATGCCGTTGGCGTCAAAATTATCCAGGTAGTGCCCCTTGAGGTCCTCCTCGTAGGAGAGGTGGCCCAGGTTGTCGATTTCCGGGGGAATGCCCTCGTTGCACCACTCAAAGGTATTGGTGCAGTAGGTGTCATCCTCAGAGTTTTCGAAGATATAAACCCGGCTGACATCAAACTGCCGGCCCACAATCTCAAAGATGGAGTTGACCGCCGCGTCCAGGTCGATGGACTGGTAGAGAATGCGGAACACATACTCCACAAGCTGGCTGCTCAGGGTCTGGGGCAGGTTGTCGCTGTCCGAATCGATGTGGGAGCCCACAGCGCTGTACACGCCTGCCGCCGCGTTTTTAAAGGCCATATCGCGGACGGCGTCATCAAAGACAACAAACTGGTTTTTGCCCTGGCGCTTGGCCTGGTAGAGGGCATAGTCGGCGCATTGATACAGTTCGTGAAAGCTCTGGGCGTGGTCGGGATAGCAGGCGATGCCAATGCTGCACGAGGTCTGGCCGCCGGCGTTAAACTCGTCGAGGCCGTGAAAACTCTCAAGGACCTGCCGGGCCTTATTGGCAGCCACACTGACACAGGGGATATCGCGGATAAAGGCGATGAATTCGTCGCCGCCGATGCGGCCTACCACGTCGTCGCTCCGGAACAGGGTCTGGATTTTGCCGGCGATCTCCATTAAAAAGGCGTCCCCGAACAGGTGCCCCCGGGTATCGTTGATGGTCTTAAAGTCGTCGATATCAATGATCAGCAGGGCGCACAGGCTGTTTTTAGGACAGCGGGACAGGTAATTCTCAATGATGTTTTCAGTCGTGCCTTTATTGTAAAGCTTTGTGAGGGTGTCGCGTTCGGCCTTCTGCATGAGCTCCTGGGACTGCCGCTTTTCATTGTCAATATCCACGATGACGCCCACTGCCTTGAAGGGTTCGCAGTTTTCATCGTATTGGGCGGTGATGCGGATGCGGCACCAGATATAAAGGGCGTCGGCCTTCTTGATGCGCACCTCGGTTTCCACATAGGGGCTGCCCTGGCGGATATCCTCGAGAATCCCGGTGAAGGCCGGGAGGTCTGAAGCCAGGATATGGGAATTGGCGCCAGTGACGGTGCTGATGTTCTCAGTTATGGGCTCGTAGCCAAATTTCTTCTGCCAGTTGTGGGAAAAGATAAAGGAGTCCTTTTTGATATCCCATTCAAAGATAATGTCCGTGGTCTGGTCCATGATAATCTCGTGCCGCTCAAGGCTCAGCCGCAGGTTTTCCTGGGCTTCCTTGCCCACTGTGTCGTCGATGAGAATGCAGTAGAAGGAATCCGGGCCGCTCTCGCTTTTGATGAGCTGACCCTTGTCCAGAATCCAGATGGTGCTGCCGTCGCTGCGGGTTGCGCGGTACTCGATCTGCTTGGTGTTTTTGTGCCGCAGCTGGCGTTTGACCTCCAGCAGCGTGGAGGAGCGGTCACGCGGGTCGATGATGGCCATAAAGCTGTCGTCAAAGCGCTCATGAATCTCGGCGCGGGTGTAGCCGAACATGGACAGGAAGCCGTCGTTGACCTGGAGGATGGTCAGCTTTTCGTCGTAGAGGCAGCGAAAAATACCGCCGGGAATATTTTCAGTCAGCTGCTGTAAATCCTGGTTCCGGTCCTGCAGCTCGCGGGTGGTTTTTTCAATGAACTGCTGAATATGGGGGTCGGAAGCGGTGAGTACATTCTGGCTGAGGCCGGGCAGGTGGGCGCTGCTGTCGATCCGGGCAATGTGCAGCTGTTGGAGCCGGACCGCGCCGTCAACCAGGCTGCAGGCCAGGCTGCCGGACAGCTGTACCTCGGGCGCTGGCAGGCCGGGGGTGTCTGCGCGCAGGCGCATCTGGCAGTCTGCCAGACAATGGGTATCGGACAGGACACGGGTCTCGACAGACGCGTCCAAAATGGTAAAGGGATAGGGAAAACGGGAGAAATCGGATTCCAGGACAGCTTTCAGCTGCCTGTTATCATGGATGTTGCTGTGATACAGGCCGGACCAAAGCACATCCTCTGTGGTCATTGAGAGAATTTTTTCGGTATCCCTCATCTCAAAATAGGCCCGCTGTAATTCCTTGACAAAGGCCCTTGTCATGCGATCGATGCTCATCCTTACACCTCTTCTAACAAATTATAATCGTGATTATCCTCAAAATCACTTTATGGGGGAAACAGCTTTTTAAAACGGAGACAGCGTTTTCAAAATACAGTATACTCCTACCATTATACCGCTAATACAATTAAACCACAAGCGAAAAGAAAAAAGAAGAGCTGCCCGCGTAAGCAGCTCTCAGTGATAGGGAAATCCCTCTTAGAGGGCGCGGTTGATGGCAGACACCAGCGCGGTGACCGATGCGACGATAATATCGTTGTGAATCCCGGCGCCCCAGACGGTGCGGCCGTCGGGCATGGTGATGCCAACATAGGCGGCGGCACGGGAGGTGGAGCCCTCTTCCAGCGCGTGTTCCTTGTAGATCAGGTCAGTATAGGGGGTATCCAGATAATCCTTGAGGGCGTTGCTGACCGCGTCGAAACGGCCGTTGCCTTCTGCGGATACCATGGTTTTCTGGCCGTCCCGCTCAATGGTGATGGTGGCCTTGATGTGTTCGCTCACCTGCTCGAAGTGGTACTCTGGCAAGGTGACTGGATATTGGATATTGACATAGGTTTTTTCGAAAATATCCCGGACTTCCTCGGCGGAGAGCTCCTTATGCTTGTGGTCGGAGACATCCTTGACGGTGTAGCCCAGGTCCTCGCGCATGCCCTTTGGCAGGTCGTAGCCGTATTTCTGCTCCAGCACATAGCCGATGCCGCCTTTGCCGGACTGGCTGTTGATGCGGATCACATCCTTTTCGTAGCGGCGGCCCAGGTCGGTGGGGTCGATGAGCAGGTAAGGCACAGTCCACTGGTCGCAGTGTTTTTCCTCACGCCACTGCATTCCCTTGGCGATGGCGTCCTGATGGGAGCCGGAGAAGGCTGCGAAAACAAGGGCGCCGCTGTAGGGCTGGCGTTCGTACACATGCATCCGGGTGGTACGCTCATAGACCTCGGTGATCTCAGGCAGGTTATCAAAATGGAGCTTGGGATCGACGCCATGGGTATACATGTTCAGCGCCAGGGTGATGATGTCCACATTCCCGGTGCGCTCGCCGTTGCCAAAGAGGGTGCCCTCGATGCGGTCTGCCCCGGCCAGAAGGCCCAGCTCGGTGTCGGCGATGGCGCAGCCGCGGTCGTTGTGCGGGTGCAGGGAGACAATGACATTTTCCCGGAATTTCAGGTGCTTGCTCATGTACTCGATCTGGCTGGCGTACACGTGGGGCATGGACATGGAGACTGTGACGGGCAGATTGATGATGACCTTATTGTCAGCGGTGGGCTGCCAGACGTCCAGCACAGCGTTGCAGATATCCAGGGCGAAATCGACCTCGGTGCCCGTAAAGCTCTCGGGAGAGTACTGGAACTGGAAGTTGCCCTCGGTTTCAGCCGCCAGGTCTCTGAGCATGACGGCGCCGTCCACAGCGATTTTAATGATCTCTTCCTTGGATTTCCGAAAGACCTGCTCGCGCTGGGCCACTGAGGTGGAATTGTAAAGGTGGACGACGGATTTTTTACAGCCCTCCAGCGCCGCGAAAGTTTTGCGGATAATGTGCTCTCTTGCCTGGGTGAGCACCTGGATGGTGACGTCGTCGGGAATGAGGTCCTGCTCGATGAGGGTTCTCAAAAAGATATATTCGGTTTCGGAGGCAGCCGGGAAGCCGACTTCGATTTCCTTAAAACCTACGGCCACCAGGGTCTTGAAATATTCGATCTTTTCCTCAAGGCTCATGGGGATAATGAGGGCCTGGTTGCCGTCGCGCAGATCCACGGAGCACCAGATCGGCGCTTCTTCAATATACTCTTTGTGCACCCAGTCGGTGGATTCTTCCGGGGGCATAAAATAACCGCGTTTGTATTTTGTTGGGTTCATCATGGGGTGTTGTTCTCCTTTTTGTAAATTTTAATCGGATCATCTTTTCATTCAATCATTTTGATGCTGATCAGGAGAATGATCGAATGAAAAGACGTTTGTTTTGTTGCCGCTCGTCCGCTGACGTTCCTTACTCGCTGCCAAATTTTTTCAAAATTTGGACAGTTTAAAGGATCATCTTTTCATTCAATCATTTTGATGCTGATCAGGAGAATGATCGAATGAAAAGACGTTTGTTTTGTTGCCGCTCGTCCGCTAACGCTCCTTACTCGCTGCCAAATTTTTTCAAAATTTGGACAAAACGTCAAAAAACCGCCTCTACATGCATTTTATCAATGACGTATAGAGACGGAAGATTTTATCTTACGTGGTACCACTCTAATTTTACAGCGTAGGTGCTGCCTCGTTGGCAGATACGGACCCTTATGGGCCTTATATCCTCCTGGGGTAACGGTCAGGAACCGGCTCCGCCTACTCTCACAGATTTCAGCGTGCCACTCCGAGGCCAGTTCAGACGCCTTTCCCAACTGCTTCGCATCAACCAGCAGCTTTCTGGATGTTCCGGGAATCCTACTACTCCTCATCAAGGTGTTGTGATAATCATAATCATTTTAAACGAGTTTGTCAAGGGAAAAATCGTGAAAGTTGAAGAACAAAATTTATCCGCGCCCCAGCCCACAGTCTCAAAAGGCTCAAAACCCCACAGCGTGGAAGTTTTGAGCCTTTTGAGCATACCGCTTAAATTTTTTATGCGAACATCACCGCGTAGATAATGACAATGATCCCCAGCACAATGCGGTAGTAACCGAAAGCCTTGAAATCGTGCTTGCGGATATAGCCCATGAGGAACTTGATGGCAAAGACAGAGACCACAAAGGCTACGATCATACCGACTAAGAGAATGCCGATCTCTGTGCCCGTAAAGCCAATGCCGGTTTTGATAAAGAACTTTACGATCTTTAAGAGGCTGGCGCCCAGCATAACCGGCACCGCCAGGAAGAAAGAGAACTCTGTCGCCACATAGCGGGAGCAGCCCAGCAGGGTGGCGCCGATGATGGTGGAGCCGGAGCGGGAGGTGCCCGGAATCAGGGCCAGGATCTGGAACACACCAATAAACAGAGCCGTTTTGTAATCCAGCTGCTCAAAATGGCGGATGGTGGGACGCTTGGTGCGGTCCATGTTTTCCACCACAATAAAGGCGATCCCATAGACGATCAGGGTGATGGCTACCGTCACATAGCCGTAGAGCTTGTCTGTGATAAAATCATCAAATAAAAGTCCGATAACAGCAGCCGGAATGACCGCGACCAGTACTTTGCCCCAGAGGGACCAGGTATCCCGTTTCTGCACCGGCGATTTTTTAGGCGAGAAAGGATTGAGTTTATGAAAATACAGCAGAACAACGGCCAGAATGGAGCCAAACTGGATGACCACCAGGAACATGTCCCAGAAATCCTTGGATACATTCATATGGATAAACTGTTCAAACAGGATCATATGGCCTGTGCTGCTGATGGGCAGCCACTCCGTGATCCCCTGAACGATCCCGAAAAAGGCCGCTTTTAGCAGTTCTAAAAACATATTAATAACTCCTTACGTATTGATTTTTTAACCGAGTAATATTTTACCACAACACCCGATAAATGAACATTAAAAAATTCTTACATTTTCATTCGCCCGTCTGTAAACCGCTCTGGCCGGCCAGGGACTTAAGCAAGCGCATTGATTTTATGCGTGCTTTGTTGTAAAATTAAAGGATGAAAATGATAACAAGAAGGAAACCATGAAAAATAAAATCTTGCAAAAATCCTCCGCGCTGCTCGCGGCGCTTCTGCTTCTTCCAACGCTTTTGTCGGGCTGTCAGAGCGTTGAGGATCAAAATTATACGGTGCCAGACAGCCAGAGCGCGGAGAGCGTCACGCTCAGGTTCTTTGGGAATAAGAATGAAGCTTTAAACGTGATGGTCATCGAAAATATTCTGAAGGCCTATATGGAAGAGAACCCAGGCGTCAACATTACCTATGAGAGCGTCAAGGGGAACGACTATTTTGACGTGCTTGAAAAGCGGGTGAAAAGCGGTAACGGGGACGACATCTTTATGCTCAACCACGACACCACTCTGGAGCTCATGAAAACCGGCGACCTGGCCGATTTATCCGATCTCTCCACGCTTCCGGATTTCAGCCCCGGTGTGCGCGGCCAGATGGAAATTGACGGCAGGGTGCCATTTGTGCCCACCAGTATCTCAGCCTTTGGGCTCTACTGCAACCTGGACCTGCTGAAAGCGTATGGGGTGGAGGTTCCGGAAACCTATGAGGCTTTTCTGGCGGCGTGCGATACCTTTGTGGAAAAGGATAAGACGCCCATTGTGGCGAACAATGATATTTCTCTGAAAACACTGGCTATTTCCCGGGGAATGTTTGAGGTCTACCAGAGTGAGAATCCTGACAGCCTGCTGGAGCAGATGAACACAGACCCCAGCCTGCTGGCCCGGTATATGCGCCCGGGCTTCGAGATGGTCGAGAATTTTATCGAAAGCGGCTATGTGGACGCGAAACGGACGCTGGAGACAGAAAAGACCAAGGATGACCTTGACGATTTCGTCACAGGGGAGTACCCTTTCATGCTCACCGGGGCCTGGGCGTCGCCGCGGGTAGAGGCCATGAACCCGGATTTCAGCTATAAGGTTTACCCCTATCCGGTACAGGCGGACGGCAGCGTCCTGGTGACCAATGTGGACACCCGTGTGGCCGTCAACGCCAAGGGCGCCCATGTGGAGGAGGCCAAGAAATTCCTGGAATACCTGACCCAGAAAGACGTGATGTGGGAATTTGTGGACGGCCAGAGCTCCTTCAGCCCTCTGACAGACAAGCGCCTGCCCAGCGATCAGGCGGTACAGCCGCTGAGCAGCTATATGACCAATGGCAGGAGCATGCTGGGCGCAGACAGCAACCTCAAATACCCGATCTGGGACCTCTCCAGAGAGAGTGTGCGGCAGCTGCTGAGCGGTGAAAAGACGGATACAGTCCTGGCAGGCTTTGAAGCGGGCCTCCGGAAAAGCCAGGAAGGAGGCATAGAATGAAACGCAGGCACCTGTCGGTTTTACTGGCAGCCGCAGTGCTGTCGCTCGCCCTGCTGGCTGGCGGCATGCTCCTATACATCGACCATGTCAACAGCTCGCTCTGGGAACAGTCGGCGGCCAGTATTCTGGAGCTGACCAGCCAGGGCAGCAACGCGCTCGATACCTTTATCCAAAAAGATTACGATACCCTTCAGGTCTTTGCCAGCGAGATGAGCGAAAGGCCCTCAGACGAGCAGGCCTGGATTCAGAGCAATCTGGCCAGCTTTGAGTCGCCCCTCAAGGACAGCTATTTCTGCATCGACCTGACCGCAAACCGGGTATACCATAACGGCGGCACCGCCGACCTCAGCGCCGAGGCTGCCGGACAGCTGGCGGGCATGAAAGACCAGGGGGTGCTTGAGCCCTATAACAGCGCCCAGAGCGGCGTGCGCTCCCTGGGCGTTTACAAGCGGTTTACCTTTGGCGACGGCCACAGCGGTCTGGTGCTCAAGCAGCACCGGCTGGAGGACGTGACAGACCGCTTCGCCCTGTCCTTTTACAATGGCAGTGGCTTTTCCTATGTGGTTAAAAACGACGGCGAGGTGCTGATCCGCTCGTCCAATAAGAACAGCAACCGGACCTTTAAGAATCTTTATGATATCATCGACCTGTCCGGTAAAAACAGCGAGCTGGCCCTCACCTCCTTTAAGGAGGCCATGACAGACGGCCAGTCCGGCGCCGCAGTGTTCAGCTATAATAAGGCGCAGAACCTGTTCTGCTATGTGCCCATCTCAAGCGTGGAGGGCTGGTACCTGGTCTCGATCATTCCCAACAGCGTCATTTTGGACCAGGCCAGTAATATCATTAACTGGACCCTGCTGCTCTGCGGGCTTATCACAGTCCTGATACTGGCCATCATCTTAATCTACAACCGGAGCAGCCGGGAACACCGGCGGGAGGTCCGCCAGATCGCCTATTACGACAGCCTGACCGGCCTGCCTAATTTTGAAAAGTTTAAGCTGGACGGCGGGAGCCAGGTGGCGGCCAGCCCAGGAGCCAGGTGGTCTGTGCTTTACATAGACCTCACAGGTTTTAAACTGGTGAACGACGTCATGGGGTTCCAGTTCGGCGACGAAGTGCTTCGCTACCTGGCCAGTGTGCTGACCCGTGAAAAGGCTGAAGCAGATATTGTATGCCGGTTTTCGGCCGATAATTTTCTGATGCTGCACGCCTATAAAGAGCGTGCTGAGGTCGAGACGCTGTGCCAGCGCATCATCCGCGGCATGAGCGGCCAGACCATTGGCGGCAAGCAGGATGTACCCCTGTCTGTGCACATAGGGATCTTCTGCCTGGAGGATGACCCCGCCGCGTCGGACATCAGCCTCATGGTGGACCGGGCCCACATGGCGCAGAAAAGCATTAAAAACGGCCGCAGCAACCAGTACTGCCAGTATGACAGCGGCATGCGCTCAGAGATGCTGCGCCGTTCAGAGATAGAGGCCGTCATGGAAAAGGCGCTGGCCGACGGCGAGTTCACCTTCTATATTCAGCCCAAATATGATGTGGATGGCAGCAGGGTTGTGGGCGCTGAGGCCCTGGCCCGCTGGATACAGCCTGGGGGAAAAATGGTAAGCCCTGGGGAATTTATCCCCGTTTTTGAGCAGAACCAGTTCATTCTCCAGCTGGACGAGTATATTTTCACAAGGGTATGTGAGCGCCTCCGGGACCGGCTGGAGCAGGGGCTGCCAGTGGTCACTATCTCGGTCAATGTCTCCCGGGTGCACGTGCGCCAGGAGGATTTTGTCAGCACATACCAGGCCATCAAGGACCGCTGCCAGATTCCGGACGGCCTCATCGAGCTTGAGCTGACGGAGAGCATCTTTTTAGAAAACCTCGACCGCATCGGAAGCATCATCCGCGAGCTGAGAGCGGCTGGCTTTGGCTGCTCCATCGACGACTTTGGCTCTGGCTATTCCTCACTCAACGCCTTAAAGGGAATGCCCGTCAATGTGATCAAGCTGGACCGCGAGTTCCTTTTGAATGAGGGGGATACCGGCAAGGGCGCGGTCATTGTGCGCAGCATTATTCAGATGGCCAAAAAGCTGGATATAGAGACTGTGGCCGAGGGCGTGGAGACGCCTGAGCAGCTGGCCTTCTTAAAGGACGCGGGCTGCGATATGATCCAGGGGTTCATTTTCTCAAGGCCTTTGCCAGAGCCGGCGTTCGCCAGGCTTCTGGAGGAGGACGCCTGAAGAAAGGCTGGCAGAAACTTTTCGGCCGTTCCATTGCTATTCTCAGAGAATTGTGATAGGATAAATAGCTAAAGAGAACTAAGCGAGCCGAGATAAAGGAGAAACGATGAGAGAATGTATGGAAGACTTACCGAAACTGCAGGCGCGGCTGAAACGCATCGAGGGCCAGATCCGCGGCATTTCGGACATGATGGAAAAGGACGTTCCCTGTAATGAAATCCTGATTCAGATCAACGCTGCCAAATCGGCCCTGCACAAGGTGGGGCAGATGGTGGTGGAGGGGCATCTGCACCACTGCGTCAAAGACAGCATCGAACACGGGAATACTGAGGAAACACTGAAGGATTTGTCAAAGGTCATTGAGTATTTTTCAAGAATATGATACAGCTGGACCCGTATCGCCGCGATACGGGTTCTTTTTTATGTTAAATTTTCTTAACAGGCCTTGAACAATCGAGTCAACGGTCTATAATGGTATTAACCGATCGGGTTAATGAAAGGAAAACGAAGTGGTGAATGACAAATTTTACAGCCTGCCAGAGGAAAAGCAGCAGCGGATTATCAACGCGGCCCTCAGGGTCTTTGCCGAGAACCCCTATAAAAAGGCGAACACGGCCGATATCGCCGCGGCGGCAGGCATTTCCAAGGGGCTGCTGTTCCATTATTTCGGCAACAAGCAGACCCTGTACGAGTACCTGTTCCGTTATGGCAACGACGTGATGCGCGGCCATATCAGCGAGCTGCTGCCGCCCGACGAGCCCGATTTCTTTGAAATCTGGCTGCGGTCTCAGCGGGCAAAGACCGAGATTATTACGCGCAACCCCTATCTCATGGATTTTTTTATCCGGGTCTATTATGACAAGGCGCCGGAGAATGTGGGTAACATGAGCTTTTACGGCGACTTGGAGACCGCCAGCACCGCAGTGATTCTGGACCGGATCGACCGGAGCAAGTTCAGGGAGGAGACCCCGCCTGAGAAGGTGATCCGCTGGCTGATCTGGGCGGCCGAGGGCTTTATGAAACGCCAGAGCGACCTTGGCAGAGTGGACATTGAGCAGCTGGATACCGAGTTTACCGAACTCGTTCTATTTATCAGACAACACTGCTACAAAGAGGAGGCATTACAATGATAGCAATCGAGCATCTGACCAGAGACTACGGCGAGGGCCGTGGAATTTTCGACTTATCCCTCAGGGTTAAGCACGGCGAGGTTTTTGGCTACCTGGGGCCAAACGGCGCCGGGAAGACCACCACCATCCGGCACCTCATGGGCTTTCTGACGCCCAAAAAAGGCACATGCGCCATCGACGGCCTGGACTGCTTTAAGCAGGCGGCTGAGATCAAGGAATTTTTAGGGTACCTGCCCGGCGAGATCGCCTTTTTCGACAGCATGACCGGTGTGGAGTTTCTGAACTTTATGGCCGAGATGCGGGGCATGAAGGACCGCGCGAAAATGGAAAAGCTCATCAGCTTTTTCGACCTGAACCCGAAAGGCAAGATCCGCAAGATGTCCAAGGGCACCAAGCAGAAGCTGGGTCTGGTCTCCGCCTTTATGCACGACCCCGAGGTTTTGATCCTCGACGAGCCTACCAGCGGGCTGGATCCCCTCATGCAGAACCGGTTCATCCGTCTGGTTCTGAATGAGAAGAAAAAAGGCACGACCATTCTCATGTCCTCCCACAGCTTTGAAGAGGTTGAGCGGACCTGTGACCGGGTGGGCATTATCCGCGCCGGGGAGCTGGTGGCCCTGGACAGCGTGGCCTCTCTCAAGGCTGAGCGTCACAAGATCTACCGGGTCAGCTTCGCCACTGCCAGGGAGGCCGCTGATTTCGCGGCCCGGTGCACCGGCACACGGCAGCTGAGAGAGCACCCCCATCTGGTGGAGGTACGGGTGGCAGGGAGCATGGACGGCTTTTTGAAAATGCTTACCGGCTACCACATTATGGAACTGGACACGGTCTCCCAGGACCTGGAAGATATTTTTATGCAGTATTACGGAGGTAAACATCATGCTTAGCGGGCCGCTTTTCAAAAAAACCTTTAAATCACAGCTCAAGATGCTGGTCATCTTCGCGGCCATTCTGGCCATGTATATGAGCGTTGAGATCAGCATGTTCAACCCGGATTCCATGGACGGCATAAAAGAGATGATGGACATGCTTCCCCAGCAGATGATCAACGCCATGAACCTGGACGTGGGCGCTGAGACAAGCCTTGTGGGTTTTCTGGGCTCCTACTTTTACGGCTTTATCGTCATCATGGCGCCCATGATTTTTAATATCATCGCCAGCAATAACGCGGCGGCCAAACTGGTGGACAGCGGCGCCATGGCCTGCCTGCTGTCCGCGCCAAATTCCCGGACCAGGGTGATCCTAACCCAGGCCGCAGCCCTGATCCTGTCCAATATTCTGCTTATGGCCTTTGTGACCGTTATGGGGATCGCGGTCAGCCAGGCGCTGTTCCCGGGGGATCTGGATATCCACGCCTTTTTGCTCGTCAACGCGGGCGCCCTGCTTTTGCAGCTGGCCGTCAGCGCCATCGGCTTCTTTGCCTCCTGCCTGTTTAATGAGAGCCGCCTGTCCCTGGCCCTGGGCGGGGGACTGCCCGTGCTGTTTCTGGTGCTCATGATGCTCTCCGGCGTCAGTGAGGATCTGGACGTTGTGCGCTACACCACCCTGTACAGCCTGTTCGACCCTGCCGAAATCATCGCAGGGGGTGACACCGTGGGCCTGTGTCTGGCCGCCCTGGCCGCGGTCTTCGTGGCGCTGTACGTTCTGGGCATCTTGATCTTCAGGCGTAAGGACCTGCCGCTGTAAATAAAAAGTAAGCTGAGAACCCAATCCTCAAAAGGCTCAAAACCCGTATCCAAGGTGTTTTGAGCCTTTTGAGCATCCAGCTTGAGAGATTCTTATATAAAATTTACAGGGTGATAATTCCTTCCTGAAAGTGGTATGTAAATAGAAAACAGGCCGTATATGGCCACAGAAAGGAAGGATCAATGATGAAAATTGCGATTATCACCGGAGCATCCAGCGGGCTGGGCCGCGAATTCGTAAAACAGGTCAGCGCCCAGGGCCAGGTCGAGGAAATCTGGGCCATAGCCCGGAGAAAGGAACGCCTCGACGCGCTGAACATGGAGACGGCCACGCCTGTGCGCGCACTGGCACTGGACCTGAGAAATATAAAGGACCTCGACGCACTTACCGAGCGCCTGGAGAAGGAGCAGCCCGATGTCCGGCTGTTTATCGGCGCGGCCGGTATTGGCAAGCTGGGTACCTACGCGGAGGTGACCGAGGCGGACACCAACGCCCTCATTGACTTAAACTGCCGTGGTGCCGTGGACGTCACCCTGAGGGTGCTGCCCTATATGAATAAGGGAGCGCGCCTTATGCAGATCTGCTCAGTGGCGGCTTTTATGCCTCTGCCGGGCATGAATCTGTACGCAGCCTCCAAGGCCTTTCTGCTCAGCTATACCAGAGCCCTGCGCTGGGAGCTGTTCGGCCGGGGCATCCGGGTGACCGCGGTCTGCCCCTACTGGATCAAGGACACCGAGTTTGTGCCCACAGCCAGCAGAAACGCGGACCGGTCCGCGGTGCGCCACTTTCCACTGGCATCCACCGTTCAGACTGTTGCCCGCCGTTCCCTTTTAGACAGCCGTATGGGCGTGGCCGTCTCAACCCCAGGGCTTATCAGCCTGAGCCTGCGCGTCTTTGACGCTGTGGTGCCCCATTTTATCGGCATGGGTATCTGGGACAAGGCCCGGAAACTGTAAAGCTGAATTTTGCCGGCGGCGGTCACCATCGGCTCCATGGACCTGTCCATCCGGGATGTTTACAGCGTAATCGGCTGCGAGCGCTTTCATCTGGAGGGCCTGAGCGCTTACGCCAAGGGTGCGGCCAGACAGTCATAAATTAAGGTTTTTACATAAAAAGAATAAAATATTATTTATGCCGCTGCTCAAAAGGCTCAAAACTAAAAAAATGACTGTTTTGAGCCTTTTGAGCATGCTTTTTTAAAATATAATAAAAAAATAAAGCGATAACAAAACATTATTCATCAGTTAAACTTTTAACAATTGTTGATTTAAAGAGCGGTTCATTGTATAATGCAAACCATATCACGGCAATGTCCGGATATAAAACAATTTTGAAGGGGAGTGTTGATAAAAAACTATCGATCAATCTTTAACGTCGTCAGGGAAGAAACCAATATTGTGACGGCTGCCCGCTTTTACGGGGTGGCAGTTGACCGGCATGGGAGAGCCTTGTGTCCGTTTCATGATGATCATCATCCCAGTCTGTCTTTTAAAGACAACCGGTTCATCTGCTTTGCCTGTGGGGCCAGTGGGAGCGTCATCGATTTGGTCATGCAGATTTTCCATATTTCTCCATTGGAAGCGGCAAAGAAGCTTCAGGAAGATTTCAATCTAAAGGTGGAGGTCAGAGGTCAAAGCCATAAGGCCAACGACGTTGCGGCGAAAGGAGCGGCGGATACAAAAAGCGTGAAGCAGGAAACGAACGGGACGAAAAGCGCGCGGCGCAAAGCGAAACCAACGAACACCCTGTGCAGCCCTTCGTGTATTACGGCTCCGACGGACAGCGCAGAGAAGGTACTGGCAGCGGCGCTCCGGGACCGGCTGGCAGATATGGAAGCGTACTATAGCAGACTACACCGTGAGCTATGTAAAAATACTGAGAAATATAAGCCCTACAAATCACTGGAAACCGTGTCCGACAAGTATGTCGAGGCCTTGTTTCAATTGCCCGTGGTATCCCATTATCTGGATATCCTGGATAGCGGCGCCCCGTCCGAGAGGGTGGAGCTTTACCGCGCTTATAAAAGAAAGGAACTTATACAGTATGAACAAGAATAGAGCACAGCGACATTACAGCGACGACATTGAGGCCATGACAGGCCTTTTAACCGAAGAGGAGCGAAAAGATCTGATCATTGAGGAGACAAAGAAAAAAATAAACTTCAAGCCAATCATCCCACTTGACGGCAGTGCGGCCAACGCCGTGCCCGCCTTTCCGGTGGAGAGCCTGCCCGGCGCAGTACAGGATTTTGTCCTGGCGGCCGCGGCCAGCATCGGGGTGCCGGTGGCCATGACCGGCAGCGCGGCCCTGGGGGTTTTAGCCGCCGCGGTGCAGAAAAAAGCCAAGGTGAAAGCCAAAGGCGACTGGACCGAGTCCCTGTGCCTTTACATCCTGCTGATCGCCCGCTCATCGGAGCGGAAATCACCGGTTATGCGTAAAATGACCAGGCCCATCGAGCTTTATGAGGAGATGGTCAATGAAAAGCTGGCCGAAGACATCGAAGCCTACGATCATCAGGAGCAGTTTTATAAGAAGAAAATCAAATATCTGGAAGGAAAAGCCGCCCGGGGCGTCATTGACTACACCGATGCCCAGGAGGCCAGAGAAGAGCTGGCGGCGCTTAAGCCCACGCGTCCTCTGCGCCTGACAGCAGGCGATGTGACCCCCGAGGTACTGGTCAACCTTTTGGAAGAGAACAACGAGCGCATGGCCATTTTTGCGGCGGAGGGCGGCCTTTTTGGCACCATGAGCGGCCGCTACAGCGGCGCGGTCAATATCGACGTGTTCCTCAACGCCTATTCACAGGACAAGATGACCGTCGACCGGGTTGGCCGCCGGACCCGCATTCTCAGAGACGCCCACCTCACCATGGTCATGGCCGTACAGCCCCATGTGGTGTGTGAATTTGAGGGGAAGAAAGAATTTCAGGAACTGGGCCTGACCGGCCGGTTTCTGTACGCCATGCCCGACAGTCTTGTGGGCACCCGCAACAGCCGGGAGGCGCCGGACGTCCCGCCCCAGGTCGAGGCAGCCTACTGCCAGCTCATCACCGAGCTGCTGGCCATGGACGCCGGGATTAAAGGCGGTGTGATGCTGGAAATGACCGAAGAAGCCAGAGATTTGTTCTTTGACTTTGACCACGACACCGAGAGCCGCCTGACCGAAGACTACGAATGCATTGAGCCCTTTGCTGGAAAGGTCAGCGGCACCGTTCTGCGGATGGCGGGCATTCTTCACTACGCGGCCCACGGCCCCCGGGCGGCTGAGATCAAAATCAGCCGTTCGACCGTGGCCAAGGCCATTGATCTGGCCGAGTATTATCTGGCAGAAAAGCTGCGGGTCTTTAGCCTGACAAGCAGCGACGCCGAAACCCAGGCCGCGGCCTATGTCCTTAAACGGGCCCTGACCGCGGGCAAAGACAGCCTGACCCAACGGGAGATCGCTCAGCGCTGTAAGGGTAAAGGGATGCACGCAGACGATGTGGAATCGTCACTGGCGCTGCTGGCAGCCCACCACTATCTGGTGCCCGTACCGGCCGAATACGCCGGAACCGGACGCCGGAGCATCCGTTATTTTATAAACCCCGAACTTCTTAAAACAGGCGCCACAGGGGAAGAGGGCCACAATGCCCTCGTGCCGGTGATCACACCGGCGGAACCGGAGGGCTTCACACAGGAGGAAAGGGCGGTGACGGTCTGATGAACAATACCGATGCGCTGGCCGTTTATGATACCCCATTAAAACAACAGGGCAGCAGGCCCCCGGCCGATACGGCAGAGGCAGCCCGCGTGCCCCAACAATATCAAAGACAAAGCACGGTTAAAAACATTCTCGAGGACATAAACGCCGGCAAAATGCTGGAAGCTGAACAGATTCAAAGAGCAGAAACCCTCAGGGAAGTCGACGGAGAACTGAAATCCGTCGCCATTAAAATGCTCGAAGACAAAGTGTCTCCCGACAGAATCATCCTGAAACTCAGCAATATCATCATGCACCAGAGTGACGACAAAGCCTTTTATAAAAAGGTTCAGGCGTTGGTGCATAAAAATTACAGCGATCGTTAAGATATAAAAACAGGCATCCGAAAGGGTGCCTGTTTTGGAGTTGTCAAAAACTTTATCATGAAGCGATAGAGCGTTAAAAGAGGATTGTTCAGTTGAAAGTTCGCCATGGCGCATTTGATTTGAAGCAGCCTGAAGCCACCCGAAGTGCCCAAAAACTCAAGAGACGAAGCCTTTTTTCTTTTCGGATAAAAGGCGCAGTCTCGGACAACAGCACCGCTCTGGCGGCCTGAAGCAGGTTTCCAAAAATATTCTTTTAGAATTTATTATAGAGAATACAGTCTCAAAAGACTCAAAACCTGAATCACATGAGGTTTTGAGTCTTTTGAGCTTAAAGATAATACCGACGTTATCTATTTGACGTATTCGATTAAATTTGATAAACTTTTGACAGAGATTTTGATTTTAAGAACGGAGTTAAAATGAGAAATATAACCACTTCTATGGGAGTCGTATTTGTGCTGCTGTGCCTTTGCCTGATGTTTCCGACGGAGATTCAGGCGCCGGCGATGGTTAAGGTCACGCCATTCTCAGCCGAAAAGTACACCGGACATAATGCCAAGATAACGTTGTCCGTTGTCAAAGCAGACATCACACCCAACACCGAAGAGCTCACCGTGCTGGTGGCGAACCACAGCGGGGAGTATCAGACCTATGGCCAGATTTTTTATCTGGAGCGGGAAGAAAGCAGCCAGTGGCTACCGGTGTCCCCACTTCCCGGCACAGTCTTTGAAAAAGCCACGGTGTTCCTTCCGCCCGACAAAGCAAACGAGGAGATTTTGAACATTAAAACTTACTATGGCCGTCTTCAGCCGGGCAGCTATCGTGTGGTCAAGACCTTTGGCGATACTTATTCCAGTGCGGCGTTTTATGTCAGGGAAGTTTAGAATCTTATGCTCAAAAGGCTCAAAACCCTATTTTGAGTTGGGTTTTGAGTCTTTTGAGCGTGTGTTTCCAAAAATAAATTTAATTTTCAAAGAGGCCCAGGTCCATTTTCCAGGCGAGCACCCGTCTGACCGAGGCGTCGATCTGATCCTCGGAGAGGGTCCCTTTTCGGACAGCCTCGACCACCGCCGGGATCTCGATGGTATAGCGGGAGCTCAGGATCATGTCGTTGCCGGCGGCCACAGCCTGCACCGCGGCGGTGTCCGCGCCGTAGGCCTTGGTGATGGCCTCCATGTCCAGGTCGTCGGTGAGGATAACGCCGTCAAAATCCAGCGCGTCCCGAAGAACCTCGTGTACCTTTGGCGACAGAGACGCCGGATGATCCGGGTCCATGGCTTCAATGACATTGTGGCTGACCAGCACACTGCCCGCGCCGGCCTGAACGCCGGCCCTGAATGGGAGAAAATCCTGAGACTCAAAGGTTTCAAGGGGGCGGCTGTCCCGGGAGAAATCCTTGTGGGTATCGCCGCCGGGACCATAGCCCGGAAAATGCTTGAGCACAGAGCCCATACCGTCTGAGGTCATGGCGCCTGCCACATTTTGTGCATACTCAGCTGTGGTGGCTGCGTCCCTTCCGGTGGTCCGGGAGTAGATATAGTCTGCGGGGTTCTGGGACAGGTCGCAGACTGGGGCGAAATTGACATTGATATTCAGGGATTTAAGCAGTGCGTCCTTCTCGTGGGCGTCGGCGGTGACCGCGTCCATACCGCCGTTTTGCAGCAGGGTCTGGGGAGAGGGGAAGCCCTCGGCGCGAATCGCCGGGTTGCCGCTGACACGCACCACGTCGCCGCCTTCCTCATCTACGCCCACCAGCATGGGAACCCTGGCCGCGTCCTGACAGGCGTTGATTTCAGCCCGGATCTGGTCAGGGCTTTTATCCTTAAAGTCGCGCCCAAAGAGGATGGTGCCGCCAAACTGCCAGGTTTTTTCGTCCTCGGGAGCGGCGGGGCCGGGGTAGCGGGCAAAGAACATCTGGCCCACCTTTTCCTCAAGACTCATGCCGGCCAGAAGCTTATCTGCCAGCAGACTGTGAAAGGATTTTTCAGCCGCGTCTGAAGCGGTCAGGACTTCCAGCCTGCGGACGGGCAGAGGGTCGCCCTGGGTCTCCAGGCTTTCGGTGTCTGTGCCGGCTTTCAGCGTGATTTTGACCTCTGAGCCGGTTTCGGGCAGACTGCCCTGTGGGAGGCCGGTAAGGTCAAAAACGCTGGTTTCAGGCTCTTTGGCGCCCTCATTCTGGCAGAGGAGGGTGAGGGTGGCGTCGTCGCTTTTCAGCAGGTAGCCTGTAAAGGTGACCGGGGAGAAGAACTGGGACAGGGTGAGGGCCGGCGAGCAGCCTGCGATCAGGAGCCCGCAGGCCGATATGATTAAAAAGAGTGATAAAAGTCGTTTCATGAATGCTTCCTTCTGAAAAATTTATCCCTGTTACAGGGACGGGTTTATTGTACCATATTCTCTCCCGAATGGGGCCTTTATTTTGGTAAGGCCAGTACCATTACCGTAAAAAAAGAGAAGGCCTGCGCTCAGCTTTGCGCAGCCTTCTCTTTAGGGAGATGTTTCTACAGGAGGTAATCCTATCCGCGGCCCACTTCGGTGTTGTCATGCTTGCGGTCGCGGAGTGCTTTTACGGGGGATTCCTTATCTTCATAGCGGTAATCCTCACCGTTTTTGTCAATGTATTTTTCAATGACTTCATGGGACGGCACATAGTCGCCGTTGACCATTTCCTGGTATTTAAAGAAGCGGTAATCCTTGGGCAGCTTGCTGCTGTCCTCGTAATCTTCGCCCTTTTTGCCCAGGTTTGCCTGGTTTGCGAGGACGTCGCGGACATATTCTTTATTGGAGGTCAGGTGCAGAAGCTTCGGGAAGTGTCCGTCGACGACCTCGTTCCATTCTTTCTTTTCATATTTTTTCAGAAGCTCGGCGGCTTTGTGTAAATGGCCGATTTCCTTCTGAAGCTGTTCTTCCCACAACAGCTTAATGATCTCATTCTTTTCTTCACGGTAGAAGGAGTAATACAGATAGGCTTCAACATAATCGTGCAGCAGCAGATTTTCAAGCCAGGTACAGTTGGGGTCCAGCAGGCCGCCGTAGTGGGTGACATGCTGTTCTTCAACCATACCGATTTCAAGGTAGAGACTGCGCCCCAGATCATCCGGATAGCGGTTGCCCACGTTCATGTAAAAATTCATGGTCTGCTGTTCGCCGGCTACGATGATCATGGTGTTGAGCTTGGTCTGAATGTCGGCTTTCTTGGAGTCAATGGGGCGGTTAATGCTGTCAAAGGGATGCCTGTGATGGGCGATGGTGGGGCGGCCGGGCATGATTTCGGTATATTCACCGACCAGCTCCTCGGCCTTGATGCCCTTATCCATCTCCAGAAGATCGGCATACCGGTACAGGTGGTCAAAATCTTCCAGCAGGGCAAAGTCCATGGCCTGCTTTACATAGTCGTCGGGCTCGTTCTGGGCCAGCCAGGCGGTCAGGTCAACAGCCAGCTGCTCATAGCCGATGGCCATTTCCAGAACGGATTCATCCGCCGGCGGCAGCCAGTTGATCATTTTTTGCTGCTGCTGCTCGATGCGGCGCGTCATGGCCAGCTCCCGGCGCAGATCATTGTCGGTGCAGTTCCTATGGAACTGGTGGGCAAACAGGGCTGCCTCCACTTCGATTCCGTTCATCAGGATGATGCGTGTCTTGGTGTAAGGGTCAATCTGATCTTTTGCGTAGGGGATCGGGGTCAGTTTCTTCCAGTCTTCGGCCTGCTTTTCAACAGGAATACCTTTTTCGTCAAATGGGTTAAAGCTACTCATAAGAAAACTCCTTTGCTAGTGATTGTTTAAAATGAATTCAATTATTATTTACCCACCATTTTTTTAGATATAACGGAGACAGCAAAGGTTTAAAGTAACTTTTAAGGAGAGAATTCACTAGAATGAAATGGTGGGACGATTGAAAAGAAAAAAGGAATCTCCCGCTTTTGGTGGATTCTGACAAAACAAAGCAACTCTGTCTGTATTATGAAAACATAAAAGGAAAAGCTGTCTTTTACACTAAAGACAGGCGCAGAATCAAGAAAAAGCACTTCCCGTTTTGGGGAAGTGCTTTTTATATCGAATGGTTTAAGCTGAACCTCAGCGTTTCTGATGCGCTGCCAGAAGCAGTGCCATGGCGACACTGTTGAGTTTGGCCTCGGCCGTATCGGCGCGGGAGGTCAGAACCGCAGGCTTGGCGGTGCCCATGACCACTGCGCCGCTCTTTGCGCCTGCCAGGTAGGTCATGGTCTTCCAGAAGATGTTGCCAGCCTGAAGATTTGGCATGAGCAGCACGTCGGCCTTACCGGCCACCGGGCTCACAATCCCCTTGTGCTCAACGGACATCTCGGAGATGGAGAGGTCCATGGACAGGGGGCCGTCGATGATACAGCCCTTGATCTGGCCGCGTTCATTCATTTTTGAGAGTACCGCCGCGTCG
This sequence comes from Eubacterium sp. AM05-23, assembly GCF_003477535.1. Lineage (NCBI taxonomy): Bacteria > Bacillati > Bacillota > Clostridia > Eubacteriales > Eubacteriaceae > Eubacterium > Eubacterium sp. AM05-23. Next base: position 418,480 of record NZ_QUDF01000001.1, read on the forward strand.
TAGCCGTCAGGCATGTTGGCGTTGACGGTTTCAACGGCACTCAGACAGGAAATTTTCGGCATTTCACAGCCCAGGGCATTTGCCAGGGTGGTGGCGTTGCCGATCATTTCGACTTTATCCTCAAGGGTGGGGGAGACGATCATGCCGCAGTCTGTTGCCAGGAAAACCCGGCCGAGCGCAGCGGATTCAAAGGCGGTAACGGCGTTTAAAAGTTTGCCGGTCCGCAGGCCGTGCTCCTTGTTCAGGATGGCCTTCAGGTAGGTTTTGGTCTGGAGCAGACCCTTCATGACAATGTCGGCCGCGTCGTTGCGGGCAAGTCCTACTGCCACGTTGGCAGCCTGGCTCTCGTCCTTTATGTCAACCACGGTATTTTCTTCCAGATTGCATCCGGTTTCCTTGGCAAAATATTCGATTTTGGCCGCGTCGCCTACCAGAATGGCGGTTCCAAAGCCGTAGTCGTTCATCATTTTAACCGTCTGTAAAACAGGCAGGTCGCCGGCGGCGGCAACAGCCACAACGGCTTTTTTGGTCTGGGCCTGTTTGATCAGCTGATCACGCATTTCCTTGAAATGGTACATAGTGTCCCCTCGCTTTCTATAATAACCTCTTATAAATAGTATACAATATAATTATACTGTTCTAACACTCTGCCAACAAGGAAAAGAAAGGATAGAAAATTGTGGTCATGAGTAAAATATAACCATTATAAATGAGAGAAGGTAAAAAATTGTTTCTTAAAGAGTCAAAATTTTAAAGGCTTTCATTGACAGCCTGAATTCGGGCTGTTATGATGAAAGAAAAGAAATTTTAATCCTGAAACAGGAAAAAGGAAGCGGTAAGATGAAAAAATTTTGTTGTCTGTTTATGGTCGTAGCTCTGGTTTTTACCCTGTCCGGCTGCGGTCCGTCACAGCAGGCCGACCCACATACTGTAAAGCTGGCGGACGCGGAGGCCTTCCAGAATGAAGGCGGCCTGGATTTTACCTTTGACAGCCTGCCGGAAAACATGGGGGCAGCCCGTTACTCGGTAGTGGACGGCGCAGTGGCCCAGGTGCAGTTTATCCGTGACAACCGGACTTATATTGTCAGAAAGGCCCATTACTCGCGCTCTGCGGATATCAGCGGGGTCTGCACAAGCTTCAGCGATCAGGCGGTGTTTTTGCAGAAAGGGGATATTCTCAAAAATACAGGCACCATCGACGTTTACTTTACTCCGGTCAACAAGGATACGGGCGAGGCGCTGGCCTGCTGGGTAACACCCAGTGGCTTCGCCTACTCAGTCTACTGTCCTGAGGATGTTGAGGTCAAAGATTTAAAGGCGATGGAGGGCGTCTGCCAGGCGGTGTCCTGAGATTCGAACTGGAAGACGGATAGAAAAGTTTTCTGCAGCACTGCATAAAAAGCGTCTCAGATTGTTAAAGAAGTGGTGTAGCCCGAGACTGCGCCTTTTATCCAGATAAGAAAAAAGCTCCTGTCGCATAACGCGACGGGAGCAAGTGCGAGCGGCAGCAATCTAAGAGGGATCCGGACACGTCTAAGGAACACAGATGATCCACGGTTTGTTTTGATTCGTATTTCATACGAAACAAACCGATGACATCTGCGAAAGCGATTCACACCGAATCAAAGATTCGGGTTCTCTGCTTCCCGCCGGCCTTTTTTAGTTTCAGGAGGCCTTGACGGTAAACTGGCTGTTATACAGGTCGGCGTAAAAGCCGTTTTGCGCAAGCAGCCCCAGGTGAGTGCCCTGCTCCACGATGGTGCCGTTTTTCATAACCAGAATATGGTCGGCGTCGATGATGGTGGACAGCCGGTGAGCGATGACAAAGCTGGTGCGCCCCTTCATCAGGTGGTCCATGGCTTTCTGAATTTCGAGCTCGGTGCGTGTGTCGACGCTGGAGGTCGCCTCATCCAGGATCAGGATGGCCGGATCAGCCAGAATGGCCCGGGCAATGGTGAGCAGCTGGCGCTGCCCCTGTGAGATATTGGAGGCCTCATCGTTCAGAATGGTCTGGTAGCCCTGGGGCAGCGTACGGATAAAGTGATCCGCCCGGGCGGCTTTGGCAGCGTGGACAATTTCCTCCCGGGTAGCCGCTTTGCGGCCATAGGCGATATTGTCCTCAATGGTTCCGCCAAAGAGCCAGGTATCCTGGAGCACCATGCCAAACTGTGAGCGCAAGTCCCCGCGGCGCAGATCGCGGATGTCGATGTTGTCGATCAGAATGCGGCCGCCGTCCAGCTCATAAAAACGCATGAGCAGGTTGATCAGCGTGGTCTTGCCCGCGCCGGTGGGGCCGACAACCGCAATCTTTTCCCCGGCCTTCACGTCAATGCTGATATCCTTCATCAGCAGGCGGTTCGGGCTGTAGCCAAACCGGACGTGCTCAAACCGCACGTCGCCTTTGGGCTCTGTCAGAGCCTTTGCCGGGGAGATGTCCGGCACCTCGTCTTCCTCGTCCAGCACCTCAAAGACCCGCTCGGCCGAAGCGATGGCAGCCTGCATGGAGTTAAAGATATAAGCCGCTTCAGTGATCGGCTCAGAGGCCTGGTTCACATATTGGAAGAAAGCCTGGATAACCCCAAGGGACAGCCGTCCCTGGATAACAAAGAACGCGCCCATTACCGCGATCAGCACATAGCCGATCTGGTTCATGAGCCGGATCAGCGGATTGACCGCAAAGGTGATGAACTGAGCGTTGCGGCTGGCCGCGTAAAGACGCTCGTTGACCTCCTCCACCGTTTGGGTAGAGGCGTCCTCACGGTTAAAGGCCTTGATGACCACCTGGCCGGTAAAGAATTCCTCGATATGGCCGTTGAGCTCGCCGAGGGTTTTCTGGTTTCGGGCAAAACAGTGCTGGCTGCGGCGCGCAACCAGAGCGGTAATCACCATACCGACAATGATCATCACAAAGGCGATCAGCGTCAGCAGCGGACTGATAACCAGCATCAGGGTCACAGCACCGATGATCGTGACAATCGTGATAATAAACTGCATCAGCCCTTCCTGAAGGGTATCCGCAACCTTTTCAAGGTCATTGGTGGCTCGGCTTAAAATGTCCCCCTTTTTGTGGCTGTCAAAATAGCTCAGGGGCATCCGGGCGAGCTTGGCGCTCAGGGATTCTCTCAGCGACAGCGTCAGCTTCTGGGAGACGCTGGCCATGAGGTATTGCTGCAGATAGTTAAAGGCGGCGCTGAATACGTAAAGGCACAGCAGCAGGCCCAGTATCTGGCCCATGGCGCTGAAGTTCATGGTAAAGGCGGCGCCAGTCTCAAGGGAGTGGCGGACGCTGTCGAATATCTGGTTGATGGCCTGGCCAATGACCATGGGGGCGGCCAGCGTAAAGGCACAGCTGAAAACGACAGAGATCAGCACAACAATCAGCTTGCCCTTTTGTTCTAAAAGTTTTGAGAAAAGCCGCTTCGCTGTTTTTCCGGCATAGCGCGCTTTTTCGGCAGACATGCCGTCGTCAAAGGTGGTTACTTCGTTTTCCTGACGTTCACTCATGCAAGTTCCTCCTTACTTAACTGTGACTCCGCGATTTCCCGGTATACCGGACAGTTTTCGAGCAGCTCGCGGTGGGTGCCCTTGCCGGCGATAATACCGTTGTCCAGTACGATAATCTGGTCCGCGTCCACAATGGAGCTGACCCGCTGCGCCACCACAATGATGGCAGCGCCTTTAATCTCGGCCTTTAAGGCGGCCCGCAGATTGGCGTCGGTTTTGAAATCCAGCGCAGAAAAGCTGTCGTCAAAGATATAGACGTCGGCTTTTTTTACTAAGGCTCTGGCAATGGAGAGCCTTTGCTTCTGGCCGCCGGAGAAGTTGTTTCCGCCCTGGGCCACACGTGTTTCATACCCGTACTTTAGATCGCCGATAAAGGTGTCTGCCTGGGCAATGCGGGCAGCCCGCTGAAGCTCGTCCATTGTAGCGTCCTCTTTCCCATAGCGCAGGTTATCGGCGATGGTACCGGAGAATAGAAAGGCCTTTTGAGGGACAAATCCGACCTTGTTCCGGAGATCCCTCTGTGACAGGGTTTTGATATCTACTCCGTCGATGGTGATGCTGCCGGCCTGTATGTCATAAAAACGGGGTATCAGGCTGGCAATTGTGGATTTCCCTGATCCGGTGCCGCCGATGATCGCTGTGGTTTCTCCGGCCCTGCAGGTAAAATTCAGATCGCTTAAAACAGGCTCCTCCGCCCCCTGGTAACAGAAGGTCACATGATGGAAAGCCAGTTTTTCGTCAGAAGGATCGGCAGTAAGCTCGGCCGGAGCGTCAGCGATCTCAGGCTCCAGATCCAGAACTTCAGAGATACGCTTTGCGCAGGCTTCAGCCCTTGGGATCATGGTAAAGACCATAACAGCCATGACCAGGTAAAACAGAATGAGCATGGCATATTCGATGACGGCCATAATATCGCCGATCTCCATGGCGCCCTTACCGATCTGTATACCTCCGAACCAGATAATGGCCAGGGTACAGAGGTTTAAGAGCATCAGAACCAGCGGCATGGCGACAGCGAAAATTTTGTTGATGCGGATAGCTGTGTTTGCGTAGTCCTCGAAAGAGGTGTTGACGCGCCGGCGCTCAAAATCGGTCCGGTTAAAGGCGCGGATGACCCGCACCCCGGTAATGTATTCACGCATAAAGCGGTTGATTTTATCCATCCCAGTCTGCAGCAGGCCGAATAAGGGCATGGTTTTCCGCTCAATGATCACAGCCAGAATCATGAACAGAACCATGGTAGCGACAATAATGCCGCCCATAAAGGCGTTCTTTGAAAAGGCCAGGATCAGTCCTGCAACGGCCATGATGGGGGCTGGCAGCATCATCTGCAGCACCATGATCACGGCCTGCTGAATCTGGTTCACGTCGCTGGTGTTGCGCGTGATCATGGAAGCTGTGCCGATGCTGTTAAAATCATTGATGGAAAAGCGCTGGGCCTTTCTGAACAATGCGTTTCGGATATCCCGCCCGGTGCCGGACGAGAGAATCGCCGAAAACCAGGTGCCCAGTATGGCGAAGACACCAGTCATTACGGCAAAAAGCAGCATGATGCCGCCGGTTCTGATGATATAGGGGATATCCCCATAGACGATACCGTTGTTTACGATATCCGCTGTAAGGGTAGGGATATAGAGCGTCCCCAGTGTCTGCAGAAACAGCAGCACCACGACAAGAATAAGTGTTTTACGATATGGCATTAAGAATTTAAATAATCGAGTCATTTCGTCTCCTTCCTATAGGTGTTGTACTCCGGTTTGATGTATGTTACTATAAACTGTAGAGTAACTGTACAGTCAAGCAGAAAGATGAAAAAAAGTAAGGTTTAAGGAAAGCTAAAACATGGAAAACAAGGCAACATTAACCATCAGCGAGTTTGCGAAGCTCTCGGGCGTCAGCCGCAAAACGTTAATATACTATGATAAGATCGGTCTTTTCTGCCCAGAGACAGTCAATCCCGAAAGCGGATACCGCTACTATTCGTATCTACAGCTCGATGTGATCAGCGCCATCTATGCTTTGAAGGAGATTGGAACGCCTTTGAAAGATATCAAGGTTTATCTGGATAAAAGGACGCCGGAGCGGCTGGTGGCACTGTTTGAGGAGCGGAAGGCCAAGATCGACGCGGAGATCAAAAGCCTGAAACGGATCAGCGATATGATGGAGTCCAGAATCAGAATGACCCGCGCCAGCAGCACCATTGACACCAAGCGGATCTCTGTAGAATATATGCCAGCTGAGCGCATTTTTATCAGCCCGGATATTTCGAATGTCGACGATGCGTCCATCTGGGATGTCATTCAGGAATTTTATGAGTATTGCTCCCTTTACAACATCAGCTATGGCTATCCAGTGGGGGACATTGTGTCCATGGAAAGCCTGCTTCAGGGAGAATGGCATTTCCCAACCTGGTATTTCGCGCGGCTGGACGAGCCCATGGCGCTGCCGCACATTGGCCTCAAGCCTGCTGGTTATTACGCGGTAGGGTATATCTATGGGAATTACGACAGCGTTGATGAGCTGTATGAGCGGATCAATGCTTATATTGAAAAAAACGGCCTGGTCATCGACGGCTGCGGCTACCGGGAATCCATCCTGGACGAGATCGCCGTGCAGGATCCGGAGGATTACCTGTTTCAGGTTTCTGTAAAGGTAGAAAAGCCGCCGGAGGAAGATAAAAATAGAGACCCGGGAAGCGCCCAGGCCTTTTGAGTCTTTTGAGGATGACTTTCAAAGAAAAACTTTTGCAGTCCTTTAAGAGACAAGGACCGCTTTTGCAAGCAGCTGTCCGGCGATAACGCCGGCAAGGCTCAGAATCAGGTTGAGACCGGCATTGGCGGCGGCGGTCATCCAGGCGCCCTCGCCAATCAGGTTCATGGTCTCGTAGCTGAAGGTCGAGAAGGTGGTAAAGCCGCCTAAAAGACCAGTGGTCAGAAAGAGACGCATCCTGGGCGAGAGGCCGGCGCTCTGGAGGCTCCACTGCATAATAAATCCCATGAGCAGACCTCCGAACACATTTACGCACAGGGTGCCGAGAGGCAGGCGGCTGTTCATAAAACGGGCGATACCGCTGGAAATAAGATAGCGGAGCGCGGCGCCTACAAAGCCGCCCACACCTACAGATAAAACTTCAAACATGCTGTTACACTCCTTGTCAAAAAATTAAAAAGCTCCTGCTTCCGTAAGAAACAGGAGTCATCAGCATTATGCGGTTTAGGCGAACTCCATCGCCCTGAGATCATTATAACGGACTGTGCTGTCCGTGTAAAGATGAGAACAGTTTCAGAAATTTATTTTTTCATAATGTATTGCAAAGCACCGCTGGGGCAGGTTTCCACAACAGTCCTTACTTCCTCGGCAGAGGCGTTGTCAGGCAGAATCCAGGGCCTGCGGCAGACCTTGAACACCTCCCCGTTGCCGTGAGTACAATTACCTGAGTGGCAGCACATGTCTTTATTATAGAAAACGTCAATATCCTTGCCGGTGTATTTTTTATAGCCTTTTTCAATCAGTTCTTTTTCAGTCAATGTCGTTCACTCCTTTATTGAATTTAAAAAGATTCTTGTTTAATATATCCATTTTGAGCTGCTCTAAACAAAAAGAACCTCCCGTGTAAGGGAGGCTCGGATTATTCTGTTTTATTGGGGTTTATAACTGAGTTGATGGCATCCTTAATCTGTTCAGCGGGATTATTTTTCTTCTTTGCCTCTTCTTCGGCCTTTTTAGCCTCCTCCTCAGCCTTTCGCTCAGCCTCGCGGGCTTCTTCCTCAGCGATGCGGGCAGCCTCCTGAGCCGCTTCCTGCTCCTCAACCTTTTTCCGCACCTGGCTGATCGCAAAATTCATATCGGTCTGGGTATCGGGGTTTTCAAGCTGAGCCACCAGCTCCTGGGCCTCGTCGCAGGCCTCTGAGGAGGCATCCTCAGAAAGCTCGTTTCGGGCGGACCCATCTGTGAACTGGCCGTCCAGCAGATCGTTGATCTGTTTGTAAATGTTGTACTGGTTCTGTGCATCGGCAAAATCCTGCCGGACAGCGGCTGTAAACTCCGTTTTTCCCATGGCGTCCAGCTCAGACAGATTTTTATTGATATTGTCGACCTGGAAAGGCTGTATGGTTCTCACGACCACGCGGGACCCGTCTTCCTTTGTCTGATAGAGAGCAGAGACTCCATTGATGGCGTCGGCCATTTTCTGAGCCATGGAGGTACGCTGCAGCAAAAAGCTGCGCATGGCCTCATCCCTGACCTGGTTGGCTTTTTTAATGCTGTCAGAGATCTGGCCGGTATTCTGTGCGACGCCCTCGGTCAGTTCTGCATCGTTTTCAGTAAAAAGTGCGTTGACAGACTGTACCGCCCGGTTTTGAACCAGCAGCGGTATATGATAAACGGCGGCGCCGATTCCAACAATAGCAGAAATCAGCAGAAGCAGCAAAATAACGGTGAGTATTTTACCGCGAAGCGCCATTCGTTTCCATAGTTTTAGTGGTTTCATCAGCATTTACTCCTAAATGTTGTGGGTATCTTTAATCTTATCAGAACTTGTACCGATTTTCAATTGGAAATAAAAAAAGATGGGGATACCCCATCCTTTATATAGCGTCTCTAATTTTCCGGGTCTGGCGCCATTGGGGTGAAAAAGGTTTTTCGTGCAAAAGATCCCAGATGGCGGATGGCGATCACGATCAGAATACCTGTCAGCAGGCAGAGCACCCGGTTTATAATGGCCGAGGTAAGGTCAAAGAGCACCAGCGATGCAAAAAGAGCGCTCATGAAGTTAATGACCTGCTGGTATTTATAGGGCTTGGCAAACTGGTAATTGCCGATGTAGCCCAGAATCAGGATCAGAACGCCGCCATATCCTTCCGGCACCAGCATTTGAAACAGCAGAACGAAAAGAACGATCCCCGCCAGCGTGGCGATGGAACGATGCTTGATCCGCGTGAGCGTTTCACCGTAGTCAATCTGTGTCAGCGACATAACAACAATGCTGATCCACAGCGGCTTCTTAAGGCCAAAAGCCATCCCGATAAACATGGCCAGGGTAAGACCCAGTGTCATTTTCAGAATAAAAGCCTGATCCTTTTTCCGGCAGAGCCGGGTCTGCTCCTTCAGGCTGCGCTGCCCTACCGGGTCAAATCCCTTTATTTTCCAAAAAACTGCAGTGACAACCGCGGTGACAGCAGCGCCAGTTAAAAGTCCGGCCATCCTGAGAATAAAGGCATGTCCTGTCACAGGGCTGGACTGGCAGAAAATATAGCAGAGTAAAAAGATAATGTGCGGCCTGAGCACAGAGGGCTCTGAACAAAAGGCCATCATCAGGTAAATAAAAACAAAATTCAGCAGAAGACCGGCCCATATGTTAAGAAGAGAGAGGGCAGAAACCAGACCTGAGCCTGCAAAGAAGAAGAAAAGCAGAAAGGTCATGGAACTGGGCTTTAGCTCCATATCACAGACTGGAAAAGTCAGGAGGGCAACGATGATGGCAATGGACGGCAGGAGATTTTCCTGACCAAAGAAATGCGCGAAAAGGCTGATAAAAAGAAGGATGAACGCAAAGCGCGCCGTATTGATACAAAATGTTTTAAGGCCGGCTTTTACCGTTGTTTTATTTAATGTCAAGCAGTATTCCTCCAATCCTTTAGTGTTTGCTTTAATAAATATCATAGCGGAATAAAGGGCAAAAAACAAGAACGTCAATTTAGAGGAATTTCAGTGAATCCGGTTGCAATTTTGCGTTCAATGAAATAGCAATAAAGGATTGAAACTTTTTGAAACGGTTATTGAAAAAGCTTAAGAAAAGCTTTTGTAAAAAGTTACCATTCCGCCAGGTCCAGCACCTCGGTGAAAAAGGCATCGTGGTCCTCGTAAATTGTCTGGGGAGCATATTCCTCAAAATCCTCTTCGTTGTAGACCACACTGACTTGTACGCCGGTGTGAATCGTCATTTTTGCCAGACGGCGTGCCTGCTCCTTCAGGGCGTCATCAGCCTCAGATTTGATGGCGATGCAGCCGGGTTTGTCGAATTGTCGGGCGATAAGATAAGCCATTTTGATTCATTCCTTTTTGTTTTTATTATAGCATACGAAAAGGCAGCATGACCAAGAGATACGGATAAAAAATAGTCTCCTTAAAAAAGAAGAATCCGTTTTTAGCGAAAAGAAAAACATTTTTTAATATAAATATAAATTATAAATAACGTTTAAATCCATGTAAAATGGGTAAAAACTATTGAAATGTGTTAGTTTGACAATACTTCTTAAAGGGGTGTAAAATCTATATAGTAAAGCTCTAAAGTATTGAACGCCAACCACGCGTTTGAATGATGACGATATTAAGGAGAATGAACATGAAGCTTGAAGATAATCTGATGATTCAATTTTTGAAAAAATTTGATGAGAATCCGTTTTTAATTAAAATAAACGGAAAGGAAGTTTTAGTGGGCGAGGGCGAGCCGACCTTCGTAGTCCGGTTTAACAAAAGTCTGGACATAAAGGAGCTCAGACGCAGTACCTCGCTGGCGCTGGGCGAAGCCTACATGCGTGGCGATATCGAAGTGGAAGGCGACCTTTTCCAGGCGCTTGACCAGCTTCTGGGCCAGATGGGCAAATTTTCTCTGGATAAATCAGCTTTAAAAAAGCTGATCTTCACCTCGAATTCCAAGAAGAATCAAAAGGACGAGGTATCCTCCCACTACGATATCGGCAATGATTTTTACAAGCTTTGGCTGGATGATACGCTGAGCTATTCCTGCGGTTATTTTAAAAATCCAGACGACACTCTCTATGACGCTCAAGTCAATAAGGTCGATTATATTCTGGAAAAGCTGTACCTGAAGGAGGGAATGAGCCTTCTGGATATTGGGTGCGGCTGGGGATTCCTCCTTATCGAGGCAGCCAAAAAATATGGAATCAACGGTGTGGGCATTACTCTCAGCCGGGAGCAGCACAAGAAATTCAGCGAGCGCATTGCAGAAGAAGGCCTGGAAGGCCAGTTGACAGCAGAGCTCATGGATTATCGTGATCTGCCCAAATACGGAAAAACCTTTGACCGGATTGTCAGCGTGGGCATGGTCGAGCATGTGGGAAGAGAAAACTACGATCTTTTCCTGTCCTGCGCAGACAAGGTGTTAAACCCCAAAGGGCTCTTTCTGCTGCACTATATCAGTGCTCTGGAGGAACATCCGGGCGACCCGTGGATTAAGAAGTATATCTTTCCGGGCGGCATGATCCCCTCGCTCAGAGAAATGATCAGCCTGGCGGCTTCGCACCGCTTTTACGTCATTGATGTGGAAAGCCTCAGACGGCACTATACCAAGACCCTGCTCTGCTGGGACAAGGGCTTTAGAGAGCATCTGGATGAGGTGCGCGAAATGTTCGACGATGAATTTATCCGCATGTGGGATTTATACCTCTGCTCCTGCGCGGCCACCTTCCACAACGGTATCATTGATCTGAGCCAGATTCTGATGACCAAGGGTGTGAATAACGACCTGCCGATGACAAGATGGTATTAAAAATAAAAAGAGAACCGGCAAATCGCGGTTCTCTTTTTTGTCTGAAGCGGTCTTATTCTTCTACACGTTTTAAAGGATTGGACTCTTTCATTTTGATAAAGAGCGGCACGTACTCCACAATCACCGAGGCATTTTCAAGACCATACCATTGTACCGGCGAACCGGCGACACGGCGGATCATATATTTTAGGGAAACAGCTGCCCAGTCCGAGGGATGAATGTCGCTTTCAGGCACCAGCATTTTACGCAGAATGCAGAACCGAAAATCCCCTACAGTGCTGTTGTCGCCGATGGAGTACCGGCGCTGCTGTGGCGGCAGCTCATGGCTGGTGATCAGATCGCCGACAATCTGGCGCAGATAGACATTGATACGCTGGTCTACCTTAAAGCCGAGGTACAGTTTTACCCTGAAAAGATAATCTGTTCCAAAGCTGTCGACCGTATACTCGCGGGTATAGGGCTCATCAGTCACACTGACGCTGACAAACCAGTAAGCTCTGGCCCGCTTTGTCTTTTTGTCAAAGATAGAATACAAAATGTCACGGTCAATGGTATCCCCCTCAGTTTCATTCATGAGGTAGACCAGGTTATCCGATACAGGGATGAGCCCTTTGTCTTTGTGGACATCTCCAAACATGCTGGTGTAGTCTGAGATATGCAGCTTTAGAGCCTGAGAGCGCTCGATGTCTGTACCGCGGTGCCAGACTGCCATGATTGCAAAAAGAATGGTCGCAATGAGCAGTGCCACATAGCCGCCGCTTCCAAATTTTGAAAGGCTTGAGAGAAAAAAGATTCCCTCCAGGCCGCCAAAAAAGACCAGAAAGATAAAAGGAAGGATTTTCAGGCCCTTCATGCAGCGCAGATACATGAAGAGCAGGAGCGTGGTCATGAGCATGGTCAGGGTAATGGCCAGCCCGTAAGCAGATTCGAGCCGTGCGCTTGAGCGGAAATAAAGAATGACGCCGCTGCAGGCCAGCCACATGATCAGGTTGACCAGAGGAATATAGAGCTGTCCCTTGGTTTCGGAGGGATAGGTGATGCGCATATGCGGCATAAGATCAAGGCTGATGGCTTCAGATACCAGTGTGAAGGTACCGGTGATCAAGGCCTGAGATGCGATAACCGCCGCCAGAGTGCTCAGGAGCACGCCAAAAATACGGATGTTGTCTGGAAGCATCTGGAAAAAGGGATTGAGGTCAGGCAAAGTGCCTAACGCGGTATTCCCCTTGTTTGCCATGAGCCAGGCGCCCTGGCCCAGATAGTTCAGGATCAGGCAGACCTTGACAAAGGGCCAGCTGGCATAGACATTTCCCTTACCCACATGGCCGATGTCTGAATAGAGGGCCTCTGCCCCGGTGGTAGCCAGAAACACACTGCCGAGAATCATGACGCCGGCCTGGTTGTTTGGACTGAACAAAATGGCGGCGCCTCTGAGAGGATTAAAAGCTCTCAGAATTTCCCAGTTGCCAGCCATGTTGGCGATGCCTGAAACGGCCAAAAAAAGGAACCAGACAGACATGACCGGGCCGAAGGATTTACCAATGGATTTGGTACCGGCCCGCTGGACAAAAAACAGGAGTGCTATGATGGCAAGGGTAATCATGACAATGCGGCCCTGCTCATCGCCCAGAAAACGGTAGACCAGAGGCAGGCTCCGCAGCCCCTCAATGGCGGTTGTAACTGTGACAGCCGGGGTGAGAATACCGTCGGCCAAAAGCGCAGCGCCACCCACCATGGCAGGGACAATGAGCCAGGCCTTGTATTTTTTGATCAGGCTGTACAGCGAAAAAATACCGCCCTCACCGTGATTGTCGGCTTTGAGCGCGATAAGGACATACTTGACTGTGGTAAGAAGCGTGACGGTCCAGATCACCAGGGACAGCGCTCCCAGGATCAGATTATCATCAATGGTGTTCATCCCGCCGTTACCGGCAATGATCGATTTCATAACATACATCGGCGAGGTGCCAATATCACCGTAGACGACGCCAAGGGCGACGATGGCGGCGCCCAGACTAACAGGAATTTCTGTCGATTTTTTTAAATGTTTCATTTTAATCCTCTACTTTTCCTCTTGGTGTATTAAAAAGATAGCCTTCGAGCTGCCCGAAAAGGGCAGACGCGAATGTTTCGAATACTTATACCCTTTTATCGGAAAATTTATATATTTTTAACAAGAAATTTATGAAAAGCGATAAAGAAAACAGACCCGGCAGCATCTGCCGGGCCTGTTGCATTCCTTTAACGGTCATACCAGAAGCCTTTGAACAGGGTGACACCCATATCAAGGAGGAGACAAAAAAGAATGACTGCCATAAAGAACAGGTTAAAATAGGTTAAAAGGCCTGTGACGATCTCGTTTGACAAGCTGAGGGAAGCCTCAGCGATAAAAGCATTGTTTAAAATCTGTTGGCTGGATAAAAGGACTAAGGTCAGAGCTGCGCTCAGAATATCAGTAACAACGGTGACGACTGCCAGCCTCTTAGTGTACCGGCCTTCGTAGAGCTTAAAGCTCTCCCTCGCAATACCGAGGATGGTGAGAGCAACAAAGATATACCACAGCTGGTGAATGAGGTCTACGTTAAATACAGGGATAAAGGGCTGATCCGCACCGAATTTTGCGCAGATAATCTGGGGGGCAGCCAGAAAGATCACACAGAAGATCACAGAAAAGACAATGCCGGCAATGGGTTCACCCTTTGGGATGACGGATTTCTTTTCAGGAACTGGCGGCAGGGTATCAAGCTCGCCGCCAAAATTAAGGGCGACGTTTTTTCGTTCAAAGACCGCGAAAATAAAGGTGACCGCGCCAAAAGCAGCGATGAGGCCAGTGATCAATGTACCAATCCATGAGAAAAGTGTAATGTACAAAGCTTGCTGGGTGTCTGTAAAAAAGGAGATGAATCCTGAAAGTATAAGTCCAAAGGCCACAGAAGCTAGAACGATGCCGGTAACCATTTTGTAGTTGCTGTAATAGGCGGGGCCGATAAGGTGGTCACGGCCCTCAGGCATATATTTTGCGGCCAGCTCTGACGGGGTTCCCAGCTCTGTGAGAACGACTCTGACATCGCGTTCTTCTGGCATCAGGCCATCGCAGCGTGCCTCCAGCATATCTTCAATGAGCGAGTGCAGTTCCTTGTCAATATCGTTTCGCAGTCTGGCAGGCAGTCGTCTTGTAACCGCGTAGACATAGCGGTCGATCAGTTCGTTTTTCATTTTGCTTCCTCCTCAAAAATTTGGTTTATGCTGTTGACTGTTTTGTCCCAATGTTGTTTTAACTGCTGGCAGATTTTATTGCCGAATTCAGTGGCTTGATAGTACTTTCGCGGCTTTGGGCCGTCTGTCTGCCAGGAGCTTTCCAGAAGACCCTGGTTTTCGAGGCGTCTGAGCAGCGGGTAGAGTGTATTTGCCTCTGCCGAAATACCTTTTTCGTTGAGTGTATTTACGAGACTATAGCCGTACATAGGGGATTTTAGCTGGCTTAATACACAGAGCACCAGTGTTCCTCGGCGCAGCTCTGATACCATGCCTGATAAAACATTATCCTTATCCAAGTGGCAGCCCTCCTTAAATTGTTGTTGATTACATTATAGTGTGTTATACACAGTATGTCAATAGCACACAGTATTTTGTTTGTAAAGGTCTGTAAGAAAATGCTGGACTTCATACTGAAAATGATTTATAATAAACGTAACATTGTTTTCAGTTTATCTGGAAGAAATAAACAAAAGAATAACCGCATTCGAGTCCGAAGGCCTAAAGGAAGTGAAGCACCCATGGCTGGGGACCGCTGAGTATATCTGGAAACGGATATGCTTTCCGTGTTTGAGAAGAATGCAGATGATTCCTGAAAATTTTTCAGGGGCATATTTCAACACGGGAGAAGTATGCCCTTTTTTAGTGGCTTTCTAAGAAGCAGTTATTATTTTATGAGCTCCTGTTGCTTTTTGTCATTGAAAACAAAAGGCACTAAGCTATATAATCTACCAAGTCAAAGGGCCGTCGCATCCTCGGCGACCCTTTGAACCCTTTGCTGAATGGAGCAGGACCATGCGGTTCTGCTTTTTGTGTTTTTAAATATAAGTTTATTTGATATTTAACTTGCAAAAAATTCCAAAAAGTAACATAAGAGTAATTTGTTGCTATTTTTAAGTCTCTTTAATATAAAAAAATGGTCAATAAGGGTAAAAAATTATATTTTATTAAAGTTTTAAGTTATGTTATAATTTTACAATAAGCATTCAGGAGGTGTGTGAAATGAATGGTTTTCTTTCTCCGGCAGAGATTGGAGAAGTATGGGTTGGGAATGGTGTGAAAAAAGCCTCCCTCTCCATCGGTAAGATGCTGGTTCTCGGCATTTTTGCGGGTATTTTTATTGGTTTTGGCGCCCATGGCTTTTTGCTGGCCACAGGCATTGGCAAAGGCGCACTGGGCGAGGCCATGATCGCTAAGTTTATCGGCGCTTCGGTTTTCCCGGCAGGCTTGATGATGGTTATATTATGCGGTGCGGAGCTGTTTACGGGCAACAACCTGATGACACTGGCTCTGATGGATAAAAAAATTACCGTCAAGGGTATGCTGACAAACTGGGTCGTAGTTTATATCGGCAATCTGATCGGCTCGATCCTTTTAGCTTTTGTTTTGGCAAAAAGCGGCCTTTATGCAGACGCAGTGCTGGACAAAGCGATGGCTGTTGCACAGGCAAAGGTTGGGATGCCTTTTTCAGCAGCGCTTATCCGCGGGATTCTATGTAATATGTTAGTTGTTTTAGCGTGCTGGATGCAGGCCGGGTCAAAGGATATGATTGGTAAAATTTTTGCGATCTGGTTTCCGATTATGCTTTTCGTTTTTGCGGGTTTTGAACACAGCGTTGCCAATATGACTTATATTCCGCTTGGAATTTTCCTGGGGGCAGATGTCAGCTGGGGTCAGATGTTTATTGACAATCTGCTGCCTGTTACCCTCGGCAATATTATCGGTGGCGCCATAATCGTCCCTTGTGTTTACAATTATGCATACCTTCGTAAAAATAAAGAGTAAATGAGAATAATAAAAAAAGCACTTTTTCGCATCAGAAAGGGTGCTTTTATATAAAATTGAGAACGTCTTACGTCTTCGGTTTTATTTGTGCTATAATAAATGAGAAAATTTAAATGTTTACAGGAGAAAAGAAAAATGTTGATTGGAAAAAACATAACCATTGGGATTACGGCATGCACCCCGGTTGACCAGATTCCCGGGCTTATCCGGATGCTGCGAAATGAAAAAGCAGAGGTAAAGGTTATCCTGACCCCGAATGCCCTTAATTTTATTACGCCGCTTCCGCTGCGGCGCGCCTCAGGGAATCCGGTTGAAATCGACCAGTTTGAAGAGCCAAAGGTATGGGACCCTGACCACAAAACCTCAGACCAGTCTGATTTACTGTTGATTGCTCCGGCTTCAGCCAATACCATTGGCAAAGCGGCCAACGGCATCGCTGACAATTTACTGACTACGACTATTTTATCCACCACAGCCCCTATTGTGTTTGCCAATAATATCAATCCGATGATGTACGGCAAGCCCAGTGTACAGCGTAATATTCGGACTTTAAAAGAAGATGGATGTATTTTTGTTGAGAGTGAGGGAGACAGAGCACCCAACCGTATGCCGTCTAACGACCAGATTTTCAAAACGATCATTAAGGCGTTGGAGAAAATGACAGAAGTTTAAAAAATTGAAAAAGTAGGGTAAAAAATTGTCTTTAGTGGAAACTGTATGGACAATTTGAAAAAAAGGCGATAGAATTAAAAGGTAATTGTTTTCAAAGAAGACTTAATAAAGATCGAAAAAAACAGTGAAATGTGGTGAAATGATGAATGGTTTAGTAAACTGGGCGGCAATTTCAGAATTGAACCGCCCGGCAGCCAAGGCAGGCCCTATGGATACTGACCCTGCTAAAATGTGGGGTGCGGTTGCCCAAATGTATAATAAAATGGCGCAGCTGGAAAGAGAGTACACTCAGAATCAGCTGGATGCTATGATTATTACAGAGAAAGACACGGTATTAGACATAGGATGCGGACCTGGGAGGCTCTCAGTGCCGGTCGCCAGTATGGCTAAAAGTGTTACCAGCCTGGATGTGGCGCAGCAAATGCTTGAAAAGTGCAGGGAAAACGCCGACGCTGCCGGAGTGTCAAATCTGACCACCAGGCTTTTGAATTGGGATGATGTGAAGCCTGGCGAGAATGTCGAAAAGCACGATATTGTCATTGCGTCACGGACGACAGCCCTTGTCGATCTTATAAAGCTGAACGCATTGGCAAACAAGTATGTCTTTATTCTCTGCTGGACCAAAAGCCCCAGTTTGAAGGAAGTGCATGACGCTTTGTTTTATGGCGTGGACGATACATTGAAGCCCATGCCTCCAATGAACCGTCTTCTTGGATATAATGTGAATTTCAATCTGCTTTATGATATGGGTGTAAACCCAAATGTTAAAGTTGTGACAGATGGCTTCCACTGCGATTATGAAAGCCGGGAAGAGGCATATAATGATCTGAGAATCCTGCATCCGGTACCGGAGGACCGGGAAGAAATTTTCAGAAAAAACGTGGATAAGTGGCTTACGGATTTACCGGGAGGCGGTGTATCCTTCCGGCGAGAGACCGAGACCTACGTCATGTGGTGGAAACCGGGAAAACTGGAGTTGTAAAATTAAATATGCATTCGAGTCCACAGGCCTAAAGGAAGTCCCATGGCTGCGGACCGATGAGTGTAGGGGGAAACGCCTGCGCTTTCCGTATTTGAGAAGAATGCATTGAGCTGTTTGATACTAAACGGGCATATTCTTAAACGGGATATGCCCGTTTTGTATATATTAAATTATAGGGAAAGAAGGAGATGTGAGAAATGAAAAAATTTAAAAAAGCCCTATCTGTACTACTAGTGCTGGTACTTCTCAGCTTTACCGCAGCTGGCTGTTCACAAAATAACAGTGACACAGCGAAGTCGGACAATGCGGCGGGAGACCGCACCATTACCGATATGTCAGGTGCGGAGGTAACAGTTCCGGCAGAAGTGAAATCGGTCATTAACCTCTGGCCATCGAGCAATCAGATTATGATTGCGCTTGGAGCGCAGGACAAACAGACCGCCTACATGGCCACTTTGCAAAAACCAAGCTTTACCTGGATGCAGATCGTTAATCCAGCCATTATGGAAAAACAGACTGTTGGTGGAAATGGCGACGTGACCGCTGAAGAACTGTTAAACCTGAAGCCGGATCTGGTCATTACCTCCAGTGATGAGGATGCCGAAGCCTACCGCGCTGCCGGACTTAATGCTGCGTGTATGATGTTCAATAATTATGACGGTTTAAAAGAATCTGTCTTAAAAACCGGCGAGGCCCTGGGAACCAGTGAAAAGGAACGGGCAGACAAATATGTTGAATATCTGGAAAAAAACATTAAGCTGGTTCAGGACCGCTTAAAAGACGTAAAAGATGAAGACAAGCCAGTTGTACACTATGTCGATGGACAGAGCGGCACAAGCCCTTACAAAACCACCGGAAACGGTACAATGCAGGAAGAATGGCTGACTATGGCTGGTGGTAAATTATCCACTGATGGGATTCTTCAGGGAATGAGCAAGGAGATTACACCAGAGCAGTTCCTCAGTATTAACCCGGATGTAATCATTGTGGGCGGAACAGGACAGGCAGATGCCTATGACGCCCTGATGAGCGACGCCTCACTGGCAAACCTGAAAGCAGTTCAGGACGGTAAGGTTTACCGTAACCCACAGGGAACCTTCCAGTGGGACCGTTTTGGCTCTGAGTCTGCACTGCAGGTGCTTTGGGCAGCTAAAACCTTATACCCTGATAAATTTGAAGACATCGACATGAAGAAGGAAACCATTTCCTTCTACAAAGATTATTTAGGCTATGATCTTTCAGATGAATATGCGGATGCGATTTTAGCTGGCAAAAATGCTCCGGACGGACGCTAAGCCGGATTAAGGGGCATAAAGAAATAATGTGAAAGAATAAACAGTCAAAGCCGCCGATTGCCCGGCGGCTTTTTTGAAAATAAAAGGACAAAATTGTATGGCGAGAGATATAAAAGAAAATAGGGTGAAAAATCCGGAAGACAGGCCGCTGGGCTTGGTTTTGGCACTGGCAGCGATTATTGTTATCGCCCTTATTTTAACAGCACTGTGCGTAGGGCGTTATCATGTTCCGGTAATACAAGCTGTCAAAATACTGCTGTCACAGGTTTTTCCCATCACACCAACCTGGGATAAGACAATGTATGACGTCATTATCAATTTGAGACTGCCACGTGTGCTGGCAGCTGTTTTAGTCGGCGGCTCCCTGGCATTGGCAGGGGCCACCTATCAGGGAATGTTTAAAAACCCTCTGGTATCGCCGGACCTTCTGGGCGTTTCTGCCGGAGCCTGTGTGGGCGCGGCTGTTGCGATCCTGATGGGCCTGGGAAGTGGGATGACACAGGTGCTGGCCTTTGCCGGCGGACTTTTAACAGTTTTTGTCACCACCTCCATTCCAAAGCTGATGCACCGTAATTCGACCATGATGCTGGTGCTGGCCGGCGTTATAGTAGGCGGGTTTATGAATTCGATCATTGGCCTGACAAAATACATAGCAGATACCGATACTCAGCTGCCTGATATGACTTATTGGCAGCTGGGAAGCATCGCGAAGGTTACCTATCCCACACTTATGGCAATTGCGCCGATTATGATCATCAGCGGCGCAGTACTTATCATTATGCGGTGGCGGATTAATATTTTATCTCTCGGGGACAATGAGGCGCGATCTCTGGGCGTTAACCTGCGTTTTGAGAGAGGAATTGCCATCATCTGCTCTACTGTGCTGACGGCTTCGGCGGTGTGTATGAGTGGAACCATTGGATGGATCGGGCTTGTAATGCCGCATCTGGGGAGAATGGTAGTGGGCAGTAACAACGTGCGGCTGCTGCCGGTTACCACATTGCTCAGCGCCGGATTTCTGATCATCATTGATACCCTGGCCCGGACGCTTACCGGAGGAGAGCTTCCCCTTGGTATTTTGACCGGCTTTATCGGAGCGCCTTTCTTTACCTGGGTATTGATCAAGCAAAGGATGAGTGAGTGATATGGCATTACTGGAAGTGAAAAGAGCAGGGTTTTCCTATCCCACAAGGGAAAATGTCTTTACAGATATTTCGTTCACACTGGAAAAGGGAGAGATTTTTACCATTCTCGGGCCAAACGGCGCGGGTAAGTCCACACTTCTTAATTCCCTGGCAAATCTGACGCCCCTGACAACCGGCGAGATATTGGTGGACGGCGTGCCTCTGGATAAGATGAGCTCCAGGGAAACAGCTTTTAAAATTGCCTATGTGCCTCAGACCACGGAGATAACCTACGGCTATTCTGTCAGGGACTACATTGCTATGGGAAGAGCCGCGCACGTGGGAATGCTGGTAACACCAAAGAAAAAAGACTACGAAATTGTAGATGAAACCATTGCGCTGCTCGGCATTGAACACCTCGCACACCGTCTCTGCACTCAGATCAGCGGTGGTGAAAAGCAGCAGGCGTGTATTGCCAGAGCCATTGTCCAGCAGCCTGAAATTATTCTTTTTGATGAACCGACCTCGGCGCTGGATTACGGCAACCAACTGAATATTATGCGGCTCATCAAAAAGCTGTGCGGCCGTGACTACGCGGTTATCATGACAACCCATAATCCGGATCAGCCGATTTTGCTGGAGGGAAAGGCAGGCATTCTGGACCGGGACGGTCACATGATAACAGGTACAGTGGGCGATATACTGAGTGAAGAAACCCTGAGTGCGGTGTACCGCACAGCTCTGCATCTGGTCTATGTGGAGGAGGCAGAGCGAATGGCGTGTATTGCCGCTAAAATTTAAGGCTCTTTGACAATAAAATGCACGAATGTTATAATTTAGAAAAATAATTGAAAGAGGTGTGTTGATGTCGGTTTTGTCTGTTTACATGGTTTTCAACTAAATACAGTTGAAAAGGTACAGCGATGAGGAAGGGATCCCTTTTGTTTTGCTGCCTTTTTTTAAAAACATACCAGACAGACTGCTTCAATATATCGAATCATGGCTGTGCGGCGGCGTTGGCGGTTGTACGGTTTTATATTTGATTTATACTGCCCGCAGGAGCGTTCTGCATCTTTAGAGATGTGGTATGTTGGCCGCGGGTTTTTTGTATTCAAGTTTATGACGAAAGGAAACGATTTATGAAGTACGCATCGGATCGTTGTGCGTAGCAGGGGCTATCGCACAGCATCAGAATAATGATAGGTGTATAGCCCTTGCTTAATCCTAAAAAATAAATTAGGAGGAGCATAATGAGCTATATCAAGGCAGGCGATGTGCTGCCAAAAGAACTTGTTGACAAAATTCAGAATTATATTGATGGAGAATATATCTATGTGCCTCGAAAAGAGACAAACAGAAAAGGTTGGGGGCAGAACACCAATCGAAAACAGGAAACACTTCTGAGGAACCAGGAAATTTACAGGCAGCATACTGAAGGTATGTCCGTTGCAAGTCTTTCGGAGATTTATTTCCTGTCACCCAAAAGTATACAGAAAATTATTGCGAAATTTAAGCTGGAAAACCAGTGATAAGAGCGCCGCAGCTAAAAACCCTGCGGCGCTTTTTTATTTCAGAAAAATAAAGGCGGTTGCTGTGCAGATAGAATAGCAAGTATAATGTTTTTGTGGAAAAGGCGTATTTGATGAAAACAGATTGGAGAAAACAGATGAAAAAGAAAAAATTAAAGGAAAAAATTCAGATACAAAATACAGAAACTGAAAAAACAGAGGCAACCGTTGTAAAAATAATGAACAAGCAGGCACAGGTTCTGGCAGGAGATAGGCTTGTGACCTGCCTGCTGCCGCAGGCATTGGTTTCAAGGAAAAATGCGCTGGTGGTTGGAGATCGTGTGACAATAAGTCCCGCAGATAACAAAGCGTATAAATTATCAGAAGTAATGCCAAGAGAAACGGCCGTTTTCAGGGGAAGTCGGCGTTCTAAAGGAGAAGTGATACTGATAGCTGCCAATATCCACTATCTTTTGGCTGTTGTGACAGCCGATTATTTCAGACATCAGGCGGGTTATCTGGAGTCAGCCATTATCACGGCCAGGCGGGCTGGAATCAAAATAATTATTTTGATCAGCAGATGGGATCTGGTCGGCGAAAGTGAAAAGGAGCTGCTTGAGAAAAAAATAAGCCTTTACAGGCAAACTGCAGACTTTGTCTTTACAGGATCAGATCAGGCTGAGTTTATGGCGATGACCGCGGAAGTGTCAAACAAAACAGGTGTGGTCGTCGGTGACCGGGCCTGCGGAAAGTCGACCATAATCCATAAAATTTTGAACAGTCTTTCGAAGGAGGAAAAAATACCGGAAAAGCTTCCAGCTACACACAGCAGCCAGATGGAAACCGGCCCTCAGAACACCTGGCTGATCGATACGCCGGGCTTCCGCGATTTTGCGCTGCAGGCAGTTACAGAGGAAGAAAAAAATATTGTGTTTCCGGAAATTGCCCGTCTGACCGATATGTGCAGGTTCAGCAGCTGCACACACACGCACGAGGAAGGCTGTGCTGTGATACAGGCGCTTCGGGAGGGGCGCATTGAAAGAGAGAGGTACGACGCTTATCAAGGCATGGGCGGCAGGACGGCTAAGATGAAGCCGCAGCCAGACTACAGACATACAGCCTGTGCAGAAAGTTTTGTGTGTAAGGTGTGCGGAGCGCCTGTTGCGCCAGAAGGAGCAGGCAGTGGGCACAGGAATCATTGTCCCAGGTGTCTGTCGAGCCTTCATGTTGATAACAGGCCAGGAGACCGCGCCTCCTTGTGCCGCGGTGTCATGGAGCCAGTGGGCGTCTGGGTTCGGAAAAACGGCGAGTGGGCGATCATCCACAGATGCTGACTGTGTGGTACGTTCAGTTCAAATCGTATTGCGGCAGACGACAATCCGGCGCTGCTGCTGTCGATTGCTGTCAAACCACTGACAAGCCCGCCTTTTCCTCTCAATAAGCTTGAGGAAATGCTTGGTAGAAACGGTATGTCTTAAGAACACTCAGAAAGCGTTTCGGCCTGTTGCTTTGGGGTATCTAGAAAGAAAAACGAAAGCAGGTGTCATAATGATGCATCATATAGAAATTTTCGATCCGGATATCCAGTGCTATGCCGGAGAGTGTGAACCTATGGGCAATAAAGAATACATGCGGATTACCACGATGGTAGAGAATCTGAAAATAGCGGGAAAAGACATTATCCGTTATAACCCTATGCAGGAGCCCTCGCTCTATAAGGAAAAACCTGAGCTCAGGCAGCTTATGGATGAAAAGGGTGTAGAAGCCCTGCCGGCAGTGATGCTGGATGGCAAAATCGTCAAGAGTGGTGAGTATCCATCCAATAAAGAGCTTTTGGACTGGTCGGGATTGACACAGGAGGAGCTGGTTAAAACCATCATGCAGAAGAAAATGTCAAATTGTAAATGCGGCAATGATCTGGATTGCTGCTGCTAAATAAAAATTTTTGAGAGGACTGGCAAAGCTTGCCAGTCCTCTTTTCTTAATAAAAAGCTTAATGCTTAAGGCAGGTTTCCATAAAAATTTATACCATGACGGGTTAAAAGGAAAAGCACCAGACTACGTCTTGGGAGAGTATGACCAGTTAAAATCGTTAAAATATAGACAATTTAAGAGGATTAAAAAAGCTTGACAAACGGTTACAGTACAACTATACTAGTCTTAACTGGTCATGACCACTAATGATGACCGAGGGGGGAATTACTTGTGGATAAAATCGAATTAATTGAGAGAAAGGCGTTTAATATCCGAAATGATATTGTAAAAACCATTATAGAGAATGGTGATGGTCATGCCGGACCGTCCCTGTCCTGTACGGACATTTTGGCGACACTGTACTTTGGGGTGATGAAGGTTGATGTTAACAAACCCAAATGGGAAAAAAGAGACCGCCTTATCCTGAGCGCGGGGCATAAATGCCTGGCGCTGTACGCGGCGCTGATTGAAAAGGGATTTGAGAGTGAGCGGGTACTGCATAGCTATAATCATTTAGGGACAATCGTGCCAGGACATCCGGATATGAAGAAGTTTCGGGGTGTGGATTTTAGTTCCGGGGCTCTGGGACATGGGCTGCCAATTGGCTGCGGTATGGCTCTGGACGCAAAGCTTAAAAGCCATGACAACCGAGTGTTTGTGCTCATGGGCGATGGTGAGCAGGGAGAAGGCTCTAACTGGGAAGCGGCAATGTTTGCAGCGCACCATAAGCTTGACAATCTGGTTGCCATTATTGACCGGAACGGCCTGCAGATCAACGGCACAACAAAAGAGGTGCTTAACAGTGCAGATCTTGCGGAAAAATATAAAAGCTTCGGATGGGCAGTAGAGATTGTAGATGGCCACGATGTGGCGGCAATGTTAGAAATTTTTGAACAGACACCCGCTCAGGCCGGTAAACCGACGATGGTGATTGCCAATACCATCAAAAGCAAGGGAATGTCTTTTGCGGAAAACAACGTGAAATATCATCACTGGAATCCGGGAAGAGATTCGGAGGAGGCCAGACAGGCATTGGTAGATTTACACAACTATCAGAAAGCAAAGGGGTGGTCATAATGGCAGAAACAAAATTGAATCCAAGAGATGTCTTCGGCGAAGTGCTTCTGGAAATTGGAAAAACAGACGAACGCGTTATGGCCATATCCTGTGATTCCGGCGCCGGTTCCGGCATGAACTCTTTTAAAGACGCGCTGCCCTTACAGTATTTAGAGGTTGGGATCAGCGAGCAGGACGCCATCGGCATTTGCGCCGGCCTGGCGGAATCCGGCAGAGTGCCGGTGGTATCAGCGATCGCTCCCTTTATCAGCATGCGGTGCTTTGAACAGATCCGAAATGATGTGGGCTACTCTAACATGAACGTAAAGATTATTGGTTCAAGCAGTGGTCTGTCTCATTCTAATTTGGGTTCTACCCACCAGGCGCTGGAGGATATAGCGATTTTAAAAACAGTGCCGAATATGGTGATTTTTAATCCTGGCGATGGCTATGAGGTAGAAATGTCGCTCAGAAAGGCTGTGGCGTGTAAAGGTCCTGTTTATATCCGGATGCCGCGAAACGCCATGGAAATGCCAGTAGATCCGGAAAAGCGCAGCTTTGAAATCGGCAAGGGCGAGAGCCTTCTGGACACCGGTGACGATGTGGTCATTCTGGTTACAGGGACGCTGAGCATTGATGCGCTGGAAGCAGGACAGCGGCTGGCAGAAAAGGGCTATAAGGTCAAGGTGCTGAATTTTACAACCGTTAAACCACTGGATAAAAAGCTGATCCGTAACGCGTATAAAAACTGCCGGCTTATGTGTACGGTAGAGGAGCACATCACCACTGGCGGCTTTGGAAGCAGTGTGCTGGAGCTTCTTTCAGATATGCCGCATCATGCACCAGTACATGTACTGGGCATTGAGGCGGGTTCTACTCAGACAGGGCCGTACCGTGAGCTTTTAGATTACTATGGTTTAAGCGCGGATAAGCTTACAGAGACCATTGAAACTTACATTCATAATTTAGCATAAGGAGAGAGACATGGAGATTAAATGCAGTTTAAACACATTCAAGAAAACAGACGTCACATTCATTGACAGCGAAAAGGCTTATATCAGCAGAGTGGCCGACCGGCCCATCGCTTTTGAGACCTTTCAGGCATTAAAGCCATACGTGAAATCCGTCGGCGTGACCGACGAATTTAAAAAGGTCATCGACACCTTTGATGTGCCAGAGGGAGAAACGCCGGCAGGCTTCCGGATAGAATATAAGCTGGAGGAGGACGGTGCCCTCAGAGCAGATTTGGTAAGAGATATCAGCTATGACAAAAATGGCATGAAACGGCCGACAAATGTCCTGTTTTCAGCAGACAGCGCCAATCCTTACGAAGTAGCGCCTATCAAAAATATTCTCGCAAACCTGACCTGTAACCCTGGGATCATCTATGATCTGTTCATCAATAATCCAAAAGCAAATGTCGGCAACCAGTTTAAAACAAGAGACGAGGTTATGGCAGAAATCGGCAGGATTCTTGGCCCTGGAGCAGATATCAGCGTTGAGCTGAACGACCCCTTCGGCAAATCTGACGCTGAGATTCTGGAAGAAGCCGCCAAATTTAAAGAGATGCTGTCCGAATACCGCGTGGTCATCAAGGTCCCTCACACTGGACCAGTCAGCAAAGAAACCGTTGACCAGCTCCTTACAGGTGACAAGAAATTTTCAATCCCCTGCGACGCACCCGGTACAGCCGAAGCGCTGAGAGGCCACAATATCGCATTAATGCTTCAGGAAAACGGCTATCGGGTTAATTTCACCCTGATGTTTGAGCCCTATCAGACCGCCCTTGCACTGCAGGCAAAGCCCTATTTTATCAACAGCTTTGTCCGCCACCGCTTTATGCAGTCCGAAATTATGAAAAAAGGGCTCGCGGCTTATGAAGCAACACGAGATCCCAGGCACCTTGAGGACATTAAAAAAATGTTTGTCGAAAAAGACTACCTGTGTAAAGGGCAGGAAATGGACCTTTTGAGCGTTAAGCAGGCAGCTGAGGATATGCTGAAGTACCGGCACTTTGACGACCATGAAGGGGCTGACGGACTGGACAGTGTGAGACATAACCTGAGATGGTTTAAAAATACCAATCTGGCCGATTCAAGACTGATTATCTGCAGTATGGAAGGGCCGCTCAATTACCCAGATATCGACAAGCTGCTGGTCGAGGACGAATTCAGCGATCTGGTCAACCGTGTGGTTATTACAGCAGAACCAAACTATCTGGCGCGCTTTACCTCCTGCAACCAGGTAATCAGCTATCAGCGCCGGTTTATGAACGCGGCCAGCGGCGCAAAATAAAATCAGAATAAGAAATGAGGTCATGAAATGAGTTATGTAAACATGGAAAAAATATTGAAGGATGCCAGAAAAGGCGGGTATGCTGTCGGTGCCTTCAACATTGTCAATCAAATGACAGCAAAGGCGGCTGTGGAAGCTGCAGAAGAGCTGAATTGCCCGATCATTCTTCAGACCTCGGTCAAAACCGTCAAGCAATTTGGAATTGAAGAAATGATGCAGTTTTTAAAACCGATTGTGGAAAAGGCAAAGGTAGATGTGGCAGTGCATCTTGACCATTCGACCGATGTGGATTTTACTATTGCCTGTATTGACGGCGGCTGGAGCTCAGTTATGTACGATGGCTCAAAACTGCCGCTGTCGGAAAATATCGCGAATACCAAAAAAATTGTACAAGCCGCCCATACAAAAGATGTTACCGTCGAAGGTGAGCTTGGAGCGATTGTGGGTGTCGAGGATGATATTGTCGTCGATGAAGACCAGAGCGCTCTGGCTAATCCAGAAGACTGTAAGGTGTATCTGGAAGAAACAAAAATTGATGCCTTTGCCCCGGCCATCGGTACAGCCCACGGTGTATATAAAGGCGAGGTTAAAATTGATTACGACCTTTTTGAAAACATCAACAGCTTTTCGCCCTGCCCGCTGGTACTGCATGGCGGTACCGGTCTGAGTACAGGTACCTTTAAACGGCTGATCAGTTTGGGAGCGGCAAAAGTCAATATTTCAACAGCGATCAAGATTGCCTACTGCGGCGGTATGAGAGACTACACAAAGCTGCGTCCCGATGAAAATGATCCGCTGAAGCTGGATGCCTTTGTAAAAGATAAGGTCAAAGAAGTGGTTAGAAATCACATCACATTGTTTAGCTTATTGGAAGATTAGGAAGTGAGCATATGGATTATAAACCAAATTATCTCTGTGACCTGCACAGCCACACCACCCGTTCAGACGGCAACGATACCCCGAAGGAATTTCTGGATACCGCGGCTGAACTGGGGATGAAGGTTGTTGCCATTACAGACCATGACGTACTGCCGCCTGAGAAGATTGAGGTGGGCGGGCTTATGGTCGATGTGGAGCGCTACGCCCAGAAGAAAGGCATGAAGGTTTTAAAGGGAATTGAGTTTTCCTGTGAAACAGAAGTGGAAGATGTGCATCTGGTAGCCTTTGGCTGTGATTACTCAAGCCCTGAAATTTTGGCCATGAACCGGATCATCGTTCAGAGTAAGATTGATTCCTACAGAAGGCTGACCGAGCTGCTGACAGAGAAAGGTTTTCCCATAAGCTGGGAGGAAGTGCTGAATTACAATGATATTCCAAGAAAGCCGGAGGATGTCCAGAAAAAAATTATCTTTAACCTTATGGCTGAGAAGGGATATACCGAAACCTGGAGTGACGCCAAGCTGATGATCCGCAACACTCCGGAATACAGCGTGAAACGTGAAAAGCCAGACCCCCTGGCCATTATTGATATTGTACACCGCGCGGGAGGAATCGTTATATTGGCGCACCCCTATCTCATTGACGAGAGCGTTAAGACAAAAGCTTTGGAATGTTCGAGAGCTGAATATATTGAGCGCCTGATCAAGGGTGGGCTGGATGGTATCGAAGCCTCCTACACCTATGACAAAACAACTTACAATGGCCCGCTGACAAAGGAAGAAATCATAGAACAGGTACGCAGAGATTACACTGACAGGGTCGCGATCATTTCCGGAGGCTCAGACTACCACGCGGACTATAAGAAGTCCAGCAAAAAAGTCCGGAACATTGGCGAATGTGGCATTACACCAGAGTATTTTTACAGCAATGAGCTGCTGTCCAGATTGTAGGTGAACAAATGGGAAAAAATTATGATTTAATTATTTTTGATCTGGACGGGACACTGGTAGACTCCGCGGCTGATATTGTGGCTACCGTCCAATATATTATTGAAAAGTATGGATTTGAACCAAAATCAGACACTTTTATAAGGAGCTGCATTGGCGGAGGCGCGCGCAATGTCCTGCTCAGGAGCCTTGGAGAAAATAAAGAAGCGTTGATTGACAGTGAGATTCTGCCGCTGTTTAAAAGTTATTACGAGGAAAATTGTGCCGTATACACCAGCCTGTATCCCGGCGTTAAGGAAGTGTTGGAGCATTACCAGAAAATGGACAGACCAATGGCTCTGGCGACCTATAAAATCAGAAGCGCTACGGAAAAGATTATGAAAGCCCTGGCGTTCAATCAGTATTTTGACTATCTGGTGACAGCAGATGATGTGAAAAATCCTAAACCTCATCCGGAATGTATTCAGAAAATACTGGCGCACTACCAGATGCAGCCAGAACAGGCAGTGCTGGTGGGGGACACAAAAACAGACTTTATGACAGGACACAACGCAGGGGTAGATGTGTGTGCAGTGACCTATGGATATGGCAGCAGCGATGTGCTGAGAGGTCTGGGACCAGCCTATATGGTGGATGCAATGAGTGAAATAAAGGAACTGCTCCTTTAAAAAGAGAATACAGGAGGAAAGCAATGGTTGATTTATCAAAAATGGATAAGTGGTCATTAGGAAAGTGTTTTGACCATTCGGTATTGCCCAAGGATACAACAGAAGAGGATATCCGCAGAGGCTGTCGGGAAGCAAAGGCTTATAACTGTGCGGCGTTTTATTCGGCATCACCCTATTGGACACCTGTGGTAAAGGAAGAACTTGAAGGAACGGATATTCATATTGCGACAGGCTTGGATTTTCCGTTTGGCGCGTCAACTGTAAAAATGAAGGGACTTGAGACAGAGGAGGCTGTCCGCCTCGGGTGTACGGCGCTGGACATGGTCATGAATATTGGAGCGCTCAAAGATAAGAACTACAAAGAGGTAAAGGCTGGTCTGGACGCTTTTGTAAAAGCAGCGGAAGGAAACCTGACGAAATGTATCATGGACGTTAATTTTTTAACGGACGATGAAATTATTGCAGCATGTAATTTGATTGCCGAAGCGGGGATTGACTACGCGAAAACCTCGACAGGACAGTTTGAAGGGCCGTCAATGGATCAGTTTTTACTCATGAAAAAAACATTAAAGGATTCCAGTATTAAGCTGAAGGTTGCCGGTGTTAAATTTCCGAGACCGCAGAATGCCTACGCATTTTTGCTGGCAGGCGCAGATTTAATCGGGACCCGCGCGGCTGTGGCGATTATAGATGCCTTAGACCAGATGCGCGAGATTGGTATTGTACCGCCGCTGCAAAAGTAAAAGAGTGGATTCAACAGATTATACCAGGAGAAAGAAATGATCGATTTAAAGAAGTTAACCAAGTGGGACGCCGGAAAGCTGTTTGATTATGCCATTCTGCCTAAGGACACCGATGAAGAAGCGATCCGTAAGGGGTGCCGGGAGGCAAAAGCTTATAACTGCGCGGCTTTCTATTCCTCTTCACCCTATTGGACGCCGATTGTCGTAGAAGAATTAGGCGATACGGACGTTAATATTGCGACGGGAATCAGCTTTCCGTTTGGTTCACAGCCCTCGGCTGTAAAAGCCATGGAAACAGAGCTGGCTGTGAAAGCAGGCTGTACATGTCTGGATATGGTAATTAATATAGGCGCTCTGAAAGGTAAAAAATATGATGTTGTCAAACAGGAGCTTGTTGATTTTAAAAATGCGGCTCAGGGACGTATGACAAAAGGAATTTTAGACGTTGCGTTTCTCACCGATGATGAGATAAGGGCCGGGTGCGAGCTGATCAAGGAAGTTGGACTTGATTATGCAAAATCAGCGACAGGGCAGTTTGAGGGGCCTACGATGGAGCAGGTTCTCATTATGAAAGAAACGATTGCAGATTCCAATGTTAAGCTCAAGGTTTCAGGCGTTAAGTTTCCGAGACCACAGAACGCATGGGCCTTTATTATGGCAGGCGCAGAGCTGATCGGAACACGGTCTGCACCGGAAATTATTGATTCGATGGATCAGATGCGTGAAATTGGGTTACTGCCGCCTTATGAAGGATAAGACAGCAGATAAGCCAGGATATAAATTAAAGGATAAGCAGGATAAGGAGTAAAAAATGATTGATTTTTCAAAAATGACAAAAAAAGACGTTGGCAAATGTTTCGACTATTTCATTGGCCCAAAGGACACGACAGAAGCGATTATACGCAAAGAGTGTAAAACAGCCATTGAATACAATGTAAAAGCTTTTTGCTTCTCTTCTTCAATCTGGTCATCTGTGGTTGCGGAAGAATTAAAGGGGACCGATATTTTAGTTGGCGCAGGGATTGGATTCCCGTTTGGGCAGCAGACCAGCGCAGTTAAATGTTTTGAGACAGAAGAAGCTGTAAGAATGGGAGCGACCGTTTTAGATAATGTCATGAATGTTGGTCTGATGAAAGACAAAAAATACGACCAGATTCTTCAGGAATTTAAAGATTATAAAAAAGCGGCAGGACCGGCAATCACAAAAATGATCCTGGAAGTATGCATGCTGACAGATGAAGAAATTCGTATCGGTTGTGAGCTTATTGCAGAAGCGGGACTTGACTGGGCCAAATCATCAACAGGACAGTGGGAAGGCCCAACGATGGAACAGGTACGCATTATGGCCAAGACCCTGGAAGGAAGCGATACAAAGGTAAAGGTATCCGGCGTTAAATTTCCAAGAGCGCAAAACGCTTATTGCTTCTTAATGGGCGGAGCGGAATTGATCGGTACACGCCAGGCACCGCAGATCATTGACTCTTTAGATATGATGCGTGAAATTGGTGTTGTTCCAAAATATGAAGGTTAAATTTAAAATAATAACAAAATAAAGGAGTAAAAAAATGGTTGATTTATCGAAAATGACAAAACGTGACATGGGAAAGCTGATTGATTTTTCTGTTCTGGGCAAAGACTCAACAGAAGAGGACATCCGTAAAGGGTGCCGGACCGCTATTGAGTACAACTGCAAGGCATTCTGTTTTTCATCCTCTTACTGGACCCCGGTCGTTGCTGAGGAATTAAAAGGAACAGATCTGTTGGTCGGGGCAGGGATCGGTTTTCCTTTTGGACAGCAGAGCAGCGCGGTAAAATGTTTTGAAGCAGAAGAAGCCGTTCGTTTGGGAGCAACGGTCTTGGATAACTGTATGAATGTTGGCGATTTAAAAGAAGGAAAATACGATAAGGTCTTGCAGGAATTCAAGGACTATAAAAAAGCAGCGGGACCGGCAATGACCAAGATGATCATTGAAACCTGTATGTTAACCAAAGAAGAAATTGTAACCGCTACCAAGCTGGTGGCTGAAGCAGGCATCGACTGGGTTAAGACCTCGACAGGACAATATGCAGGACCAAGTGTCTCAGACGTTATCTTAATGGTAGAAGCATTGGAAGGTTCTGACACCAAGGTAAAGGTGGCAGGGGTTAAGGCGCCGCGTCCACAGAATGCATTTGCCTTTATTTTAGCCGGAGCAGAATTGATCGGAACTCAGGGCGGCAAAGAAATTTTAGACGGTGTTGATGATTTACGGAAAATTGGATTAATTCCCGCATACCAGGGATAAAGCAAAAAACATACTGCCAAAATCAGAGTTGGGGGACTTTGATCAGAGATTTTGAATAAAAACTAAAACGAAGTTATAGAGGAGAAACAAAATGGGAAAATATTTAGTTGGTATGGATGCCGGAACGACCGGCTGTAAAGTATGCGTTTTTGACCTTGAAGGAAACCTTATTGGGAGCGATTACCGTGAATACCCATGTTACTACCCAAATGAAGGCTGGGTAGAACAAATTCCGGAGGATATGACCCCGGCATTGTTCAAAACATGTAAGGAAGCCATCCGTAAGGCGCAGGTAGACCCAAATGATATCATGGCTGTGGGGCTTTCTTCCCAGGGGTCTGTTATCGGTCTTTTAGATGAAGAAGGCGAACTGATCCGCCCGTTTGTAGGCTGGCAGGATCTCCGAGGCAGCGAGGAAGAAATAAAATGGATTACAGATCAGATTCCAAGAGAAGAATATTACCAGCTGACTGGCGATCCGCTGGGAATGTGCTTTAGTATCGCGAAATTAGTGTGGCTTAAACATCATGAACCGGAAAACTGGAATAAAACAGCCATGTTCTCCACACATCAGGACTATTTTCTCAAGCAGCTTGGCGCAGATGGGTATTATACAGACTTTTCATCTGCAAGCCGCGAGGGTATGATGGATATCAACAATAAATGCTGGTCGAAGCGCATGCATGATATGTTAGGGATTCCGCTGGAAAAAAGAGCTGAGCTGGTAGATGAACCGGGGAAAGTTGTCGGACATATTCCAAAGGATGTCGCAGAATTGACTGGTTTGGCTGAAGGAACACCAATCTGTGTCGGCGCTCATGACCAGAACTGTAATACCTTTGGTTCAGGCGGTGTGGATGATGGAACAGCAGTTGTGGTAATGGGAACCTTCGGCTCATGCTTTATTGTGAGTGATGAACCGATCCGTGATCCAAAGGGAAGACTCGTTGTTAAGGGGAATCATGGCGTTGGTAATTACACCATCGAGGCCTTTTCAAATACGTCCGCCTCAAGTTACCGCTGGTACCGCGATACATTCTGTGACATTGAAAAATTTTCGGCTGAGCTGGTCAAAACAGACCCGTATGAGCTCATCAACGCGCAGATTGCAGACGTACCGCCAGGAGCAAATGGTATAACCTTTTTACCATACCTGCAGGGGGCGTCCGGCTCTAAAATCAATGATAAGGCACGCGGTGTTTTTATCGGAATGTCTCTTGGAACAAAAAAAGCTGATATGGCAAGGGCGGTAATGGAAGGCATCAGCTTTGAGGTATATGATATCATTAACGCAGAGCTGGAAGCTGGGATCAAAATCAACTCAATTCGTTTGACAGGCGGCGCCGCGAAATCTCCGATGTGGTGCCAGATGCTGGCCGACATTTTCAAACTGCCTATCCAGCTGCTGAGCGCAGGAGAAACAGGCTGCTTAGGGGCTGCTCTGTACGCTGGCATCGGCGTTGGCGCTTATGAAAACTGCCGGGATGCAGCTGAAAAAGCGGTTCAACTGACAGAAGTTTTCGAACCTAATCCCGAAAAATTCGCAGCTTATGATAAAGCCTATCAGCGTTTTATCAACGTTTATAACGCCTTGGACAACCGTATATTCTAATAAAAAACATATACGTACTGGCCAGGTTGATACTGGCCAGTATTTTATTTTGGAGGAAAAATGGATACGCAAAACAGCGGTTTTAATATTTATGAAAGGCATGATTTTGACTGTGAATGTGGGAGACATCATAAGATGCCGATTGGAGAGGTCGTTATTGATTCGGGTGCGGCAAGAAAGCTTCCTTATTATGTCAAAGCGCTTGAGCTTGGTAAAAAGGGAATACTCGTAACAGACGAGGTGATTTTTGGGTCCATTGGCAGGGAAATCTACGCATATTGGCAGGAGCAGGGGCTTGAGATTGAATGCTATGTGCTCAAAGGCCATATCCGCCCGGATGAATACACGGTTGGGAATGTTGTCTGCAATACGCCCTTCGACGCTGATTATATCGTATCATTAGGGGGCGGAACAGTGACGGATGTGGTCCGTTATGTGGCAACACGCCTGAAACTGGAATGTGTTTCTATTCCGTCGGCCATGACGATGGATGGTTTTTTTACAAACATGTCCATTATCATTGTCGATGGACTCCAGGTTACATATTACCTTAATTATCCCAGTTTGATTCTGGCCGATTCCGATATTATTGCTAAAGCGCCGAGTGTCATGAACGCTGCCGGTGTGGGCGAGGTGATCTCTAAAATAAGTGCAGGTATGGACTGGTATGCAGGAAAATTGATTAAGGACATTTATTATTGTGACCGGGTAGAAGCGATGATGGGCGAGTGTATCGCCGAAGGGGCCGCAGATGAGACAATAGAGGGGATCGTGCCAGGAGAGAAAAAGGCCATTGAAAATTTAACAGATGCCTTGTATAAAAGTGCGGTGGCGATGGCGTGGTATGATTCATCGCCCTGTGGCTCCGGTGCTGAGCACCAGCTGAACCATTTCTGGATTAAATGCCAGGATGAAAAGGGTGTGCCGCAATCAATGCACGGCCAGGAGGTCGGTGTTGGGGCCGTGATCAACACCATGATTTGGGAAGAAATTATGGCGATCGATTTTGAGCGCTTCGATGTTGAAAAGGCTGTGGAAAAAACCTGGGACAGAGGCGAATGGGAAAAGGAAATCCGAGCGGTTTATGGCGAGGGCGCGGAGAGTATTCTGGAATTACAGGCAGAAAACCATTCCTTTGACAAAGCAGTAAGACGAAATGAAATAGAAAAGATTATTGAGCACCGTGAAGCACTGGCCAAACGTTTTGAAGCGATGCCTTCGTCCGGGGCCCTTATTGAAAAACTAAAAAAAGCAGGCGCTCCATGGCACCCAAAACAGTTGCAGATTGATAAGGATGAGCTGGTAAAGAGCCTGTACTTTGCAAAGGAAACGCGCAGCGGCCGTTACAATGCACTTTGGATGGCTGAAGCCCTTGGTATCATGGAAGATGTTTCGAGTAAAATAATAAAAAAACTGGAGTTCTAAGGCCATTCCGGTTTAAATTGAAGCCATAAGAAAGTTTGCGTTATAACAAAGTGGTTTACGATATTGAAAAAGCGTTTAAGATTATGGTATGATATAGACACACACTTTCAGGAGGATTAAAGATGAATAGTATTGAAAGAAATAATCCAAAGCCACTTTATGTTCAGTTAGAAGAGCTGATACGAAATAATATCGACACCGGCATTTGGAAACCACAAACTGCAATCCCCTCTGAAAGCGAGCTGAGCAAAGAGTATGATCTAAGCCGTATGACCATTCGAACGGCTTGTCAGAATCTGGTTCAGGAGGGTGTACTCTACCGTGTTCCAGGTAAGGGTACCTTTGTATCTGAGCCAAAGATTATGACAGAATCTTTAGCGTATATGGGCTTTCGGGAGCAGCTTGAGCGTATGGGGTACGAAACGACGACAAAACTGTTGGACTCCGCCATTATCCAGGCTTCAGGCAGCGTATCGAGAAAGCTGCGCATTCCCGAGGCTGCGCCGGTTATGCTGATTGAGCGTATGCGCTATCTTAAGGGCAGGCCGATCAGTCTGCATTACTCTTATATCCCGGTACAGTTGTGCGAGGGAATCGAAAAGCATGATCTTGTTGACGAGCAGCTGTGTATTATTCTTGAGAAAGAATATCAGCTGTTACCCACACGCATACAGGAAACGTTAGAATCCGTCAAGGCATCTAAAAAAGAATCCCAGCTTTTCCGCGTGGAAGAAAGCTATCCGCTTCTGATTCTTGAGGATATTCTTTTTGCACAGGACGATACGCCCTACGAGTATTCTAAAGTTGTCTTTCGTGGAGATAAAATCAAATTGAAGTATGAGTTTCATAATTTATAAACGTGGTGAGACCAGCCGCTTCAAGAGCCTTATAAAACCTGGATATTATTACGATAGCAGGTCTTTCAGGCCTGAGCTGCTGGTCTTTTTATTTAAAATATCGTCAACCAACTGATAAGCGCAGGCCATTAAGTTCAGGAGGAAACAAAATGTCAGACGATTGTACAATACGAAAAGATTATGTGGAGTTTTTGAAAGCATTGATTGAAATACCGTCTCTTTCTGGAGAAGAAGGCAAAGCCGCAAAATTTATGCAGAACGCTTTAGAGCAGATTGGCGTCACGCCGCAGGTCGATAAAGCGGGCAATGTCTATGGAGAAATAGCCTGTGGAGACGGGCCGACAGTCTTGCTGAACGGACACCTTGATGTGGTGCCCGAAGGAAATTTGGAGGCGTGGAAGCCTTACAGTCCTTTTAAAGCGGCCGTAGAGGAGGATGTGTTGATCGGTAGGGGCGCCAGTGATTTAAAGGCAGGGCTGGCAGCACAGTTTTTTGCATTTAAGCAGATTAAGCAGGCCCTGGATGCGGGGGCCTCTCTGAAAGGCAAGATTATTTTTTCGGCGGTCGTGCATGAGGAAGCGGCAGAAATGCTGGGAATGCAGTATCTTATTGACCATACCCTTGAAGGTGAAAGCATTGATTTGTGTATTCTGTGTGAGCCGAGCTCAGGAAGGGTGGCGTTGGGACACCGTGGAAAGGTAGAGCTTGTCGTTAAAACAATGGGAAAGACAGCGCATTCCTCCCAGCCAAAGCAGGGAATCAACGCGCTTGAAAAAATGCTGCCTGTTATGCAGTATATTTTCGAGGAGATGCCCGGCACGCTTAAAGCCCATCCGGTTTTGGGCGATAACTCAGTTACAATAACCGACTGTATTGTCCGTCCGGGCGCACAGAGTATTATTCCTGATGAATGTGAAATATCCATTGACCGGCGCTATTCGCCGGATGAAACACTGGAGGACGTGGTGCGTCAGCTTAAGACGGTAATTGAGGGCTTTGCGGAAAAGGATCCGGAATTTAAGGCCGAAGTATATCCGCGGGCTTACTGTGAAAAAACTTACACAGGTTACACCTGTGAAGTGAATAAATATCATCCGCCCTGGGCGACAGACCAGCAGATACCTGTGGTAAAAAAGGCTCTGGACGCATTGGAGAACGCAGGACAAAAGCCAGAATGCTTTTACTGGAAATTTGGTACAGATGGTGGATATACCGCGGGACTGCGTGGGATTCCGACCATTGGATACTCTCATGCTGAAGAGAAATGGGCGCATCAGCCGAAGGAACAGGTCAAAATTTCGCAGATGATGAAAAC
This sequence comes from Eubacterium sp. AM05-23, assembly GCF_003477535.1. NCBI lineage: Bacteria > Bacillati > Bacillota > Clostridia > Eubacteriales > Eubacteriaceae > Eubacterium > Eubacterium sp. AM05-23. Next base: position 456,171 of record NZ_QUDF01000001.1, read on the forward strand.
CATCGAGGGAACAGAGGCAATACTTGCCGCTGTCCTTGATTTAAAAAAGAAATAACAGATTAAAACTCGAAAAAGACCAGCCGTGCAGCTGGTCTTTTTATGGTGTATAGTTAATCCCGGCCTTTCTTGCCTGGGAATGCTGGTCCCTGCGTTTGATCCGGTAGAGCTTATGGTCCTTTACCAGGCGCGCGCCGGTCTGTTGGAAATGAAAGGCGACTCTGGCGTCAACACACTGTCTGTGCAGGCTCAGTATCCAGTCGTAATGGCATACCCGTGCATTGAGGCCGGATTCACCGCCGACGGTTACCTGGCATACCCAGGAAGGATCGAGCCAGGGAGTGAGGTCGATAGGGCCGAGCAGGGGGGAGCACACGATACTTTTATAGCGGATGGGCGCTTCTTTAAACAGCGGCAGACGGTAGTCGGTCATGGCCTGGTTTTCAACCGTACAGCAGATATGAACATTGGGATAGCCGTCGCCCCAGTCCTCAGGGATACACGCTGCAAAGCGGTGGATACGCTTTGTGATAAACAAAAAGTTTAAGTCGGAGCGCTCACGCATCATCGCCCATACCTCTGGCCGCCAGGCGTCGGCAGCGTCCAGAAAAAAGTCGGAGGTAAAGCAGGTATAAACCATTTCGCCTGGAGGGATTTTAAAGCTTCCATCCCGTTTTTTTTCAACAGCAGGTTAAAGCAGGAATTTTTAGATACCTGATGGCTGTCGCGGTTGTATTTCTCGTCCATACGGTAGACATAACAGTTCTGGCACCCAGCGCTGATCTTTTGACAGCCATGCCAGGGGTTCCAGGTAATAGACATAGGATTCTCCTTCTAAAATAATAAAAGGCGTTCCGCTTTGGAACGCCACAGGTGCTTTAAGCGCCTTAATCTTATTAATAGACAATAACAGGGGTACCGTCCTCGATACCGTTATAGATGGCCTGAGCAGCCGCATATGGTGTGTTGACACAGCCGTGCGAGCCGCTGTTGACGTATATATTGCCGCCAAAGTCTGTGCGCCAGGAGGCGTCATGAATCCCGATATCGCCGGCATACGGCATCCAGAAGGTAACGGGTGAGGCGTAGCCCTCACCCTTTAAAGTAACGTTCATCGCCTTGTAGTCAAGGCCATAAACACCACTTGGGGTGGCAAAGCCGCCGCTCAGGCTTCCTGTAACAACAGGAGTGCCAACGACCAGGCCGCCGTTTTTGTAAAACCACATGTACTGCCCGCCGAGGCTGATTTCAACATAAGTGTTTCCATAGTCTGGAGAGCTGTGGCTTGCAGCTGTCTGCGCGTAAACCGGTTCACGGGTTACAGGCTGTCCTGCCTGGATAATTGGAATGAGCGCAGCGACCTCTTCGTCCTGGTCAATCAGCCAGCCGTAATCGCCGCCGGCAATGCTGACACTGCCGCCGCCGCTAGTCTGGAAGCTTCGCGTAATGCCGTAGGTATCGTATTTATCCGATAAATTGGCCACATAGGTGGTCATGAGGTCCTGATTGAACTGAACGTCCATATTGCCGTCCACAGCCAGCCAGGTATTAATGGTATTTTTATCAAGTACCTCTGTTGCGTCGCCAAAGGTATAGGTAACCGTTGCGTTCAGATACTTGTTCATGGTATCCATCGCTTCTTTCACCTTAGCGGAATCCTTGGTAAAGGAAGGCTTTTTATAGCAGCCGGCCGCTTCCAGATCCAGCTCGGTATCGCCGGATAAAATAGCGTTTTTTACAGCGTCCTTGAGCTTGGCCGGATCCAGCTCGTTGCCGGTAACCTCTGGTTCGATCGCATAGCTTGTACCGTTGAATTTAGGATAAGCATTGGCGACCTTTACGACCTCTGCTCCAGATACAGCCTGAAGCTGGTTCAGTGCATTGGTGAGCTGAGCGTCATCGTAGCTGAAGGTCGCTTCCAGATCCTGATGACCCGACGGCACCAGAGACATGGGCCAGGCAAAAGCGTTCTGGTCATTTAACATCTGGGAAATTTTACCGTCGGAAATATAGCGCATATTGACCTGGTCTGCAGCGATGGTCTCGGTTTTTCCGCCGCGTTCCTTCAGTGTTAATGTGTGTGTCGCTGCGTTTTGCTGCATTTCCTGATCGACCTGAGCGGCCGTTTTGCCAGTGACATTGAAGCCGTTCATGGTGGTATTAAAATAGAAACGAGTGCTGAAATAAAAGCTTAAGCCAAGATAAATGGCCAGGATAATACCAATTCCAACACCGATGCCGATCCAGACCTTTTTATGGCTTTTTTTCTCTTTAGAATCCGGCGGTTCCTCGCCGTCTCCAGAATCATTGGCAGGGGTCTCCTCCTCAAAGGTGAGAATCTCGCCTGCTTGGTCGGCATCGCCTTCAGTTCCGCCCTCAGGCGGCCTGGGCGGGTCAATAACGGTTTCCTCCTGAGCCTCTGGCGCAGCAGGTTCATCAATGATGACCGCATCCTCCGGAGGGACAGGACGCTCAAAAAGAGAGGCGTTCTCAATCGCCTGCTCTTCGGGGGTACGCTCCTCGCGCTGATCTTGTAAATTCTTTTCATCCATAAGATTAAATCCTCTTTTTTGCAGTATATAATTGATTTTATCATTTTTTTAGGCAAAGGTAAATCTTTAATTTGTGAATATTAAGCCCTTCTGTGAACTTTAAGATTCATTTTGTGGACGAAGGCAGGTTGACAGGGTTACCAGGCAAAACGTATAATAAAATTATGTCTGAAGTTCGGACGACTGAAAATTTGGAGGTAAAAAACCGTGCTGGAATTTTTTATAAAGCCTGTAACGTCTGAAGGCGGCGTAAGCTATATGCCGACAGCCGCAGGATACGCGGCGCTTATCGCATTGATGGCCGTTGTGCTGGTAATCGCATCGCTTGTTGCCGGGAAAAATGAACACCGCCAGATCAGCACAAGGCATCTGACCTTTTGCGCTGCGGCCATTGCGCTGGCGGTAGTGACATCGAATATTAAGATTTTCCATTTGCCTACTGGCGGCTCTGTGACACTGTTCAGTATGCTTTTTATTACTTTGACGGGCTATTGGTATGGTCCAAAGACTGGGATTTTGGCGGCAATCGCCTATGGCATTCTGCAAATGGTAATAGACCCTTATATTTTGTATCCCCTTCAGGTGCTGGTTGACTATATACTTGCCTTTGGCGCGTTGGGCCTGTCGGGCTTTTTCACCCAGTCAAAGCATGGGCTCATAAAGGGATACCTGGCCGGTATCTGTGGCCGCTATGTGTTTGCGGTGCTTTCCGGCTGGCTGTTTTTCGGTTCCATGGCCTGGGAAGGATGGGGCGCGCTGCCCTACTCGATGGTGTACAACGCGGTCTATATTTTTTCGGAAGGCGCGCTGACAATGATTCTGCTGGCTGTTCCATCGGTATCGAAGGGACTGGCCCGTGTGCGCCAGATTGCGGAAATTTAATGCTTTGGATAAGATCAGTCTGGTTTGTTATCATTGGGATCATGTTTAAGGAACGCGGAATGCGAGAGGATTTTACAGGGAAAGTGCGGTAGTGGGTGCAGTAGTACAGACAGCAGCAGAAAAGGCAAAGCCGATATAAAAAACCTTCTTATTTATAATATAGTGAAAAACAAAAACACGCCTTGTAAGCGTGTTTTTGTATCTACAGCTCGGCCTCTTCCTTGCCGAGTTTTTTTCGTTCAACCAAACGGCCCATAAAGAAGGCTAGTATACCGACGCCGATACCCGTCTGGAGACAGAAGATCAAAGATTCCACTTCTCCAGGAAGCTCACCGTTAATCATCGTTTCAAGCACAGGCGTAAACCAGGGCTCATATTCGCCACCCTGAATTTCCTCAATCATTGTGCTGCCTGCATCGTCAGAGCCGCCGAATTCAGCGCCCTGAAGGGCGAATAGCGGTACGACAACCAGTAAAGCGACAATCACCAGGAGAACGATCACTAATTTTTTGTTTTTACTCATTTTACACTTCCTCCGATGCTAAAAAGCCGATGGATTTGAGTTCCGGGCTTGCGTAAGTTTCTAAAGCGATAACGATAATAACCGTTAAAATCCCTTCAATAATGGCCAGGGGCAGCTGAGTCGGGGCAAAGACGCCCAGGAATTTTACAGCCGATGCGGCCACACCGCCCTGTTCGGATGGGTAAGCCATCGCCAGCTGGAAACTGGTAATACAGTAGGTGAACAAATCCCCAAGCGCAGCGGCGAGAAAAACGCCAATCTTGCGGTTAACCTTCAGCTTCTGGCAGAGCTTGTAGATGCCGAAAGACACAAAGGGACCGGCAATGGCCATTGAAAAGGTGTTTGCGCCAAGGGTGGTTAAGCCGCCGTGCGCTAACAAAATGGCCTGAAATAATAAGACAATGATGCCAAGAATACTGACAGCGCTTGGTCCAAATAAGATGGCCCCAAGACCTGTACCCGTCATGTGGGAGCAGCTGCCTGTTACAGAAGGGATCTTCAGTGATGAAATAACGAAAATGAAAGCGCCTGCCATGGCCAGAAGCGTAATGGATCTTCTGTTGCCGGTTAAAGTTTTCTTGATAGAGAAAAAGCCAGCAGCTAAAAAGGGGATACAGATAACACCCCATGCAATGCAGTACCCCACAGGAAGGTAGCCCTCCATAATGTGCATTGCGTTTGCGGCGGGTACAATCCCGAATACAAGCGCCCACGCGCCCAGCAGTGTGACAAACCTTCTTTGATTCTTTGTCATTTTTACCTCCTCTAAAAATGAATTTTACCGGGCTACGATTCAATCAACAGGGCAGCAGAGCGAAAAAAAACCGCTTACCAGACGGATAAGCGGTGAAAGTACGAAATAACGAATCCTGAAACCTTATAATTTCGTCCTGACACTCAGTTATCTCCTCGTAACCAAATGTATTGCAGTTTTAATGATCAGCATCCTGACTCGACTTGCGTCTCACAGTGGCGGGACCGTTTGGGATTTACACCCAATTATGCTTTAACCATCGTTTGTGATGGAAACCATTAAAGTGTGCCGGTGTACCGGCTACGCTTTTAATTATAACACCTTGTTCCATAATGTCAATAAGAAAAGTTGAATTTTTTTAAAAAAGAGCAGAAATAATTATACACATACCCCCTATATGTATTTTGAGCGTTTAAGTTAAGAGTATAAGAAAAAAATATGGATAATCTTAAATGCTTTTTGTTTATTTGACAAAATCGTAAAAATAAACTACAATAGGTTCTGAAATTGACTTTCAAAACTTTTTGTATATAATTAATGCGTTAAAATAAATATAAGAAACAAAATAGCCATTTAAAGAATAAAACGATTATATAGAAAGAAAAGAAACGTTTTAGGAGTTTTATTACTTTAACTTATGAGAGGTTTCTGCCGCAAGGATAAGAGCAATGTAGCTGAAAGTCCAGTCAGAAGAAGAAATTTTGGAGGAAACAGATGAGTGAGTGCGCAAAACGTATCGAGGCTTTTTCAAAAAAAGATCTGCCAAAGGCAAATATCAAACGTGTCAATGTTCCGGAAGGCTTTGAACGGATTGGCGTAAACGCGTTTAAAAATTTGACAAAGCTGAAGGAGGTCAGAATCGCAGAATCCGTGAAGGAGATATGCGGCCATGCCTTCGAGGGATGCACCATGCTTTCCGCCGTCAGTCTGCCCTCAAGCCTGAAGCTTTTGGGAGAGGCCGCCTTTATGGAGTGCCGCAGAATACAGTCGCTTGAAATACCAGGGGGCGTCCAGTCCATCAAGGACCGCACCTTTAAATTCTGCCGCGGCCTGGAAAGCATCACCCTGCCGGACAGGCTTGTCCGGATCGGTGAGAATGCTTTTTACAACTGTGATAAGCTGGCGCATATCGAGCTGCCAGACACCATCGAAAGACTGCCCTTCAGAACCTTTTACATGTGCAAAAGCCTGGAATCCATCCGGTTTTCGCAAAATCTAAAATATATCGGTAAAGAAGCCTTTGTGAATTGCAGCTTTCAGCAGCTGGAGCTGCCTGAGAGCCTGGAAGTCATTGAAGAATCCGGCTTTTTAAAATGCAAAAAGCTCACAGCTTTAAAGCTGCCCAAAAACGTTAAGACCATTGGAAAATGGGCGTTTCACGGCTGCCCCAATCTCAAGAAGGTCGAGATAAGGCACAATCCCGATGAAATGGGCGAGTGGATCTTTAACCGGAACGATGTGACCGTGCATTGCTACGAGGGCTCCAAAATAGACCGCTACTGCAGGCAGTATGATTATAAGGTCCACTATATCCAGCCAGATTCTCAATGACAGACATAGCCGCCAACGCCCATGTGGGCCTCGGCCCCCTGGCCTATTACTTTAACCGAGATGTTGATAGTGATACGTTAAAAAACAGCATGAAAGACAGCTTTGTTTTTCTCGGTGCTTATCGGAATATGCCGCCCCAGATATTATAAGATGAGGGTAAAAAAATAATAGTTCCTTAATTGCGAATCGGACCCTTCAGCGGATAGCTTTAAAAATAAAAAACGCTGAAACAGACCGGAAAATGGTACTTTTAGCAACTGTATTTAAAAAAAATCAAAAATAGAGGTTGCAAAAAATAAATTATAATGCTAGAATAAGGCTTGTAAACGAGATGACAACAAATTGTATCAATTGCAGCTATTCTTTAAAGAACCACTCGTTTGCATAATTTAATAACAACTGTAATGAATTGCCGCATGATAATCATTCTGGTTATATGCAGCTAGGGTGTTTTGAGAGTTTCTCAAGACGCCTGAGGGAAGTAGGTGTGAATCCTAGTACAGAGCCGCTATCGTGATGCTTGCCGGAAACCACTGGTAAAGACGAGTCGGAAACCTGTTTGTTACAGTCTTGATGCAATTAATCCTCGTCACTAGGGTTGTTCATCGAAAATATAGACGCTCTACGGCTATTCTGGGGCTTCTATCACAGATATTCATAATCAAAAATATTGTACCGATCAAAACAGCAATTGTTTTGGTGGCGTACAGTTTATTTGAATTGGATTTCTATGATAGAGGCCCCTTTTTGTATACAAAATTTTTGACAGGAAACAGAGAGGAGGCCGTATCATGGCCAAAACAAAAACCATTACCATCGAGTGTCCAAAGTGCCGCGAAGCCTTTGAGATTAAAGGATATGAAACCATAAACGCCAGTCTAGATGAGGAGCTGAAGGCAAAGCTCATTAAGACAGAGCTGTTTAAGCACACCTGTCCAGAGTGCGGTGAGGTTTTTTCAGAACCCTATTCGCTCAAGTATCAGGACATGGAAAAAGAATACATGGTGATCCTGGATATGGGCGATGTTGATACAGCGGCGGCAGCGGAGGAGGTTTTGGAGATGTTTCCAAATTACCGGATCCGCATTGTGAAGGATGTGATGGACCTTCTGGAAAAGATTCATATCTTCGAGTCCAACCTGAACGATAAGATCATCGCCTATCTGGATCATAAGATATACGAGGACGTATCCGCAAAGCTGAGGGCTGAAAACTCGCCCATCGCCATTGACAAGGTGCTGTTTGGCAGCTTTGAGTTCCAGAAGAAAAAAGTGGTGTTCGGGGCGCTCAACAACGCTGGAAAGCAGATTTTTATCGATACCCCCTTTGCCGACTACAAAGCCCTGGCCAATTCGCCGAGGCTGGTGCCCTGCTTTAAGGAAAAAGAGGGCGAGTACGTGATTGATAAAGCCTGGGCAGAAGCGCTGGCGTAGCAAGGTTTACAATGCTTGCTCCAAAGTGGAGCACAGCAGAAAGATAAATGGTAATATTTCAAAAATATGATGCTGTGAGAATGGGAAAAGAGTGAGTTTTATCGAAGAAGGTAAAAGTGTGAAGGAGGCACCTGCCCGCCGTTAAAAGGGCAGGAAAAAGGACCGCTGGAAGGCCTAATTTCCAAACGGTCCCATGAAGTCTGATATTTCCTATAGACTTCATAATTATATCTCATTTACGGCTCTTGGGCAATCCCTTTAAGGAAAGCCCGATTCAAAAACGAAAAAATAAATTTTAAAGGAGATTTTAATTATGGCATTCGCAAAATCAGCAAAAAGAGGTTTAGCACTTTTAGGTTCAGCAGCAATGATGGTAGGATTCGCAGCTCCGACATTCGCAGCACAGGTACAGACCGCGGACGCAGGAACCAAGACCGTCTATGTACAGGTGGATAGAAAAGTGTTTGGAGGTTCAAATGATAAATTAATTGGACCAGTGAAAGTGACCAATGTTCCTTCAGACGCTAAAATCATTGATATCTTAAAGGTGGCCAGCAACTATGACGCGGCTCCGGCAGACGCAAAACCAATCCAGTACTCGGCCTCTACCTGGGGTACCTATATTTCCGCATTCAGAGATACCGCTACTCCTGCTTTTGACCAGGCAGCTTATAAGGCAGCCAATGGCTATACCGATGCGATTTTTGACGCTTCCATGATCTACCCAAGCCCGAGCGACAATTACCTGGCAGGCTCTGAATACTCTGGCGTTTCCGGCTGGATGTTCTCAGTAAATGATGAAACCATGTATGGTGGCGATCAGTATTACAATGCTGACACAACCGCTGCCAACATTCCAAACGATGGCGTTATCCATTTTGAGTACTCCATCAACATGGGTGCTGATGTTGGCCTGAATGATGTTGCGTTGCCAACCATTATCAAAGAAGGCGACTATGGTCCGGAATACGATTGGGTTAATGGTTTGGTAAACAAAACAAAAGGTGATAGATCATACACTCCGGAAACAATTAGAGCAACTACAAGCTCTACTATCGCGTGGCCATCAGCCAACTAAGCATTCCACAACATTTAATTTGAAATAAGAACAGGTATAAGCGAGGGACGGTACCGTCTCCCGCTTATACCGTTTTATAGCAATAGTAGAGTAGAGGGAAAGAATATGCGAAAAAAGGTAATCAGTTTACTCTTAACACTCAGCATCATTCTTGGTGGGCTTCTGCCAGGCATGGCCTGGGCGGAGACGGGCAGTACATGGAACCCGTCAGGGGATATTTATAAAATCAGCACAGCGGACGATTTAGTGAATTTCCTGAATGGCCTTGAGAAGAATGGCGGTTATAAAGATAAAACCATCCAATTAGAAACAGATATTAACATTGATGACAGCGCCGTTGCCTACGACAGTGCGGCGGCTTCTTATAAATTCTGCGGTGTCTTTGACGGTCAGGGGCATACCATCTCCTGCACGCAGGACAAGACAACTGGGCTTTTTCAGTCCCTGGGGGACACCGGACAGGCTGGCGTCATCAGAAATCTTCATTTAAACTGGAGCATTAAGGACTCTGTTGTCAAAAAAGCTTATGGACTGCTGTGCAATACAGTGTATGGCGGCGAAAGCATCATTGAGAACTGCTTTGTTGAAGGAAAAATAGCAGTTACCGGTGCATACTGTAATGCGGGCGGCCTGGTCGGGACGCTTGACAAAAATATCCAGGGTCAGCCAACTGTCAAGAACTGTCTTGTGGAGGCGGAAGTCAGCACAACCCTTAATACAGGCGGCCTTAACAGTATTGGCGTGATTAATGCTGAAAACAGCCTTTTCACGGGAACACTGGAAGGAAAAACTGTGCGCGGGCTCACCCTGGATACCAGCACGGTGACCAATGCTTATTACGACAGTACAAAGGTAACCAATGCGACCTACAAAGATCCAGGTAAAACCACTGAGGAACTGATGGTTTTAAAGACCCAGGATAACCTGTATGCAGGCTGGGATGATTCGGTCTGGAGCTTTAAGGAAGGCGGTTACCCGGTCCTCAAGCTTTTTCAAGCCGTTGAGCCCTCGGGCGATACATGGGATCCCAATCCTGCAGATGGGGTCTATAAGCTCAGCACCGCCAGCGACCTGGTGAATTTTATGAATAGTCTTGAAAAAAACGACTATGATGGAAAGCAGGTCATTCTGCTGAAAAATATCGACGCCAATTTGGCAGAGTTTGATGCTGCGGCTTCTTCCTATGGGTTCTGCGGCACCTTCGACGGCCAGGGCCATACCATTTCCAGCAGCAGTGAAAAGAACACGGGCCTTTTTAAAGCGCTGGGGAAAACCGGAAAGGCCGGCGTCATCAAAAATCTGGGGCTGGACTGGAATGTTAAGGATACAACCCAGTCGAGAGCAGCCTTTGGCCTGCTCTGCAATACCATCTACAGTGGTGACAGCGTCATTGAAAACTGCACCGTAGAAGGTAAGCTGACTGTGACGGGCCCAACCTGTAATGCTGGCGGCCTGGTCGGGACGCTTGCTCAAAATATTGCAGGTCAGCCAACCGTCAAAAACTGTTTGGTAAAAGCCGATGTCGATACAACCTACAGCGTTGGCGGTTTGAACGCAGTCGGCGCACTCAAGGCTGAAAACAGCCTGTTTGTGGGAACCTTAGGTGGAAGGAATATTCGCGGGCTCACCATGAATACCAGCACGGTGACCAACGCTTATTACGACAGCACAAAGGTGACCAGCGCAGCTTATACAGAACCGGGCAAAACCACTGAAGAATTGACGGTTTTAAAGACCAAGGATAACCTGTACAAGGACTGGGACGATTCGGTCTGGTTCTTTAAGGAAGGGGACTACCCCAGCCTGAACCAGTTCGGCTCGGTTGACGGCCTTTTCTCACTTGTAACCAAAGCCAAAGAAATCAGCAACAACGGCGGGCTCTACACAGATGAAAGCTTTGCCGCCCTCCAGGAAGCCATAAAAAAGGCGGAGGATTTTATAGCGGCGGGCGATACCTGCAAGCAGACCGAGGTGGCGGCGCAGACTGAGGCGCTCCAGTCGGCAATGGACGGTTTGAAGTACAACGTTGACCAGCAGACGCTCAAGGACAAGGTAAACGAGTATAAAGGCCTCGTTTTGAATAAGGACCAGTATGAAGATGGAGCGGTCGATGCCTTTAACAGCGTCCTCACAAAGGCGGAGGAAACAGCCAATAAGCCAAATCCTTCGGGTGAGGAGATCGCGGAAGCCTACAAAGCGCTCATAGACGCCAAGGATACCCTCGACGCCAAGGAATATGCGGACCAGGGAGATAAACAGGCTCTGGCAGACGCCATCACAGCTTCCGAAGCCAGCCACCCAGAGGTGGATTATACGGCGGACAGCTATAAGGCCTACGCCAGCGCTCTGGAGTCAGCCAAAAAAACAGCGGCCAAGAATCCTTTATTTAAAAAAGAAGCGGATGAAGCCCTGAAGAGTCTCCAAACAGCCGAGAGCGCACTGGCCCTGGCGCCAGTCAGCAAAAAAGCTCTGGACAGCGCCATTAGCAATGCGGAAGCTCTGGACAGCAGCCTCTACACAGCCACAAGCTACAATGCCTTTAAGGAAAAGATAGCTGAGGCCAAGGCAGTGTCCGAAGACCCGGCGGTAGACCGCCAGTCCGTAGTCAACGCCCAGGTCGAGGCGCTGAACACAGCGCGGGAGGCGCTGGTACCCGCGGCAGACCTTACGGAGCTGAAGAATCAGATTGAACGCTCCGCTTATTTTCTGGCACGGCCATACACCGATGAAAGTCTGAGCCACTATCAGGCCATGCTGGAAGCCGCAGAGGCCTACAATAACCAGGACGTTCCGGCAACCAGCCAGGCCCAGGTAAACCAGGCGGCGGCCGACCTGCTTAACGCCAGCGTCCAGCTGGTCACCACAGACCCGGCCAACACCTTCCACGCCGAAAGGGGCGAGTTTGTCATCAGTACCCTGGACGACCTCAACGCTTTCCGTATGTATCTGAATTACTACGCCTTTGACGGTGAGACCGTTGTGCTTAACAATGATATCGACGCCGCGGGTGACGGCCTGCTAACCTTGGAAGTGCTCGAAGACTTCTCTGGAAGCGATTATAATAACCGTGCTTTTACCGGTACCTTTGACGGCCAGGGGCACAGTATCCTGAATTTTCATGATAACCATGTGGGCCTGTTCTATCAGCTGGGACTCCGGGATTATTCTGATGAATACGGAGGAAAACCGGCAGTCGTCAGGAATCTTCATCTCAATGTGAATGTTGATAATATCCCGAAATATTATGACGGATCAAATCAGGAGTATCGCTACGCGCCGTTGGCCTCAAACTTATACAGCCACGAGACTCTGGTGGAAAACTGCTGGATTGACGGGCAGATAAAAAAAGAGGACGGTTTTGTACATGCTGTCGTCGCTAAAAATTATATGGGACAGTACCGCAACTGTCTGATTGCCCCCAATATAACAGCAAAGGGTGCGTGGGTCTTTTCAGGCTCGAACGAGGGGCTGACAGTTGAAAACTGTCTGGTCAATGGAGCGATTCAAGTAGATCGGATTCTGGGGATATTTGAAGCGTCTTATTCACATGAAAACATCAAAGTAAATAACAGCTTTTATAACTCGGATATCATTGGGGCCTCTGAGGGAAAAGACGCCCAATATGCCAAAACTGGTGAGGAGCTGAAAAAAGCAGCCACCTTTGCCGAATGGCCAAAGGAAACCTGGAAGATTGTGGACGGCGAGTTCCCAATGCTGCGGGCCTTTACCGACCAGGCGGATACCAGCGCGCTGAGCGCCAAGCTGGACGAAGCTAAAGGCAAAACAGAAGCCAGCTACACACCGGCGAGCTTTGAGGCGCTTCAGACAGCCATCGTCTCCGCCGAGGCGGTGCTGGGTGATCTGGACGCTACCCAGGAGGCTGTTGACGATCAGGTACAGGCCCTTCAGACAGCCCTTGACGGGCTCATTGAAGTGCCGGACAAAGCCGGACTGCAGGCTCTGATCACCCAGGCAGAGGCCAGATTGTTGGAGGAAGGCTACACGGCCTCCAGCTATACCGGCCTGCGGACCGCTCTGGAAGCAGCCTCGGCTGTCAATGAAAATCCTGAAGCCAGCAAGGCGATGGTGGAAGAACAGCAGACTCTGCTCAACACGGCTTTAGAAGGAATGAAGGAAGCCGCGGACATTACCGCGCTTCAGGCTGAAATCAAAAAAGCGGACAGCTTTGCCCAGAAAAAGGACAGCTACAGCGCAGATTCCTACGCGGCCTTTAAGGCAGCTCTGGACGCCGCTGGCGAGCTGAACAGCGCGGATACCGAAAAGGATCAGCAAAAAGAAGTCGATCAGGCTGTAGAAAACCTGAAGGCAGCCGAAGCGCGTCTGGTTTTTGTGGGAGACCTGAACCAGCTGCTGGAAGAATACAGCGGCTTAAAGGCGTCGGATTACACCACAGCTGCCTGGACCGAATTTGAGGCGGTGATGGCCAAAGCGTCTGAAACTGCCGCCAAAGGAGACATAACCCAGGAAGAAACCAACAGCACGGCCAATGCCTTAATCGCGGCCAAGGCAGCCCTTGACATGAATAAACTGGGCGATAGGGGGCTTCTGGAAACAGCGGTGAAAGAAGCGAGAGAAGCGGTTAATCCTGAAAATAAGGACAGCTATAAACCAACGACCTACGCGCCCTATGAGGCGGCCTTGGCTGAAGCGGAGACTCTTTTAAAGAAGAACGAGCTGACAGAGACGGAGGTGTCTGAAGCCATCGAAAAGCTGAACACAGCCAGGGACAACGTCGAGCTCAGAGCAGATACCAAAAACCTGCAGGTGCTGTATGACCAGGCAAAGGACAAGGATGAAAAAGCCTATACCGAAGCTACTTACGCCAGCCTGGCACAGGCCATTAAAGCGGCAGAGACAGCGCTTGCAAACCCAGATACCAGCCAGGAAATGGTCGCATCTGCGGAGTCGGCCTTAAGCAAAGCTCTGACAGGCCTGAGGATGCCTGTCAAGGAAACTTTTGACGGTTATGAGGTAATTACGGAGGTTCCGGACGGCACGAAGCTGACAGTAGAAAAAGCCGGAGACATCGGAGCGGTGCAGAACACGATAGCCCAGAAGTACGAAAATGGTACTTTGGCAGCCTTGTTCCACATCACAGCAGAACCGGCCCTGCCCGACGGTATGAAGCTTAAAATCACGCTTAAGATACCGAAAGAAGCCCAGGGTTACGACCGCTATGTTATTTACCACAAGCCTGCAGACAAACCGGAAGAATACCTTGAAAACGTGTCTTTCGACAAAGATCAGAATACATTGACCTTTGAGAGCACCCTGTCGGATTTTGGAATTGTGGGTCTTAAAAATACCCAGGGCGGCGGCCAGCCAGTCAATCCGGATAACACCGGAAACGGCGGCCAGTCCCAGAATTCTGTCAACAGCGCAGGTACTGGAGCCACCGCAGGAGGAACAAAAAACACCAATACCGGTATCGCCGCAGACAACACAGGGGTTTACCTTGCTGTGGGACTGCTGGCGCTGGCAGCCGCAGGCGGCATTGCAGTCAGCAGAAAGCGGATTGGTAAAAAATAAAATAACAAGTTGACCAGAAAGCAGACTTCTGCTTTCGTGTGTACCAAAAGGACACCTGAATCAGGTGTTCTTTTGGTACGTGTAACAGAGATGCTTATCTTTATAAAAGGTTTGAGTACGAAAGGAACATTAATAATGGAAGGTTTAAGGAAAACCAAGCCCGCAAAATGGCTGTGCTTTTTTCTGGCGCTGCTGCTGACACTGACCTGTTTTACCCCCTTTGCCAGGGCAGAGGAAAACACCAGTCAGGAAGCTGGAAACACCGTGCTGGCAGACACTGCACAGCCGGAAGCACAGGCAGTGTCTGAGGAAAAGGGGACGCCGTCCTTAAAGCAGGACGCCGAGGGCAACTACCTTATCGGGTCTGTCGAGGATCTGAATACGCTAAGAGCAGACATAGTCAGGGATATTGAGTATGAAAACGAACACCTGCTGCTGACAGCCGATATTGACGCCGGGAACCTGACCCCTTATCCAGAGCTGCCCCCAACCGATGAGCCCTACACTACAAGCGAAGGTCTCTTCGGCTATATTTTCAGAGGGAAGCTCAACGGTATGGGGCATAAGATTTATAACTTTAAAGACAGCGGCTCCGGTCTGTTTGATGTTCTGGCGCCAGGCGCACAGATTGGTAATCTGACCGTTGAAGCCAATGTGAATTTTACAAAGGACACAAAAAAACTCCGGTCTTCTACTTACGGTGTTATTGCCAACATGATGCCGGGCGCCTGGATACAGCGCTGCGCGACCACGGGTTCTGTCACCATCCAGAGTGATTATCAGGGATATGTAGGCTTTAGTGGAATGGTTGATTTCGCTAATCCTCCCAAGGAAGCGAACGTCTCCAACAGCAGTGAGTACAAAGGTACTATTGAGGATTCTTATTCTACCATTGTTTTTACTAACAACACCCAGTCATCAGCCAATTTTTATGGAATTGGCCCAGGGGTGCAAGTCCTCAAAAACTGTTTCTTTGCCGGGAGCTTTAAGGGCAAGGTTAATAAGGAAATCTCTCAGCCGCTGGCGCGGATGTCGACTGCAAACGAAAATATGGAGAGCTGTTATTTTGACAGCCTAAAGATCAGCACACTGCCTGCAAATGCGCAGGGTGAAAAGGTACCTACCTATAAGATGCGGAGTCAGGAAACCTTTAAAGGCTGGGACTTTGGACAAATCTGGAAAATGGGCGACGATCACCCAGTACTGAACACGGGCTATACCATTTTGAAGGACAAGGTGATCCTGGATACAGAGGTGGTGCTGGAGCCTCGCGTCTACAGCGAAGCCCTTGGCGGTGATTCCACCTTAACCCGTGTGCAGGATATCAAAATAAAGACCGATCTGGGCGGTAATCCACATCAGGTTACCATTGATTATGAGGAGACCCCAGACACCAAAAACACCTTCTATGTTGGTATGATGGGCGATCATGCGCGGGGCCTGGCCCAGTTTGACAAGGTCGAGGTAAAGTATACCGAAAATGATGAGGCAGAGTACTATTTGCCTTCGGATTTTTATAAATACGCTGACCGCAAGCAGGCAGAGGCCTGGGGAAGCTTCACCCAGGATGGGACCGTCCTGTCCGACGATCAAAAACAGGAGCTTATTGACCAGGCTAAAAAGGCCTGCGATTTGATTTTTGACTACAAGCTGGGCAGTACTCCCGATGCGGCGACTGTGGCCAGCGACTCATGGCTTGTTTTTTCTGCGGCGCGTTGTAATTATAAGGTGCCAGATGGCTTCTGGGACCAGGTATACAAGCAGTATGAAGCCCGCTACGCGGCCTATAAGGCGCAGGGACAGGTGGATGGCTTCGACACCTCCGATACCGCGAAAGATGTTCTGGCCATCAGTGCCATTGGATATGATCCCAGAAATGTCGGCGGCTATGACTTGCTGGACGTCATCATTAACCACAGCGGCGACAGGGATTACTTTGCCAGCCAGACAGCTGCGTTCGCCATGTATTCCAACGATTTTGATGAAAGCCAGTACGGCTATAGCATGGCGGACTATGTAAAATCAAAGGTCACGCCCATTGAGGTGGATGCGGACGGCGTAAAGGTTGAAAAAGACCAGGCAGCTGATATGTGGACAATGGCCTGGCAGCCTCTTATGTTTTTCTATGATCCCAACGCACAGGAGGGCAGCGAATGGTATGACCTTAAGCTTTTTGTGGAAGATGGCTTAAACCAGATATCGGCAGCACAGACCTATATGGGTAACTGCTGGGGAGGATACATCAACTCAGCGGATTCTACCGGCAAGCCAAAGTATGATATTACCAACACCTGGACAAACGCCCAGGTTCAGATCAGTGTTGGGCTGGCCGGGATCGACCCCTTTGACGCCCGGTTTGTCAAAAACGGAAATACGTTGATCACACGTGCTGTTTCTTTCTTTGAAGGGGGCCAGGTCGGAGGTGATGTAAAAGGCGGCGAATCCGCCCAGGTAGCACGTGGTTTAAATTCCATTATACGAGCCTATGAACAAAACCCTCATAATTTGTTTGACTGCCGCGACGTTGAAGACTCTACGGTTCAGATTAATAACGCCATTGGCGCTCTGCCGGAGGCGGCAGCCATAACCGAAGAAAAACGCCAGGATTTTGACCAGTGCTGGGAACAGTACAACAAGCTGAACGATACGCAAAAATCGAATATTTCAAATACGAACAAAGAAAAACTGCAGGCCATCTATGAAAAATTCTATCCAGATGAAAATCTTGAGAGTGCTTTGGAGCTTGCGAAGACAGAATTAAGTAAGAGCAATGTGTCTGAAATCTATACTCAGGACAGTATTAACAATCTGAAAGCGGCAGTTGAAGCAGCTGAGAAGGTTCAGAAAGATACCCAGGCGACTTCTGAGCAGAAAGCCGAGCAGGCCAGTAAGCTGAGAAAGGCAGTGGAAGCGTTGGTCACCACGGAAGCGGAGGATATGAAAAAGGTTGAGACTGCCATTGACCAGATCAAACCCTTCACAACCCTTGAAGGCCGTAAGCCGGTAGATACAGCGAAGGACCTTTATGATAAGCTGAAATACGACGAGTCTCGTGAAAGAATTAAAAACAGAGATACGCTCTTGTCCAACGTTACAGCGGTTGAGGGCCTGGAAGCGGCGGGAGACAGTCTTAAAGCAGCTATTGCAGCGGCCAAGGAACAGCTTGCTCAAACAGATAAGTATCTGGCATCCAGCATAGAAGCTGCCAGACAGTATATTACCATCGCAGAGAAAGTAGACGTACAAACATCCACAGTTCAGGAGCTTGCAAATGCTCAGATTACTTTGGAGCGTTATGTGAACGATACCCTCAAAGAACAGCCGGATAAAACGGAGCTGAACAACAAGATCGCAGAGATCACAGAAAAGATGAAGGCTCTCGATGAGAAAGATTATTCTGCGGAAAAGTGGAAAACGCTGGAGGATGCGCTGAGTACGGCAAAAGACGTGGCTGAAAGCAACGATGCTGACGGCGGCGCGGTTACAAGCGCCATTGAAGGGCTGGACAATGCGTTTAATGGATTGGAAGAAGATGTGATGCTCGGTGATGTTAATGGTGACGGCGAGGTAACAGCCCGTGACGCTTTAATGGTAATGCGCGCTGTTAATGGAAAAGTAAACTTGACAGAAACACAGAAAAAAGCAGCGGATGTCGTTGCTGATGGTGAGATTACAGCCCGTGACGCTTTATTGATTCAAAAAGTTGTCAATGGAAAAGCATCGTTTAAATAAAAATTAAGGAGAAATCAATGAGAAAAATGATTCAAAAGCTAACCACGGCTATCGTTACCCTCGCATTAGCCTTTGGCAGTGTGGTACCGTCGGTGGCAATGGCGGCAGGTACAACAGAAACAGAAATACTAACATTGCAGGCAGATAAAACACAAGTCGCTCCTGGAGAAACAGTAACCCTTTCTTTGCAGCTTTCTGAAAATTCTGATTTTGTTGCAGGGACATTTGGAATAAGCTATGACAGCAGTAAAGTAACCTATGTTGCAGGAAGCGCGAAATGTGGTTTTAAAATAGGTAGTTCAGACGTTGCAGATACGCAGTTTCCAGGAAAAATACAGCTGACCTATTTTATTGATGGAAAGGTAGCGGGAAACCCGGCGCTTACGGCGTCTTTTACCGTAAATGACGGCGTCACAGGAACATTGAATTTTGCTGTTTATAACAAGGAATTTGCTGTGGATGACGTGAATGATCCTTCTGGAAAGGTTATAACACCCACCATTATTAACGATACAACCGGGCTTGTTTCTAAGCTCCCCCCAACAGACATCACCGAGCTGACCGGCAAAATCGCCGAAGCAGAAGCTGTTGACAGCAGCCTGTACACCGCGGCAAGCTATCAAAACCTGGAAGCAGCCATTGCGGCGGCAAAGGAAATAACCACTGAAAATACAAAAGACGAAGTCGCGGCGCAGGTTAAGGCGCTGGATGACGCCATAAAGCAGCTGGTTAAAGCGGTTGACAAAACGGCTTTAAAAGCAGTCGTCGATGAAGCCAAAACCTACGATGAAGCCCTGTACACACCGGACAGCTACGCGGCCCTGACCAAAGCGGTCGCCGACGCCCAGAGCGTGTTGGACGCGGATCTCGCGGATAACGCGGAAAACCAGAAAACCGTGGCGGACTCGGCTCAGGCGGTTAAGACCGCCATTGCGGCCCTGAGCGCCAAGGGTGACCAGGCGGCGCTGGCGGCCAGCATCCAGGCGGCAGAAGCAGCGCTTGCGCGCGAAGATGTCACCTATATGGACGAAACCAAGGCAAATGTGCAGACAGCCCTGAATGCGGCAAAAGCACTGGTCGGCCAGGAAAATGCCACAGATGCTGAGGTTTCCGCAGCGGTTAAAAACCTGAATGACGCGGTCGCCAAGCTGGTGATTGCAGCAGACGAAAACGCCTTTAACGCAGCGGTTGCGCAGGTGCGCGAAGCCTTCAAGGAAGAAGCTTACACCACCAGCAGCTGGAAAGCGGTAGCGGAAGCCCTCAAAAATGCGGATGCCATGGCAGGTCGGCTGGCAGAAGGCCAGGTGCCGGCAGCAGAAGCGGACAAGGTATTGACCGACTTGCAGAATGCGACAAAGGGTTTAATGGAAAAGGCAACAAAAACCGAAGACCTGACCAAAGCGGTTGAAACAGCTAAAAAATTAGATGAAAGTCATTACACCGCGGACAGCTTTGCCGTTGTAAAGGAAGCCTTAGCCGCAGCCGAAAAGGTTGCCGGAAACCTGAATGACAGCACACAGCAGCAGGTAGATACAGTGGCCACGAATTTGAATGCCGCCGTCTCTAAGCTGGTGACCATCGCCACGGATGAAAAGACTGGTGTAACAGTTAACGGTTTACCAGCAGGTGAAAAGATTATTGTAACGGACAAGATGGCAGATAAAGAAGCATTATCAGAAGCACAAAAAGCAATTGACAGCGCTTCTGAGTTCTCAGATGCTAAGAAAGCGGATATTTTATTCCTTGCAGACATTAAGCCTGAGGTGATTGAAAATGCAGATGGCACCTTTACATTGACAATTCCTCTCACTGAAAAACAGATGGGTTATGATTTGTATTATATTGGTCATAAGGATGAAGAAACCGGTATGTTTATTTGGACTGCTGTAACACCAAAGGATAATAAGCTTACCCTTCAGGTTAAGAGCTTTTCTGAATTTGCGGTGGTTGGTATGATGAAACCGGAAGAACAAAATCCGGGGACTAATCCAAGCGGTGATAATAAGGCTGACACTGTGAATAATGCGACAGGTACGAATGCTTCTGGAAACAACGCGAATACAGGCATTGTTCAGGACGGCAACAGTAGCGTGGCGGTAGCAGTTGGTTTCCTTATTTTGGCAATAGCGGGGCTAATTGCTTATAGGAAAAGATTTAATGCATAGCAAATAAATAAAGGGTGTAAGCCCCTGCTTCCTGGTAACAGGGAGCAGTAACGAATACCCTTACTATAAAGAATTGTTGTATGAGGAGAGAAAATGGAAAACATAAAAAGGAATATATTTAAAGCTTTTACAATTGGATGCATCGTATTAATACTGTCGTGTTTTGTAAATACGGCCACCGTAAAAGCGGACGCGCCGGTTGGAACAGTAACAGTAAGTGTTGAGCGTTTTACTCTGGGGCAAGGATATTTTATTGAGCCGGAGGAAGTTCCGATCTATGCGGGGGATACAGGGGCAGATTTATTGGACCGTGTTTTGGGCGGACCAGATGCTTACGAGACAAAAGAAAATTCCTCATATGGTTTTTACCTGGCAGTTATAAAAAATGCAGATGCTGGTGTCTTGGATATACCTATGTATATTCAGGAAATGAGTGGTTACCGGGTAACAAATGAGCAAAATGACGGCAATAAACATTACCCAGGGCTTGGAGAATTCTCTTATTCTGAAAAATCTGGTTGGATGTACATGGTAAATAATACATTTCCACAACAGGGAATGGGATATTATATTCCAAAGGATGGCGACGTTGTCCGATATCAATTTACGCTCTGGGGAACAGGGAAAGATGTGGGTGATAAATATGATGGCAGTGGAATATTTATTGCAAACAGAGATGCGTTAACGAAGTACATTGCAGAGTTTAACGGACGGGCAGATAAAGATGTGCTTTTATCTATCCAACACATTCAGGATGCTTATGATAATGCTATGAAGATTATCCAGGATTTAACATTGGATCAATCAAGCGTAGACAGTGCTCTTGCGTATTTAAAAACAGCTGTAGATGCACGGAATTTACAGGGAATTAGACTGAACCAGGAAAAAATGAATCTCCAATATGAAACGGAGGGAGAACTTCAGGTGATCTATGATCCTGAAGATTGCAGGGTAGAACAAGGGGTAGTATGGAGCAGTAGTGATGAAAGCATAGTATATGTTGATGGAGGAATTGTGTATGCTACTGGCGTTGGCACCGCCACCATCACCGCCACCCTCGGCGATTTCACCGCCAGCTGTGAGGTCACTGTAAGTGAGGAGAGCGCCGAAAAGCCGCTGCAGAGCATCAGCCTGAATCAATCTGAAGTAAGCCTGGGCAAGGGTAAGACCACTGCGCTCAAGGTCAGCTATTGCCCGGCAGATACGACGGATGACAAAACCGTTACCTGGCGTTCGGACAATGAACAGGTGGCGGCAGTGGACGGAAATGGCCGTATTACAGCGGTGGCCAAGGGTGAGGCCGTGATCACGGCGCAGGTGGGCAGCTTTACCGCGGAGTGCCGGGTTACCGTCACAGAGGACGACCCGGTCGATCCGCCGGACATTACCGATGAGGACATTGCCGCGGCCAAGGAAGTGGTTCGGCTGGCGGCGATTCTGAACACCAATGCCAGTCCGTCTCTGGATGAGGTTAAAGTGGTTGAGAATGCCTATAATAACCTGACAAGCGCGCAGCAGTCCCTTTTAACACCAGAACAGGATGCCAATATACAGGTCGCCATTAACAGCGGCTACAGCAAGGTGCTGTCTCGGGTGGTGGCGATATGCGAGCCTGCGGCAGATGCGGTTCAGGCCGTCATCGACAGCGGTGGAAAACCCGACGACCAAAGTCTTTTTGATCTGGTTCAAGCCGAAAAAGCGCTGAATGCCATAGGCGATTACGATGGCTTCTTGACCCAGGATCAGGAAATCTATGATCAGGCTGAAAAGAAAATGAAAAAGGTGACGGGTGCCTTAACGGTGACCAACGCATCGGATAACGACGTTACCGTTAAAGGGCGTTCCCTGACCCTGCCCTGGACCGTGCAGGTGGTGGCGCAGGCGGTTGAGGTCACAGCAGAGCAGCGGGCTGCCCTCGAGGCGGACGCCCAGTATCTGGAGCCGGCCGTTGAGAGCCAGTATGAAATCAGGCTGAGGGACTTTGCCGCTGCCGAAAGCGCGGACGCCATACCGGAATATGATACCCAGGGCAAGAGCTTTAAAATCACGATGCCCTCCGGCGGTTACACGGCGCCGGGGCTTGGCGAGCACGGCCAGCTGACCCTCCTGCATAACGGCGAGCGCATCGGTTTTGTAGATGAAAAGGGGAATGCCCTGGTCACCTACGATGCTCAGAATAAGCGCTTCAGCTTTTCGACAGACGCTTTTTCGACCTTTACAGTGGTATCCGACAGCCGCGTCGCCGTTGAGAGCTTTGTGCTGAGTGATACAGAAAAAACGCTTTTACTGGATATTGCAAATCCCAGCTTTGAACTGAGCGTGTTGAGCTTTAAGCCCTATGATACAACGGATAAAAACAGACTGACCTATACCTCCTCGGACCCGTCCGTGGCCAGTGTGGATGATAAGGGCATTGTCACCGGGCATGTCAAGGGGACGGCAGTGATTACCGCTGAGGTGTGCGGCATTAAAAACCAGTGCACGGTGACGGTAAAGATGAACCGCTATGTGGATTTTGAGAGCTACTGGCCAACCTTCAGGAAGAACAACAGCAACATGGCCATTGTGGACGCCAGCCTGCCAAACGCGGGAAACAACCTGACCGAAAAGTGGATAAACAGCGACATCAACACAGGGGGCAAGCAGATGACTGCCGGCACCCCGCTGGTGGTGGACAACTATATTTTTGTCGCTACCCAGAACAACAAGCTCTACAAGCTGGATAAAAACACCGGCGCTATTGTCAAAGAGGCAAAGCTCGCGAAAGAAGTCGAGTTTTTCTCCTATGCCACCTACGGCGACGGCATGATCTTCGTGCCAGAGGAAGAGGGTACCATTGAGGCCTTTAACGCCGATACCCTGGATTCGCTCTGGCGCACCGAAAGCTTTGGCGGGCAGAGCAACTGCCAGGTTACCTATGCCGATGGCTTTATCTACTCAGGTACCTGGAGCGGTTCGACGAACAAGGGAACCTTTTTCTGTATAGACACCACGAGTAACGGCGAAATTTACCAGACCAACGGTATCCGGCGTGCGCGGTGGGTTTCGGACGATGACGGCGGCTATTACTGGAGCGGCGCCACGGTGGTTGGCGACGCGGTAATCTTTGGAGGGGACTCTGGCGTGGTGCAGTCCCGTAACAAATCGACGGGGGCGCTCATCGACCGGTACGCCACTGGCGGCGTTATCCGTTCGTGTATTGCCTATGACGCCGGAACCAGCGCCCTTTATTTTACAGCGGGCGGCGGCGCCACCGCCAACGGGATCACTGGCGGCGGGAAGGTCTTTAAGCTCGGTGTTACCAGTGACGGGCACTACACAGGGGCTAAAATTGCCGAACTTCCGGCAGCGTCAACCACATCGCCGGTGGTTTACAATGGCCGTGTGTATGTCACCACTCAGAAGGCGAATGGCTCGGGCCATGAGGAGGATTATAACAAGGCCACGGTCATTGACCAGGGCAATACGGAAAATGGAAAGCTGGCGGTTCTGGATGCGGGTTCTCTCAGCATGATCTATCAGACAGATATCGGCGGCCCGTCCAAGGCCTCACCACTGCTTACAACAGCTTATACGGCTGACGGCCAGCAGACAGTTTACCTCTATATCACGGTAAACAATCACGACGGCGCCATTGTCCGGGTAAAGGACTGGGCAGGCAACACCACGCCGCAGGCCGAGGTGATCTACCGCGCCCCGGGTGATGAGCAGGAATATACCACCACCAGTCTCAACTGTGACGCGGACGGAACCATCTATTACCGGAATGACCGGGGGCATCTTATGGCTCTGACCGGCACCTCGGAGCCTGTCAGAGAGGCGGCGCCCGTGGAGGGACGCCTGGGAATGCAGAAAGGCAGTAAAGCAGGCAGCGATGGTATGACCGCCAGAGCCTCTGGAAAGACGGCCAGTAAGGCTGAGGATGAATTTAAGCCCTGGGATTTTGACGGGGCCATGCTGCCATACAGCAGAAGTGTGTCCAAAACGCCGTCGGGTAAGGAGCAGCTGAAAAAGGCCGCGGTTGTCCTGGGATGTACGGCAGCTGCCATGGCGGCACTGTATATTACGGGATGCGCGCTCTGGCCGAAGCTGGTTAAGAAGCCATGATGGATAAAGCAGCTGCGGATATCCGCACACAAACGGCAAAAAGAAAACGGACCCTTGTCTCAGCGATGATCATCTTTCTGCTGATCCCCCTGACCATCTGGTTTGGCATCCGGTTTCTGGATGACCGGAGATACCTGTTTATCAGTCTGCTGATTATTCTCTACACAGCCATTCCCTTTGTCATGCGGTTTGAGAGGCGCCGGCCCGACGCGCGGGAGATTGTTGTGATCGCTGTGATGGCGGCCATTGCGGCCTGCGGGAATCTGGCGTTTTTCATGCTGGGACCATTTCAGGCGGGAACAGCGCTGGTGATCATTGCAGGAATATGCCTGGGGCCTGAGGAGGGCTTTTTGACAGGAGCTATGGCAAGGCTGGTCATCAATATGTTTGCCAGTCAGGGACCTTGGACGCCCTGGCAGATGTTTTGCTGGGGGCTTCTTGGCTTTCTCGGCGGGCTCTGCTTTAACAGGGATCAGGAGTTCTCAAAAAAGGAAGTCGATTTTAAGGTGGTCATGGGGCCGCTCATCTGTATTGTGGTATCGCTGGCGCTGGGCTTTGGCATCTGGATTGTCTCAGACGCCCAGGGGCCCTTTGTGGGCTGGTGGCTTTACGGCTTTGGGGCCATTGGCCTGCTGGCCGGGGTGCTGCTCCAGCGCCGCCGCCTGCCCGTGGACCGGCTGACGCTGGCGGTCTTTGGCTTTCTGGCCACCTTTATCATCTACGGCGGTATCATGAACATCGCCGCGCTGGTTATGTCGGCCGGGGTTTCCGGCTCTGGCGTGGGCCTTGACTGGGGCTCCATGAAGCTGCTCTATATTTCCGGCGCGCCCTACGACGCGGTACATGGTCTGGGCACCGCCTTCTTTGGAGCGCTGCTTGGGCCGGTGATGATTGAGAAGCTGGAACGGGTAAAGATTAAATTCGGCCTGTATCATTAAAGGCCGAAAACAATAAAAGAAAGGGAGAAAAAATGAAAAGAGGTATTCAGAAAAAGGGCGTTTTATTATTGGCAATGCTTTTGCTGGCCGTGCTCACGCTGGCAGGGTGCAAGGACCCCATCAGCGGGCTGACAGAGGGCGGCTCTGATGAAGAGGTGGTTCAGCTGGCAGATACAAACCCGCTGCCGGAAAATGGCGTTGTGACAGCCGCGCAGTTCCGCTCCATACAGGGGCAGGACAAGGTGGTGACCTTTGATGGCAGCACCATGAGCGGAATCCAGTACAGCTGGAGCTTTAACGGCAAGGATATTCACAATCCGGAGGATCAGAACCTCAAGGTCGATTTTACGACAGAGGGGAATACACTCAACAATGTCAAGGCAGCGGCCGGCGACGCCACCTACGGCCTCGGCATCACCCTGACGGGCAATAAGGGGCTCATCACCGTGCCCCAGCTCACCATTACGCTGCCGGAAAAATGGGATGCAGATTCGGCTGTTTTCTGCAAGCTGAACAACGGGCAGCCGGCAAAAATGAGTAATGTGACCTTTGACAACAGCGCAGAAACCACAAAGATGACAGTGAACATCGTGGAAACTGGCGGGGATTATTATATCGTAGCCGGGAAAACCATCGCGCCGGTTCCCACAACGTCTGCTGGAAATCCTGACGGAACAACACCGGGTGACAGCGGAAATACTGGTTCTGGAAGCTCAGGCGGCAGCAGCTGTACCATTTCCATCAGCTGTTCGACCATTCTTAACAACATGGGCAATCTAAAAAGCGGTAAAGAAAGCTTTGTGCCTTCAGATGGTTGGATTTTAAAACCAACGACGGTTCAGTTTAATGAGGGAGAAAGTGTCCATGATGTGCTGCAGCGGGTATGCCGCGACAATGGTATTCATATGGAATCCAGCTTTACGCCGGCTTATAATTCGGCCTACGTGGAAGGTATCAATCAGCTCTATGAGTTTGACTGTGGCGAGCTCTCTGGATGGATGTATAACGTCAACGGCTGGTTCCCGAACTATGGGTGCAGCCAGTATACCGTCGAAAACGGCGATGTGATCAATTGGGTTTATACCTGTGATCTTGGCCGTGACGTTGGCGATAACAGCATGTGGTAAAACCATAAAACAGGTGACGGAGGGGACAGGCCGCCCCTCTGTCGCCAGCTTTTAGCTGAGCGCTTTTTTAAGGGCTTCTTTGCAAGCTTTTAAAAAGGCGCTTAGAGGAGCTTTCGCATACAACGGCTCTTTTAAGTGTCTTGTCATCCCTATCTTTTCTATGTTGGGTGAAGCGGTGAAATCGTACGGGCAGCATTCGGGCGCGCGCCTGCACCGCTTCATTCAGAAACCATCGTTCTTAATTATTACACAAATAAGAACAAAGGATGTGATGACAGGCGGCGGGAGCGAGCCACCTCCGCTTCCGCCAAGGATTATATTATAACAATCGAGGGGAGATCGATATGGAAGATTCTTTTTCCGGTTATCATCCGGTCATTAATTTCGGTTATTTTGTCGCGGTGCTTCTTTTTAGCATGTTTATCCTTCACCCAGTGTTTTTACTGGTATCGCTCTTTGCGGCCTTTGTCTATTCAGGCATCCTGAAGGGATGGCTTAAAGCGCTGAAGTCCGCCTTGCTCTGCCTGCCGGTGATCATCATCGTGATGCTGATCAACCCCCTGTTTAACCACTATGGCGTTACGATTCTTTTCTATCTTAACAACGGCAACCCCATCACGATGGAATCCATTGTCTACGGGATATTCATGGGCATAACGCTGATCACGGTTTTCATCTGGTTTTCCTGCTACAGCAAGGTGATGACCTCGGATAAGTTTATCTTTTTATTCGGGCGCATCATTCCCGCCCTGTCCCTGATCCTTTCGATGGTACTGCGCTTTGTGCCAAAGTTTATCGCGGAGATCAAGGTGATCAGCAATGGACAG
This sequence comes from Eubacterium sp. AM05-23, assembly GCF_003477535.1. NCBI lineage: Bacteria > Bacillati > Bacillota > Clostridia > Eubacteriales > Eubacteriaceae > Eubacterium > Eubacterium sp. AM05-23. Next base: position 483,387 of record NZ_QUDF01000001.1, read on the forward strand.
AAATGTATCGGGCGGGATCTGAGCAATGGGAGTATCTTTGAGCGGGCCCGGCACGGGGTGACCATTTTGTCAATCATGATTACCTGGGCGCTGGAAAACGCCATCGAGACAGCAGACAGCATGAAGGCGCGGGGATATGGGCTTAAGGGCAGAACTGCTTTCTCCATTTACCGCTTTGACCGCCGTGACGCAGTGGCTTCTGTCGTTATGCTGGCCGTCCTGGCCTGTGTGATTGCCGGGGTGTATCACGGCTTTGCCTTTGCGCAGTATAACCCGCAGATTAAGATGTCCGGGCTTCAGCCATTGTCACTGGGCAGCTTTTTCACCTATCTGTTTTATTTTATCTTTTGTATGATGCCGGTCATTATCGACGGTGTGGCTGAGTTCAAGTGGTGGTGGCTTAAGAGACGCATTCCTGAAGCAGAGGCGCGGCACGAAGGAGTTGAGGTTATTTGATCCGGCAGACAGTGGAGATTGGCTTTGGGCGGAGCTCGCCCCGGGCTGTTTTGCAGAGAAGCTATGTGCTCAACAACCATTTGAGTGGTGAGGTCGTTATTCCAAACGGCTTTACGGATATTGAGGTATCGGCCTTTAAAGACATGAAAAATATTACAAGGATTGTCTTGCCCAAAACGCTTTTACATATTGATGAGCGGGCCTTCTGGGGTTGCGAGGGACTTGAGGAGATTATGCTGCCCGATGGGGTTGAGTCCATTGGAGATGAAGCCTTTTGCGGCTGTAAGTCGTTGGAATATGTACGGCTTCCCTCTGGACTCAGGATTATTTCAAAGGAGCTGTTTAAAAATTGCCTTAAGCTCAGAACTGTGACAGGTCTCAGATCTGTACGGTGCGTTGAGGATGGCGCGTTCTGGAACTGCCGGTCTCTGGCAGCCATTGAATTTGGCGGGAAAATTGAAGCTATCGGGGTCTACGCCTTTTACCGCTGCGAGAGATTGGAAAAGCTGAGTTTTAAAGGCACGGTGAAGTGCCTGAAGAGCCACTGCTTTGACGGCGCCGGGCTTAGAGAGCTGTTTCTGCCGGAGGGGCTTGAGCAGATCCGGGACGGAGCCTTTCTGCACTGCGGCAGGCTGCGCCGTCTGGTTTTGCCAAAATCCCTTTTGGCCATCGGCAGCTATGCCTTTGCGGGCTGCGCGCATTTAACAAAAATAATATTTCAAGGCGGGGTCCCTGCATTCGGACGGGCCGCTTTCCCTTCAAACGCACGGGTTGTTTGTCGTTGGAATCAGGATTCCCGGCTTCTGATGGAAGCCCGGGGATTTAAATTATGCCGAAAACAGGACAGCTTCGCGCTCTATCTGTACCATTGCCCTGAAACAGCAGTACTCGAATTCGAGACTTACCCCAAGGATACATTTCTGCTGGTCTTTGGCATCCGGGAGATACCGCCAAGAGCCTATTGCGGCCGTGAAAAAATCAGAAAAGTACTTATCGGCGAGGGCGTGGAGTGCATTGGGCAAAAAGCCTTTGCAGATTGTAAGAGCCTGGGGGAGGTTACTTTTCCTAAAAGTCTGAAAACCGTGAGTGAGGGCGCTTTTAAGGGATGCCCTGTGGAAGAATTGATTATTCCGGAAAATGTGGCGTGTATTGAGCGCTTCAGTTTTCGGGACACAAAGCGCCTGAGACGTGTCGATTTTCTTGGAAAGGCTGAGCTGGACAATCAGGTTTTTGCAGGCAGTGCCGTCAAGGCGCTTTATCTGCACCGCGGCATGGCGCTCAGGCCCTTTCTTATGCAGGCGGTCACGCTGCTTTGCCGGCCAGAGGAGGAGGGAATGATCGCTTTTTTCAAAAGCATGGGCTACACGGTATCCGATGCCGGAGCCTGGAAAGCCTTAAGGCTCACGCACCACCGTCAGGTGGTCAGCGTTCCTCCGCCCGGCGCGCTGGTGGAGCCGTCGGTGCGGCATATCGGAAAGCAGGTTGAAAGCTTTCAGTACGCCGGCCAGAGCCGGCTTCGCAAAATCGTGATCGCAGAGGGAACAGAGACAATCGGGGCGGGCGCGTTCTTTAACTGTGACGCGCTGGAGGAGGTGGTGCTTCCGGACAGCCTGAGGCATCTGGAGCACAGCTGCTTTGCGAACTGCCGGAGCCTGGAAAGAATCCGGCTGCCAGAGGGGCTCACTGTTCTGCCGGCCCGGGCCTTCCGGGACTGCAGGCGCTTAAAGGCAGTGGACCTGCCGAAAACTATCAGACTCATTGACCAGGGGTGCTTTCAGAATTGTGAACGGTTGGAGCAGGTCAACTGGCCCGGCGGGCTTTTGAGGATCAACGAATATGCCTTTTACGGCTGCCAGGCGCTGGCTTCGTTCTGTCTGCCGCAATGTGTGTCAATTATTGAAAAAAATGCTTTTACAAACTGTAAGAAGATTAAGTATGTAAAGGCTGGTGCCGGCGTCACGTATTTCTCGCCTCAGAGCTTTGCGTCGCGGACGGTTCTGGAGTGCCCGGAAAATTCCGTCACTCTGAAAATGGCCCGTGAAGCGGGGCTAAAGACCAAGGTATCAGCACTGTACAAAAAATAAAGGAGGCTTGAGCAGCAGAGCTGCTTAAAAAGATATGGCAGAAGTAGAAATAAGGGATTTGATGTTCACCTATCCGGAGATGGAGAATCCGGCGCTTTGCAGCATCAATTTGGAGATAAATGACGGGGATTTTGTCGTTTTGTGCGGCAAGAGCGGCTGTGGCAAAAGCACGCTGCTGCGGCATTTTAAAACAGTGCTCACGCCCCACGGAACACGGACAGGGGAGATTCTTTTTAAAGGGCGCGCGCTTTCTGAGGTGGATATCCGGACACAGAGCTCGGAAATTGGCTTTGTGCTGCAAAATCCAGACAATCAGATTGTGACCGATAAGGTGTGGCATGAGCTGGCCTTTGGGCTTGAGAGCCTGGGCTATGACACGCCGACTATTCGCTTGAGAGTGGCGGAAATGGCCTCTTATTTTGGGATTCAGGCATGGTTCCGGCGGAATGTGAACGAGCTGTCCGGCGGGCAGAAGCAGCTGTTAAACCTGGCGGCCATCATGGCCATGCACCCGTCGCTGCTGATTCTGGACGAGCCGACCTCGCAGCTTGACCCCATTGCGGCTTCTGATTTTTTGGAAACTGTCAAGAAGATTAACCGTGACCTGGGCACTACTATTATCATGACGGAGCACCGGCTTGAGGATATTTTTCCAGCCGCGGATAAGGTCATTGTCATGGACCAGGGTTCGGTTATCGCTCAGGGGCTTCCGCGGGAAATCGGAAAAGAACTGCGGGGCATGGGGCATGATATGTTTTTGTCCATGCCTGCGCCCATGCAGATTTACGCCGGAATCGATAATGAAATGCCCTGCCCGCTGACTGTGCGGGAGGGAAGACAGTGGCTGTCGGAGCTGTTTGAGGGAAAGCCTGTCGAGAAAAAGAGTATTCCCATTGAGGCAGACCATTTTAAAGAAGCGGAGACCGTTGTCGAGCTGAGAGATGTCTGGTTCCGGTATGATAAAAATCTTCCCGATGTGGTATGCGACCTGTCACTGGAGATCAAGCGGGGCCAGCTGTATGCCCTGGTAGGCGGCAACGGCACCGGCAAAACCACCACCCTGTCCTTGATTTCAGGTATTAACCGGCCATACCGGGGAAAGGTAAAGCTTGAAGGGAGGGAAGTTCGAAAATATTCGGATAAGGAGCTGTTTCATGGCTTTCTGGGCGTTTTACCCCAGAATCCCCAGAGCCTTTTTGTCAAAAAGACAGTGGAGCTGGACCTGTTTGAGGCCATTGGCGGTACCAATGAGCGCAGGCGCTCCGAATTTGACAGCGACATGGACAAACGCACAGCGGTTGAGGGAATGGCAGAGCTCATGCATATCGGGCACCTCCTGGGGCAGCACCCCTACGACCTCTCCGGCGGCGAGCAGCAGCGTCTGGCCCTGGCCAAAATCATGCTGCTGAAGCCCCGCATACTGCTGATGGATGAGCCGACAAAGGGGCTGGACAACCACTTTAAGCGGGAGCTGGCCGAAATTCTCAAGCGCCTCCAGGAGCATGGGGTGACCATCGTGATGGTTTCCCACGATGTGGAATTCTGCGCCCAATACGCCGACACCTGCGGCCTGTTCTTTGAGGGCAGTATTGTGACCGCCAACACCCCGAGAGCCTTTTTTTCGGGAAACAGCTTTTATACGACCTCGGCCAACCGCTTGTCCCGGCATTTGTTTGACAATGCCATTACCGTGAAGGATGTGATCACATGTTGCCAAATGAATCTTTAGACCGGTTTCTGGATGATTTTCTGGAGGGCGGCAAGCCAAAAGAAAAGTATGAGGTAAAAAAAAGAGAGGATGCGGCTCCAGTCCGGAGTGACCGCGAGCTCTGGGTGCCGCCAGCCGATGGCAGCCTGGTGGAAAAGCCAGAGAGCAGGAAGCTGTCAAAACGGACATGGGCGGCGCTGCTGATGATTTTTGTGCTCATTCCCCTCACGATTTTTATCGGTATCCGCATCGGGGACCGCAAGTATTTCTTTATCAGTATGATGATCATGGTTTATTCCATGGTGCCCTTTGTGATGGTATTTGAGGGCCGGAGGCCCCAGGCCCGGGAGCTGGTCGTATTGGCACTTTTAGCGGCCATTGCGGTGGCGGGGCGCGCGGCGTTTTTTATGCTGCCGCAGTTTAAGCCTGTCATCGCCGTCGTTATTGTGGCAGGGGTATGTTTTGGCGCCGAATCCGGATTTTTGGTGGGGGCAGTGTCCATGTTTGCCTCCAATTTTTTCCTGACACAGGGCCCCTGGACGCCCTGGCAGATGTTTGCCACGGGCATCATCGGGTTTCTGGCAGGGCTTTTGTTTAAAAAAGGAAGATTAACGATGAAAAAGGGGCCCCTCTGCCTCTTTGGGTTTCTGTCCACTTTCTTTATCTACGGCTTTTTAATGGATACGGCCAGTGTGTTCATGTACCAGAGTGCGGTGACCTGGTGGTCGGCGCTGCCCTTATATTTTTCAGGTGCGCCCTTTAATCTGATTTACGCCTGCTCAACGGTCATTTTCCTGTTTTTCGGCGCCAGACCCCTGATCGAAAAGCTGGAACGGATCAAGGTAAAATACGGCCTGATCGAGAACGGATCAGCCGGTAAATCTTAAAAAAATATCCCCATGCCTGTGTCAGGCACTTTCATGGCCGCTGTACGGTGTTGGAGACAGCGCAGCGGCATAAAAAATATACATTACACAGAGGAAGGAAATGAAATGGCAGAAAACATCAAAAGCACCAACCAGAGGGAGCGCAGTGCCCGACAGCGGCCCCCTGAGCCGAACAGCCAAAACCGGGGCGTCTACACAACGGCCATTGCCAGGCAGAATAAGGTCAGGCATCTGGTCATTGGCGGTGAGTACCGCACCATCGGGTCAAAGGCCTGCATGAATATCACAAAAATCCACCGGCTGGAGCTTGCGCCCTCGGTGATGTCCATCGGAGAAAACGCATTCCGGGGCTGTACACAACTGGTGGCGGTCAAGATGCCGGGCAGTGTGCGGGAAATCGGCGAGGCAGCCTTTATGGAGTGCCGCAAGCTGCGTGAGATCAATCTTCCCAAAAAGCTGCGGGTAATCCGGCCAAGAACCTTTAAGCTGTGCCGGGCGCTCAAGACCATTGAGCTGCCAGAAGCCCTTGAGGAAATTGGCGAGAACGCTTTTATCGACTGCGACAGCCTCCAGACGGTGGTCATTCCCAGGCAGATCGAGATGATCGCCTTCCGCACCTTTTATGGCTGCAAGCAGCTGCAGCAGGTCACCCTGCCGCCAGAGCTGAAAATCATCGGCCGGGAAGCCTTTGTGGGCTGCTGCTTTCAATCCCTGACCCTGCCAGAGGGGCTGGTGACCATCGGGGACAGCGCGTTTTTGAAGTGCAAGTTTCTCGAGAGCATCCATATTCCCGAAAGCGTCAGGCGTATTGAGAAGTGGGCCTTTCACGGCTGCCCACGGCTGAAAAAGGTGGTGCTGCTCCATGATCCCGAGGTCATGGGCGACTGGCTTTTTAACAGAGGCAACACGGTGGTACACTGTAAAAGAAACTCAAAGGTTGACGACTACTGCAAAGAATTTCAATATAAAACCGAGTATGTAGACTGACCGGTAAAAAAGAATCACAATTGACAAAGGAGACGTATTTTGGCAGCTTTAAATCAGATTTTCGACCCATCCAGGCGTGATGTAAAAAGGCTTCAGAAAACAGCGGACAGGATCCTGGCCCTGGAGGACGCAATGGCCGCCCTCAGCGACAGCGCCCTCAGAGATAAGACCGCGTTGTTCCGGAAAAGGCTTAAGGACGGAGAGCCGCTGGATCATTTGACCGCCGAGGCCTTTGCGGTGGTCAGGGAGGCGGCGTACAGGGCCATCGGCCTGAAGCCCTTTCCGGTTCAGCTCATCGGCGGGCTCGTCCTGCACGAGGGCAATATCGCCGAGATGAAAACCGGTGAGGGCAAAACCCTGGTGGCGGCCCTGCCCACCTACCTCAATGCCCTGGAGGGCAAGGGCGTTTTTGTGGTGACCGTCAACGATTATCTGGCCAGGCGGGATCGGGAGCTCATGGGGAAGATCCACGAGTATCTGGGCCTGCGGGTCGGCCTTGTCGTCAGCGGGCAGACGCCGGAGGAAAAGAAAGCTGCCTATGCGGCTGATGTGGTCTACGGAACAAACAATGAGTTCGGCTTTGACTATCTGCGGGACAACATGGCACTCAGCCTCGACAGCCAGGTTCAGCGGAGCCTCCATTATGCCATCATCGACGAGGTGGACAGCGTGCTCATCGACGAGGCCCGGACGCCCCTTATTATCGCGGGGCCGGGCGGCCCCGAGAGCAAACTCTACCGCCTGGCCAACCGCTTTGTCAAGCTGCTGGGGCCAGAGGACTACGAGAAGGACGAAAAGCTGAAAGCCGTCCAGCTGACCGAGAAAGGAATCCAGCGGGCAGAGATGTTCTTCAGCGTGGACAACCTTGCCGATATTGTCAACATGGAGCTTTTTCACTGTATTAACAAGGCGCTTTACGCCCATAAGCTGATGCAGCGGGACAGGGATTATATCGTGGCCGGCGAGGAAGTGGTGATTGTGGACGCGTTTACAGGCCGCACCATGCCGGGCCGCCGGTTCTCAGACGGGCTGCATCAGGCCATCGAGGCCAAGGAAAATGTCCCGGTCAACGCCGAGACACAGACCATTGCCACCGTCACCTTTCAGAACTACTTCCGTATGTTTGATAAGCTCGCGGGCATGACCGGCACAGCCAAAACAGAGGAGGACGAGTTCTCCTCTATTTACAATCTGAACGTGGTCACCATCCCCACCAATAAGCCCATGATCCGGACCGATCATGAGGACGCGGTCTACGCGACCGAGGCGGCGAAATTTGAGGCAGTGACCCGGGACGTCCTTAAGCGTCATGAAAAGGGCCAGCCGGTTCTCATCGGCACCGTGTCCATCGAAAAGTCCGAGGCCCTCAGCGGCTATCTTCAAAGAGAAGGGATTGAGCACACCGTGCTCAATGCCAAATACCATGAGCAGGAGGCTGAGATCATCTCAAAGGCCGGCCAGGCCGGCGCGGTCACCATCTCGACCAACATGGCCGGCCGCGGCACAGACATTGGCCTGGGCGAAGGGGTTCAGGCGCTGGGAGGCTTATACGTGATCGGGACAGAAAGACATGAGAGCCGCCGCATCGACAATCAGCTGAGAGGGCGTTCGGGCCGTCAGGGTGATCCGGGAGAGTCCCGCTTTTATTTATCCCTGGAGGACCCGCTGCTGAGGATCTTCGGCGATGAGCGGATGAAAAAGCTCAGCGAGGTCATCGACCTTCAGGAGGGCGAGGCCATCACCAGCAGAATCCTGACAAAGGGCATTGAAAACGCCCAGAAAAAAATGGAAAGCAAGAATTTTGACGACCGTAAAAACGTTCTGAAATATGACAATGTGATGAACCGGCAGCGTGAGATCATCTACAAGCAGCGCCAGCAGGTTCTGGACGGCGAGAATATACACGACCAGATCCTCGCCATGGGGCAGCGTATCTTCGCCTCAGTGCTGGACATCTTCATGAGCGATCCCATCGCTGACCACTGGGATATCCAGGGACTGAAAAAGGCCCTGGGCAAATCCTTTTTTCCAGAGACCGATTTTAAGTTTGTCGATACGCTAAAGAGCCGGGAGGCGCTGGAGCAGGCCCTCGGCAGTCTTTTCAGCAGCCATCTTGAAAAACTTTCGGCCAAAATCGGCCGGGAAACACGGGACGCCCTTGAGAGAGAGGTGCTCTTAAAAGCCGTGGACATGGCCTGGATGGACCATATCGACAACATGGACCAGTTGAAGCAGGGAATCGGCCTCAGAAGCTACGGGCAGAACGACCCCGTAAAAGAATACACAAAGGAAGGCTTTGCCATGTTCGACGAAATGGTTCAGGAAATCCAGGAAAACACCATCAGGGCGCTGCTGCGCTGCCAGGCGGACAGCTAGCGCCAAAAGGCCCTCAAGCGTGTTACAGAACGCTTGAGGGCCTTTTTTACGCACGACAGAAAAGGATTGCATTATTGATTGAAAACGGTTATAATGGTACTGAAAGAAGAAAATTATTCCCCGAACAGTTGGCGCGGTTCATAGGGAAACAGGACAATTAAATAAAAAACAGGGACACTTGCTGTCACCCTGAATAAAAAACACTGAAGGCTCATTGGAGCTTTTGGTGTTTTTTTGTTTGGTCTAATGGAGAGGAGTCCAGAATGAAAAAGAGAATTACGGCAAAGGCACTGGCAAAGTACATCGCGAAGCACCCCGGGGATTTTGAGGAGGTCGATACCGGATACCGGAGCAGGAACGGCGAAAAGCCTGTGAAAGAGTGGATTTATCACGGCCATAAAAAGCATGTCTGCATTCACTGCGGCGGTAAGCTTGCGGAAAAAACCCTTTCCGTAAAGGAAAAAGACGGCCGGCTTAAAATCGTCAATGGCTTTTATAAGGAGGTTGAAACCGGGGACGGAACCCTCTATCTTTTCTGGGTATGCAGCAAAACCTGCCTGGAATGTGACCGTAACCAGCGGGTGTTCCCCTTTTTTATCCTGCGCTGGATGCGCGTGCTCCTATACACTGTGGTCGAAGTGCTGCATACCCTTTTTACCAGAGAGGAGCTGCGCAGCCCGGGCCGGCTGCAGCCCAGGCGTGGCCGCCCCTGGCACGAGGTGCCCTTTTATGGCGAATACTCCACGGTTTACCGGTGGCGGAAGCGCTATTTTGAAAATCTATATTGTTAAATAAATAACTATTAAATTCTATTTTCGCGCTTTGTAAAAGTAAAAAATTTGTTTTAGAATGATACCTGTAAGATAAAGAGCGGTACCGAGCGTACCGGAAACAAAATCATTTTAATTTACAGGAGGTTTACAATGAATCGTAAACAAATGCGCGAAAGAAACAGGGATACGGCAAAAAAAGCAGGGGCAGGCAGGTGTGCTTCGTGCGCCCAAAAATTCCAGGCCCCGGCACAGCTCACGCTTGGTGGGGCCGCCGGGCACATCGTGGTGGATATCCACCTGGCCGCCAATCCGGAAAGAAACCCCGGGCAGTGGTGTCTGGGCATGGAGCCGCTTACCGAGACCAGCGCCTTTTTAAGAAGGATGAAGGCAGAGGGCATCATCATAAGCAAGCACGATTTTTTCCGCTGGCTGCGCGCCAGAGGCTACCTGAGAAAGAATGCGCCCGGCACCTTAAACCAGGTGAGCCAAAGGGCGGCGGCCATGGGAATCCTCAGAATCGGAAACCAGACAGCAGCCTGTCCGGGGCGCAGGCTTTATCTGACGCCGGCCGGCTGCATCTATTTTGCGGACAGGCTTAAAAAGGAGGCGGCGTCCGCATGAACTACCTGACCGAGTTGCTCGCCTTTTTCCGCTGGATGGAGCAGCAGCGCCTGAGCCCTCTGCTCCAGGCCTTCTGGCATTACCTCATGTACTTTAATAACCGCGCCGCCATAAAGGGCGCCGACGGCTTCTGGTACTGGCCGGTGGAATTCCGGGTGCCCAACAAGCTGTTTCAGGACGCCCTTGGCTTTAAAAACCGCCAGGCCCTCTGGACACAAAGGCAGACGCTGATCCGGAAGCAGCGCGTGACGTACACCCCCGACGCGGGAAACCGGGCGGGACAATACCGCCTGATCCCCTTTGACAAAGGCCTGGCCCCGGCCAGCATCGCCGCCGGAGAGCGTCAGGAGCCGACGCTCGTATGGACACAAACCGCTACAGAAAGCGGACACGGGGCGCAACCGTATATAAATAATATAAACCCTAAACAGGCGTCTCTGTTCTATTATAATCAGGAGGAGCCGCCCAATACCCACAGCATCCACGGCTTTAACCTGCTCCCGCCGCTCACCGAATCCGAGAAAGCCGCCATCCAGGCCCTGTATCCCGGTGACAGCGTGGCCGCCTTTAACGCCATGTGGGCCGCGAGAGAGGCAAAGCAGAAAGGAGAAACCACATGAACCGATACGGCACCGGACCCAGTCTGGTCCGCAGAAAAAGAAGCTACATGGTCGAGGCCGAATGTCTTATGAAAGCCGGCTTTTACGCCCGCAGCGCCGAGGAAGCCGAGGACCTGTTCAACGACCTCAGCGCCGCCGTCGAGGACCGCTTTCCCGGCATTGTGCTTGAGATTACAGACGTCTATGAGGACGAATAGGAGGCTTATTTGAGTAACTACAAGGTGATTGACGATTTGGTAAAAACCTGTAAAAACGGGCAGGAATATCCGGACGGCAGCCCGGAAAGAGAAAGCGGCAGTACCGCGGGCCAGCTGCTGGTCATGGCCTTCAGGCCGCTGATACTGGCCACCCTCAGCCGCTCAGGGATCCATGACGACCAGTTCGAGGACGCCTTTCAGGACGGCGTCATCGCCTTTATGGAGGGCCTGAAAAAGTTTGACCCCAGGCGTGGCGCCAGCTTTAACGCCTTTATCCAGGCGCACCTGCGCCAGTATTACAGAAAGTGGCAGCACGGCCAGTTTAACCATTCCGTCAAACCCGATACAACCCTTGACGATCAGGTGCCGGGGAGACAGGGCCTGACCTATGCCGAGGTGCTGCCCGATAAAGCGACAAACCTCGAGGCCGATTATATCCAGCGCGAGGAAAAAAGCGCGAGCCGGAAAAAGCTCGCCAGGGGGCTGAGCCGCTTAAGTCCCAGCTACCGCAGCGTGCTGGAAAAGCACTACTACGAGGGCATGACCCAGACCGAAATCGCCGAAACAGAAGGCATCAGTCCCCAGGCGGTAAACCAGCGCCGCGACCGCGCCTTAAAAAAAATAAAAAAAGTTTTGTGAAAAGCGTTGATATTTTCAAAAAAAAAAGTATGTATATAGTGTAGGGCAAAACGCCACACAAAATACAAACCCAAAAAGGAGAAATACACATGGCAGTCGAAGAAAACCTGAAAGACACAAAACTCAAAGTAAAGGTAAACTATGGCGAAAAAGAAGGAAAAATTGAACGCGGAAGCAAAACCTACGGCGACGTCAGGCACGACGCCACCAAGGAACAGCTGGACAGTGCCTACGGGCACATCATTTCCATGCAGGAGCCCATTGGCGAGGGCTGTGAGCGCATCACCGCCAGCGACATTACAAAAACCGAGTAAAAAAGAAAGCACACAGCAGCCGAAAACAGATAAAAGCAAGGATAAGAAAAGGAGATAAACCATGGCAATAACCACAAAAAAAGACCTGAACCTGATTTTTACCACCGAAAGCGGCAAAGAGTACCGAATGACCATCCCAGACTACCGAGAGGGCATCACCGATGCGGAGATACAAACAGCGGCGGCCGGCATCGTAGCCGACAACATCTTCCAGCCCGACGGCTTCGCCCTCGCCAAGCTGTCCGGCGCCAAGCGCGTGGACACCACCACTACCGACGTAGCCGTTGAGTAAAAAGGGGGCGAAAGCCCCCTTTTTTTAGTGGATCGTTGAGGATCCGCCATCCACGCATTCAAGAAGGGAGAACCCAAATGAAAAATTTTTATAAAACCATCAGCCGAAGATTAATCCTCTCAATTCTGATCCTGATTTCCTGCGTTTTTCTCACAGGGCTGGGCTTTGCGCTGGAGGAGGTACCGGATAAAGCGCCGCAGCCATCAGCTTCGGAAACAGAGCCGCAGGCGCCAGAACCAGCCGTACCAGCGCCGGATCCACAGGAAACGCCTCAGGACGGGGCTGTCATCGACCACCCCCTGCCCGAGGACCCCATCCTCACCGACGGCCCCTGGGCCTCGGCCCACTTTCTCATGGACGAGTATGCCTGTGACTGCGCGGGCTACTGTGACGGCTGGCCCGCAGCCATGGACCAAGAGCTTTTAGAGAAAATCGAGGCGCTGCGGTGTTATTTTGACCAGCCCATCATCATCACCTCAGGCGTTCGCTGTGAAAGGCGCAATGCGGAGGTAGGCGGCATTGCGGCCTCCTGGCACCTGTCCGGTCATGCGGCCGACCTGTACTGTCCCGGCGTGCCCTATGACGAGGTGGCCGCCGCGGCCCGGGCGCTGGGGCTTGGAGTCATCGAGTACCCGGATCAGCAGTTTGACCACTGCGAAATCTGGCGTTGAGGAGAGGAGGGAATCAAGAACAGTAAAACGCTGAAAGATAAAATAGCATACGAAAAAAACTATTAGCCTGAAAAAACAAATAAGAATTGCATATTATTTCAATCTATTCTATAATAAAGAGTATAGAAATAAAAATTGCGGCATCCGTACTGTGTCACTACCACAATACGGCAATGCGGTGTCTGGGCACCACACCTCCTGAGGAGTACCGCAAAGTTAATTATATGCTATTTTCTTTCTTTATTCAATAGCTGTTCTTAATTTTGTGTTATTGTTGAGTTTTTTCTTGAACTTTCTTAACTGTGTGTGGGTAGCTGCCATGCGCAGTTTTTATTTTCCGAAAGGACGGACGGATAATGGATAGCTTTTGCTCATTCGCTCCTGTCGCGTCTGCTATGTTTTTTATTTCAAAGCCTTTACCTTTAGAGAGAGAAGAGGGGGAAATTAAATGCAAGAGCTAGATTACAAGGCCATGGGCCTGCGTATCCGCAAACAGAGAACGTTTCTGAATATGTCCCGTGACGAGCTGGCCAGAAAGGTTGACATCACGCCGACCTTTTTAGCCGATATCGAGCTGGGCACCAAGGGCTTTTCCTTAAAAAGCCTGAACCGTTTCTGCCATGTTTTAAAAATGTCGGCAGACGCCATTCTCTATGGGCCCAAGGAATACATGGGCGCCAGATATTCCGAGGTACTGGAGCTGCTGGAACGTTGCCCAAAAGAAAAGGGCAGCTATGCGGAAGAAATCCTGACATTGTTTCTTTTAAGCCACGATCCGGTGGAGTAGAGGGGAAGAGACAACGTGTAAGAGGCTGTGAAACCACAGCCTCCTTTTTTATGGCGCATATTTTATGGCACATATAAATAGGTAGCCAGATGGAACCGCCGGCCCGGCCGGTTCATAAATAACTATGCAGTGCCCGTTTTCAAAAAAATCGTGGGCAAATGGCCTTCCGGCCATATTAAATGTTTTCAAAATTGTCTTAAGGCTCAGATTTTGAGAGGTTTTTAGAGACAAGGAAAAAATTATGTGGTATAATATGTGCGGTCTCAAAAGAGATGCATAAAAAATGTATGAATATGCAAATGAATCGAATGATATAAGGAACTGCTTCTTATATTGAGGAAGGAATGATACAATGTCAATTTCTGTATTAGTTGGAGCACAGTGGGGCGACGAAGGTAAAGGCAAAATGATTGACTACCTGTCAAAGGACTGTGATCTGATCGTCCGTTTCCAGGGCGGGGATAACGCCGGCCATACGGTCATCAACGAGCACGGCGTGTTCAAGCTGCATCTGATTCCAAGCGGTATCTTTAATGAAGGCGGCGAGTGCTTAATCGGTACAGGTACAGTGGTGAATCCGGATGTTCTGGAAGATGAAATCAAGCAGATTGAAGATGCCGGCGTCGGAATGAGCGGGTTGAAAATATCCGGTAAGGCCCATATCCTGATGCCCTATCATCAGAAGCTGGATGAGCTGATGGAAGCATCTGGCGGTATCGGTACCACCAAACGCGGGATTGGCCAGGCTTATTCCTATAAAGCTCTGCGTAAAAACTTGCGTTTTGAGGATTTACTCAATCTGGATTCTGCCAGAAAGAAGCTGGAGGCCATTGTCCCGGTCATCAACAACCAGATGCGGGCTTACGGCGCTGAAAATTATACCGTTGATTTTCTCTATGAAAAATGTGAGCAATGGGCAGAACGCTTTGCAGCCATGATTGTGGACCCGATCCGTTACCTGCACCGTTATATTGACGCTGGTAAGAATATATTATTTGAAGGCCAGCTGGCAGCCATGAAGGATATTGACCTGGGCATTTACCCCTATGTGACATCCTCCAACCCCACAGCGGCTTATGCGGCGGTAAGCGGCGGCTTCTCAGCCAAAAAAATTGATCGTGTCATCGGTGTGGCCAAGGCCTTTTCGAGCGCTGTGGGGGCAGGCCCCTTCCCGACAGAGGAATTTGAGGGAGACATCGACCTGATAAGGGGAACCGGTGATCAGCCGGATGACGAATTTGGCGCCAGAACAGGACGCTCCAGACGTCTGGGCTGGTTAGATATTCCGGTGCTTAAATATACAAATTTAATCAACGGATTTGATACTTTGGCATTGTGTAAAATTGATAAGTTGGATAACCTTCCGCAAATTAAGGTGTGTATTGCCTATGAGCTGGATGGTGAGGTCATTGACTATTTCCCGAACACCGAAGAGCTGGAACGTGTAAAGCCGGTTTACGAAACCCTGCCGGGCTGGATGTGTTCCACCAAAGAAATCCGGAAGATTGAAGATTTGCCGGAAAATGCGAAAAAATACATTAAGACAATTGAAGAGCTGGTCGGAACCACAGTTGGTTACGTCGGCGTTGGCCCAGATCGCGAAGAGTTAGCTGTTTAGGGAAACGAAATAATTTAAAGAGGATAATGCTGCCTGCATTATTCTCTTTTTGTAAGTATAAAAGTTGAAGGAAAAATAGAGGAGGAGAAAATGTCTTATTTTAAACGTGACAAGCGCGCCTACATTTTGTTGTCGGACGGGACGGTTTACGAAGGCTACAATTTCGGCTGCGAAGGCACCACCATTGGGGAGATTGTCTTTACAACCGGAATGACCGGGTATCAGGAAGTTCTGACAGACCCGTCCTATTATGGACAGATCGTGCTTCAGACTTACCCGCTTATTGGAAATTATGGGGTCAATAATGACGACATGGAATCAGAAAAAAGCTGGGTAAATGGCTACATTGTAAAGGAATGGTGCGAGGAACCATCAAACTTCAGAACCACAGCCACGATTAATGACTTTCTTGTAAAGCAGGGTAAAATCGGTATCTGGGATATTGATACCCGCGCCCTCACCCGCAAGATTCGTGAGTTTGGCACCATGAACGGCGCCATCACCACCGAGGACGTCTATGAGAAAAAAGAAGCGCTGCTGGAGCAGATCCGGAATTATAAGGTGGTCAATCCAGTACAGGTGGTTACCCAGAAGAAAAAGGGCTGGTTCTATACCCGTGAAAACCGCGCAAACCATGTCGCGCTCATGGATTATGGCTACAAGCACAATATCCTCAGAATGCTGCTGCAGATCGGCTGTAATGTGACGGTTATGCCGGCTAACTCTACGGTCGATGATATCCGAAGACTGAATCCAGATGGCATCATGCTGAGCAACGGCCCCGGAAATCCCGAAGACAATGTGGAAATCATTAAAAACATTCAGGACTTCATCGCCTACGGCAAGCCGATTTTCGGCATCTGTCTGGGACACCAGCTGCTGGCCCTGGCCATGGGCGGTACCACCCGCAAAATGAAATACGGACACCGCGGACTGAACCAGCCGGTTAAGGATTTATCCAAGGATCGGGTCTTTATTACCAGCCAGAACCACGGCTACGCCGTTGAGAGCATTCCGGAGGATGTGGGAACCATCTCCCATGTCAATATGAATGACGGCAGCTGCGAGGGGATTGCCTATAAAAACATTCCGGCCTTTACCGTGCAGTTTCATCCGGAAGCCAGCGCAGGCCCCAATGATACAGGATATTTATTTGAACGTTTTTCGGATTTAATGGAAAGGGGACAACAGGGATGCCTTTAAGAAATGATATTAAGCGTGTACTTGTCATCGGGTCTGGCCCGATCGTAATTGGCCAGGCAGCAGAATTTGACTATGCCGGTACCCAGGCCTGTAAAGCCTTGAAGGCGGTTGGCCTTGAGGTTATTCTCATTAACTCAAACCCGGCTACGATCATGACCGATAAGGCCATGGCCGATAAAATCTATATTGAGCCATTGACACTGGATGTCGTTAAACGGGTTATCCTCCTGGAAAAACCAGACAGCATCCTCTCCACCCTTGGTGGGCAGACAGGCCTGACCTTATCCATGCAGCTCGCCAAGGAAGGCTTTTTAGACGAACATAATGTGAAGCTGCTGGGCGCCAATGTCGAAACCATTGACAAGGCAGAGGACCGTCAGGAATTTAAAGACATGATGAAAGAAATTGGAGAACCGGTCATTCCCTCAAAGGTCGTTACAACCGTTGAGGACGCCCTGGATTTCGCCTCCACCATGGGCTACCCGGTCATCGTCCGTCCAGCCTTTACCTTAGGCGGAACCGGTGGTGGGATTGCCGATAATCCGGAACAGCTTCATGAAATTGCCACCAACGGCCTGCGCCTGTCGCCGATCACCCAGATTCTGGTTGAACGCGGCATTTCCGGCTGGAAAGAAATCGAATTTGAAGTCATGCGTGACAGCAAAGGGAATGTTATTACCGTCTGCTCCATGGAAAACTTTGACCCAGTCGGCATCCACACCGGCGATTCCATCGTCGTGGCGCCATGCCAGACGCTGAGCGACAAAGAATACCAGATGCTCAGAACCTCTGCCCTTAAAATTATTTCGGCTCTGGGTGTAGAGGGCGGCTGTAACTGCCAGTTCGCACTGGACCCGGAAAATTTCAATTACGCGGTTATCGAGGTAAATCCAAGAGTTTCCCGTTCTTCAGCGCTGGCCTCAAAGGCAACCGGATACCCGATCGCCAAGATTGCGTCGCTGATCGCTGTGGGCTTCTCTTTGGATGAAATCATGAATGACATCACAGGTAAAACGCCGGCTTGTTTTGAACCGGTCATTGACTATATCGTTGTTAAATTCCCAAGATGGCCATTCGATAAATTTGTTTACGCTAAGCGTACCTTGGGTACACAGATGAAGGCAACCGGTGAAATTATGTCTATCGGCAACAGCTTTGAGCAGGCGATGATGAAAGCTGTTCGCTCGGTTGAGCTGGGCTTTGACACCCTGAGCGTCGAAAAATACCGTGAAGCGCCGGATGATGAAATCATGGAAGCGGTTGGCCGTAAGGATGATGAACGCTGCTTCGTTGTCTATGAAGCCCTGTACCGTGGACTGGATATGGAAAAAATCTGGGAAGCCACCCAGATTGATATGTGGTTCCTCGACAAGCTCCGCCATCTGGCCGTGATGGAACGCGACCTGCGCGAAAAGGGCCTGAGCGACGAACGCGGCATGGAACGTCTGGCGGTTGCCCGTGAGCTGGGCTTTATGGATTCTACCATTGAGCGCCTGACTGGTGAAAAGATCCCGACCGGCAGACAGTATGCTTCCTTTAAAATGGTTGACACCTGTGCTGGGGAATTTAAAGCGGAGACACCTTATTTTTATTCCACAATGGATAAAGAAAACGAAGCGGAAATTTTCCTGGATGAGCACAAGAGTGATAAAAAGAAAATCCTTGTTTTTGGTTCTGGACCAATCCGTATTGGCCAGGGGATTGAGTTTGACTACTGTTCTGTGCATTGTGCCTGGGCCTTAAAAGAGCTGGGCTATGAGGCCATCATTGTCAACAACAATCCGGAAACGGTGTCGACCGACTTTGATACCTCAGACCGTCTGTATTTTGAGCCTCTCACAGCAGAGGATGTGCGCTCCATCGTAGAGACGGAAAAGCCAGACGGCGCCATCGTCCAGTTCGGGGGACAGACAGCCATTAAGCTGACAAAACATCTGGATGAAATTAATGTCGGCATTTTGGGCACAGACCCCAAATATATCGACGCCGCTGAGGATCGTGAACTTTTCGACGATCTGCTGGAACGCTGCGGCATCCCGAGACCAAAGGGAGAAACCGTCTATACGACTGAAGAAGCTGTGAAAGTGGCAGAACGGCTGGGCTTCCCGGTACTCCTTCGTCCATCCTATGTGCTTGGCGGCCAAAATATGATTATCGCCTACGAAGAAGCCGATGTTGTGGAATATATGAACATTATTACCGAACATGAGCTTGAAAATCCTGTGCTGATCGATAAGTATCTCATGGGAACAGAAGTCGAAGTCGACGCCATCTGTGACGGAACAGACTACCTGATCCCTGGAATCATGGAGCATATTGAAAAAGCCGGTGTCCACTCTGGGGACTCCATCTCGGTTTATCCGCCGCAGACCCTGTCTCAGGAAATCAAGGACACGATTATTGATTACACAGGCAAACTTGCCAAAGAGCTGCATGTTATCGGCCTTGTAAACATCCAGTACGTTGTCTATGAAGGCCAGGTTTATGTCATCGAGGTAAATCCGCGTTCTTCAAGAACCGTACCATATATTTCTAAGGTGACCGATATTCCGATGGTTAACCTTGCAACCCGGATTATGATGGGGGCAACCTTAAAGGAAATGGGCTACAGCTCCGGCCTCCATCCGGTT
Organism: Eubacterium sp. AM05-23; assembly: GCF_003477535.1. NCBI lineage: Bacteria > Bacillati > Bacillota > Clostridia > Eubacteriales > Eubacteriaceae > Eubacterium > Eubacterium sp. AM05-23. The sequence goes on from NZ_QUDF01000001.1 coordinate 502,250, forward strand.
AAGGACTATGTAGCGGTCAAGGTGCCGGTATTCAGCTTTGCGAAGCTCCAGGATGTTGATACCCAGCTTGGACCAGAAATGAAGTCAACCGGTGAGGTTCTGGGCGTTGGCAAAAAATTTGAGGACGCTGTTTATAAGGGACTTGTAGCAGCCGGTTATAAAATGGAACGTACCGGCGGGGTACTTCTGACCGTGCGGGACCGCGATAAAGATGAAATTGTGGACATCGGACGCCGGTTCCATAAAATGGGCTTTAAGATATTTGCGACCGTCGGCACTGCGCTGGTACTCAACGAAAACAATGTACCGGCAAAGGTGGTTAAGCGCATGGCAGAAAAAGCGCCAAACATTGGGGATCTTTTAGAAAGCGGAAAGGTAACCTATGTTATCTCCACTTCTACAAAAGGCCGCCAGCCAGAACAGGACGAGGTTAAGATGCGAAGAAAGGCTGTTGAAAGCTCTATCAGTCTGCTGACCTCCCTCGATACGGCCAGAGCATTGCTCAATTGTCTGGAATCCAATAAGACAATGGCCGATATTGATCTGGTAGACATCAACACAATCTAGTGAATTTATAGAATTAAACAGTCCGAAAAGCCACCTGTTTCAGGTGGTTTTTCGATAATATCTGTAAAATTGTATACAAAAGACGTGAAATCAAATGGTTGACTTGACAGAAGCGTCTAAAAAAATTATAATATCAAGCATGATTTTAAGTAATGCGTATGGAATTAAATACATTCCGTACCACATAAAGGGGAAACAAAAATGACTGATCATTTGAATGAAGAATTAGTAATGACCCAGGAGGGTCTTGATAATTTAAAGAAACGTTTAGAGTATTTAAAAACGGTTAAACGTTACGAAGTTGCGGCGCGTATTAAAACGGCCAGAGAATACGGCGATTTGAGTGAAAACGCCGAATATGATGAAGCGAAATCAGAACAGGGCTTCGTAGAAGGTGAAATTTCTGAACTTGAAGCCAAAATTAAAAAGGTAAAGGTCATTGATGATAATGACATTCACACCGAGGACGTCGGGGTCGGCAGCATCGTCAAGGTAAAAGACCTTGAGTTTGGCGATACCGAAGAATATAAAATTGTCGGATCAGCAGAATCCGATATTACACAGAATAAATTATCCAACGAATCACCAGTCGGCAGAGGGTTGATTGGCGCCAAGGTCGGGCAGGTTGTGACGATTCCGATTCCGGATGGTGAAGTTCAGTATGAAATTTTAGAGATCAGAAGATAGGAGAGCCCAGTGAGCGAAGAAAATTTAAGTGAAGTACTAGCCGTCAGACGTGAAAAGCTGAAGAAGCTCCAGGATGAAGGGAAGAACCCTTTCGAGATAACACGTTATGACGTGACTGCTTACGCAGATGATGTTAATGAAAACTTTGAAGCGTATGAAGAAAAGCCTGTTTCCATGGCAGGACGTATCATGTCAAAAAGAGGTCAGGGAAAGGTCGGCTTCTATGACCTTCAGGACAGTACCGGAAAAATCCAGATGTTTTTAAAGAAGGATCTGCTGGAAAATTACGACGAAATCAAAACCTATGACATCGGCGATATTGTCGGAATTAAGGGTGAAGTGTTTAAAACACAGAAGGGACAGATTTCGGTTCGCGTAAAAGAACTGACTTTACTGAGTAAATCCCTCCAGATTTTACCGGAAAAATATCATGGCTTAAAAGATACCGAGCTGCGTTATCGTCAGCGCTATGTCGATTTAATTGTAAATCCCGAAGTTAAAAATGTTTTTATCCTGCGTTCTCAGATCATCCGTAAGATCAGAGAATTCCTGGACAACCGCGGTTTTATCGAAGTAGAAACACCGGTTTTATACAACCTGGCAGGCGGCGCCAATGCCCGTCCCTTTGTGACCCATCATAATGCTCTGGATATTCCGCTTTATATGCGTATCGCCCTGGAATTGCCCCTTAAACGGCTGATTGTCGGTGGTTTTGATAAAGTTTATGAACTCAGCCGTGTGTTCCGTAATGAAGGCATGGACGCAACCCATAATCCCGAATTTACCCTGCTTGAAACCTACGAGGCCTATGCGGATTATGATGATGTAATGAATATGGTGGAAGCCTTGTATGGATTTTTGGCAAAAGAAATCCTTGACACGGATACCGTGGAATACGAAGGCCATGACATTTCATTGGCAGCGCCTTTCAAACGTGCAAGAATGGTCGATTTAGTGGAAGAACACACCGGCGTCAATTTTGATGTGATGACCGATCTGGCAGAAGCGCAGGAAGCAGCGAAAAAGCTGCATGTCGATGTGGAAGACAAGCACTCTATCGGTGAAATCATCTCAGAAGTTTTTGACGAATATGTAGAGGACAAGCTCATTCAGCCCACCTTTGTGACCATGCACCCCGTAGAAATTTCGCCGTTATCTAAACGTGAACCCACTGATCCGCGATATACTCAGCGTTTCGAGCTGTTTATCAACGGTGCCGAATGTGCCAACGCATTCTCCGAGCTCAATGACCCCATTGATCAGAAAGGACGTTTTGAGGCACAGGTACAGAAAAAGGCTGATGGTGATGATGAAGCACACCCATATGATGCAGACTTTATCAACGCGCTGGAAGTTGGTCTTCCGCCCACAGGCGGCCTTGGAATCGGTATTGACCGTTTGGTGATGCTGTTTACAGGACAGCACAGTATCCGCGACGTTATCCTATTCCCAACCATGAAACCCCTAGACGATTAAGCTTCAGCAAGCGGCAAAGGACTGGCAGTACTGCCAGTCCTTTTTATATTCTGAGCCGTAAAAAACGCGAAAGTTAAAAATAAATCAAAAAAGATTAAAATAATGGTTAAAAGTGCTTGACAAAGGGTAAGGAACGGGGTATACTAATTAAGCTGTCTCGGAGAGCACAGCGCCGCAGGGCTTTCAGTCCAGCGCTTGAGAAAATTTAAAAATAAATTTTAAAAAGTGCTTGACAGAATAAGAACGACGCGGTATAATAAAGAAGTTCGCTTGAGAAAGTTGAACACGCTTTAAACGTTTTTCTTTAAGGGAAAGACGCAGGTGCAAGGCGCACGGAGGAGCGATTGAAGGAGCATACTTGAGCATGTGACTGAAAGCGTGATCCGGGCAACACAGCAGATGCGGCTTTGTCGAAAAGAAAAAAAGGGTCATAGAAAAGAGAATAGTACCATAAAACCTGAAATTCCAGCTGATGAAAATCAGCAAAGGATAAAAACGCAAGTGCGATGAACACTTCAAAAAATCATCACATGAACCAGATCAAGAAGCCGAAAGGCAAACGATAAACTTTTTATTGAGAGTTTGATCCTGGCTCAGGACGAACGCTGGC